>NZ_JBFRGZ010000028.1:0-34823 GCF_052115605.1 Arthrobacter sp. 2MCAF15 | reverse complement strand
TCTCCGCCGAGGCGCTGCGGTCCCGGATCGATGACGCCGAGGCCAAACTCGTCGTCACCGCCGACGGCACCTACCGCCGCGGCAAGCCCAGCCCGCTCAAACCCGCCGTCGACGAAGCCCTCGCCGGTGCCGGTCACACGGTGCGGAACGTCGTGGTGGTCAGGCGCAACGGACAGGCGGTGGACTGGCACGAGGGCCGGGACCACTGGTGGGCCGACACCGTCGGCGCCGCCTCACCCGAGCACACGGCCGCCGGGCACGACGCCGAGCACCCGCTCTTCATCCTGTACACCTCCGGGACCACCGGAAAGCCCAAGGGCATCCTGCACACCACCGGCGGCTACCTCACCCAGACCGCCTACACCCACAAGGCGGTCTTCGACCTGCACCCGGAGACCGACGTGTACTGGTGCACCGCGGACGTCGGCTGGGTCACCGGGCACTCCTACGTCGCCTACGCCCCGCTGATCAACGGCGCCACCCAGGTCATGTACGAGGGCACCCCGGACTCCCCGCACCAGGGCCGCTGGTGGGAACTCATCGAAAAATACCGGGTCTCCATCCTCTACACCGCCCCGACCGCGATCCGGACGTTCATGAAGTGGGGCACCGACATCCCCGCGAAATACGACCTGTCCTCGATCCGGGTCCTGGGCTCGGTGGGCGAACCCATCAACCCCGAGGCCTGGATGTGGTACCGCGAGACCATCGGGGCCAACAACGGCAACAACGGGCAGAAGAAAGAGCACCCCGCCCCGATCGTGGACACCTGGTGGCAGACCGAGACCGGGGCGCAGATGATCGCCCCGCTGCCGGGTGTCACCGCGACCAAGCCCGGCTCCGCGCAGGTCCCGCTGCCGGGCATCGCCGTGGACGTCGTGGACGAGACCGGCGAGTCGGTGCCCAACGGGCACGGCGGTTTCCTGGTGATCCGCGAACCCTGGCCGGCCATGCTCCGCGGGATCTGGGGGGACCCGGAACGGTTCAAGGAGACCTACTGGTCCCGCTTCGAGACCATGTACTTCGCCGGCGACGGCGCCAAGAAGGACGAGGACGGCGACATCTGGCTCCTGGGCCGGGTCGATGACGTGATGAACATTTCCGGGCACCGGCTCTCCACCGCCGAAATCGAATCCGCCCTCGTGTCCCACCCCGCGGTCGCCGAAGCCGCCGTCGTCGGCGCCGCGGACGAGACCACCGGCCAGGCCGTCGTCGCCTTCGTGATCCTCCGCGGGGACGCCGTGGACTCCGGCGAGGACACCGTCACCGAACTCCGCAACCACGTCGGCAAGGAAATCGGCCCGATCGCCAAACCCAAAACCATCCTCATCGTCCCCGAACTGCCCAAAACCCGGTCCGGAAAAATCATGCGCCGCCTCCTCAAAGACGTCGCCGAAGGCCGCGAGGTGGGCGACGCCACCACCCTGGCGGACAACACGGTCATGGCCCAGATTGCGCAATCACTGAAGAAATAGCCGGCGCCCCCTTCGACGCTGGTTTGCCGACGGCGGCGCCGCCCACCCTGGTGGGCCGCGCCGCCGTCGTCGTTGATCCTGCCGGCTGAGGCCGCAGCAGCCATCAACATCCCCGGGAACGGACAGTGGGCTGGTCATGAACAGCGGGCGCGGGCCCCCGGCGCGATAGATTTGCAGACATGACTGAAGCCACCCCCGCCAGCGGCGCAGGCCGCGGCACCATTCTGGTACTCAACGGACCCAATTTGAACCTGCTCGGCACCCGCGAGCCGGAGAAATACGGGACGGCGRCGCTGGCCGACGTCGAACAGCTCGCCAAAGACGCAGGTGCGGCACACGGCCTGGACGTCGAGTGCTTCCAGTCCAACCACGAGGGTGCCCTGGTGGACGCCATTCACGCCGCCCGCGGGACGGCGGTGGGAATCGTGATCAACGCCGGCGCCTACACGCACACGTCCGTGGCCATCCGGGACGCGATTTCCGCTGTTGCCCTGCCGACGGTCGAGGTGCACATCACCAATGTTCACGCCCGCGAGGCCTTTCGGCACCATTCCTACCTTTCGGATGTCAGCAAGGCAGTGATCGCCGGCGCCGGGATTCTGGGCTACCGCTTCGCGGTCGAATACCTCGCCGGGCTGCACGCGGACAAGGACTGAGCATGTCCCCCGCGGAGCCAGAAGCGGTGTCTGGGGAATCGGCCACGGGGTCAGACACAGGGTCGGCCACGGAGTCAGACACAGCACAGTGGTACCGGCACTGCGGCACGGTCGATGCGCCCGGTTCCTCCCCGTGCTATGCGGCGTGGACCGTGGGGATCGCCGGAGACGCCGAGCTGATCCGGCGGATCGACCGGTGGCCGCACAACAAGCGCCAGCCGCTGCTGATTCTGGCCGCGGCGAGGTTCCTCGGCGCGCAGGTCAGCCCCTACCGCGATTTTCGGATTTTCCTGGAAGAGCACTGGGCCCAGGTCTCGGACATCGTCCTTTCGCGGGCCACCCAGACGAACGAGGCCGGACGCTGCGCCACCTTGTTGCCGTCGCTGGCGCAGATTTCGGCCGTGGAGGACCGGCCCCTGGCCCTCATCGAGGTGGGCGCCTCCGCCGGTCTGGCCCTGTTCCCTGACCGTTATGGATACGAGTTTGTCCGAGCGGGGGCCGACGGCGACGCTGCGGAAGCAGGCACCGACCCGGCGGCGGCCGCAGAGGAGCGGACGACGCGGCTGCTTCCGGCCGGCGCCGCGCCCGGCATGTACCCCGTCCTGCGCTGCGTCACCTCAGGCCCGGTGCCGCTTCCGGCGGAAGTCCCCCGTGTGGTGTGGCGCGCCGGGATCGATCTCAACCCGCTGGACGTGCGCAACCCAGACGACGTCGCCTGGCTCGAAGCCCTCGTCTGGCCGGAGCAGGAGTTCCGGCTCGAACGGCTGCGCCAGGCGATCGCCATCGCCCAGGAACGGCCGCCCCTGCTGGTGGCCGGCGACCTCAACGACCAGCTCGTGGCCCTGGCGGGGCGCGCCCCGGCGGATGCCGCCCTGGTGGTATTCCACAGCGCCGTCATGGCCTATCTCGACGCCGCGGGCCGCTCCCGGTTCCGGCTGACCATGGCCAATCTCGCGGCGGAGCGTGGTTGCCACTGGCTCTCGAACGAGGGCCACACGGTGGTTGCCCAGGCAGACGGGTCCAACGTCGTCCCGGAAATGGATGACGCCCGGCTCCGCGGCCGGTTCCTGTTGCTGCAGGACGGCGAGCCGGCGGCCATCACCGGCCCGCACGGGCAGAGCCTGGAGTGGCTCTAACCGGAGGGCGCTTCCAACCGAAGGCGGCTCTAACCGGAGGGCGGCAGTCCCGCTGTTTTCTTGCTGCGCCGTGCTTGCTGCAGCGTTATTTCTTAATGCACTGTCCGGACGAGACGGCACTGCCCAACCCGGGCGCCTGGGCCGCGACGGGGCCGAGGTCATTCATGGTGATCGCAAATCCGAGCGAGGACTCAGTGGTCGCCTTGGCAAAGACCACCCCAGCCACCTGCCCGTCCATTGTCAGGAGCGGGCCTCCGGAGTTGCCCGGCTGCACGTCGCCTGCGAGCCGGTACACGTCCTCGGGCGCGGCATTTTTGCCGTAGATGTCCGGGACCAGCACGGTTGTGATGTCCTGCACCGTGGCAGGTTTGGACTGGAAGGGGCCGCCATGCGGATAACCGGCGAAGGCTGCGGCGCTGCCGGACGGCAGGTCACCGGCCAGCGCCAGGGGTTCCGTGCGCAGGCCATCCACAGCCACGACGGCGAGGTCGTGCTGGGAGTCGAAGTACACAACGCGCCCAGGCAGCGCGCGGCCGCCGGGGGTCTCCACCACGGGCTCGTCGACGCCGGCGACCACATGGGCGTTGGTCACCACGCGGCCGGGGGCGACCACGAAGCCGGTTCCGGTCTGGTTCTGGCCGCACTGGTAGGCGGTGCCGGCGATCTTGAGTACTGACGCGGCTGCCTTGTTCAGCGCCGGCGTGTCCGTACTCGTATTCGGGATGGCAACGGGCTGGCTCTGGCCGAAGCCGTCCAGCAGGGTGGGAATGCCCTCGCCGATCACCGCCGAGCGCAACTGGGCCATCGATGCTTTGACCGGCGTCGGCGTCACGCCGTCGATGAACCTGATGACTTTTGACTCCGCGAGCTGCTGGGACACCAACGGCACGCCCAGGGCCCCGATGCTGAACGCCAGCATCGACATCACGAGGGCGGACACCACCACGTTCACGCCTCCGCCGACGAGGCGGTCTGCCGCCCGCAGCGGGCTGAACGGGACCACGCTGCGGATGCGCCGACCGATCATGGTGCCCAGGCCGTTTCCCACGATCATCAGCAGGACGGCGGTGGCGACGATTGCCGTCAGGCGCCAGCCGCTGTCCTCCACGAGCCCGCTCACAATGGGCACGGACACGAACGCGGCCACCGCGCCCGCCGCGAATCCGGCGATGCCTCCGAGCGTTACAAGGAAGCCGTTGCGAAGACCGTGGATCAGGTAGGACAAGAGCGCCACAATCAACGCCAGGTCCAAAATGGTCAAGCCAAACACCGGGGGGCTCCTCACAGACAGTTCAGCGACGATTGTACCGGTGTAAGCTGAACGTTTGCCGACCGGCCGCCGGCCTGCATAGGGAACTGCGCGGACATCCCGGGCCGTGCGCTTTCGGCCCCTTCGGGCGTTTTGGTGCCAACTACGTCACAGAAGCGCCAAAATTCTGAAAGAATGGCTGAAGCGCCCCAGCCGACACAGCTAGTCAGGAGATTTCATGGATATCGAGGTATTGCGCCGCGCACCCCTTTTCGCCACGCTCGACGACGAGGCGTTCCGTCTGCTGACGGACGAACTTACCGAGGTGGACCTTTCACGCGGTGCCTCGGTATTCCGGGAAGGCGATCAGGGTGACCAGCTCTACTTCATCGTCTCCGGCAAGGTCAAGCTTGGCCGCACGTCCCCGGACGGCCGCGAATCACTGCTGGCCATCCTCGGCCCGGGCGAACTTTTCGGCGAAATGGCGCTGTTTGACCCCAGCCCGCGCACGGCCACGGCAACCGCCGTCTCCGAGACGCGTCTCGCCGGCCTGAAGAACGAGAGCCTCAACGCGCTGCTGCGCACCCGCCCCGAGGTTTCGGCCCAGCTACTGCAGGCCCTGGCCCGCCGCCTGCGCCGCACCAACGACTCACTCTCCGACCTCGTCTTCTCCGACGTGCCGGGCCGTGTGGCCAAGGCGCTGCTGGACCTGGCCGACCGCTTCGGCCGACCGGCGACCGACGGCGTGCTGGTCGCGCACGAACTGACCCAGGAAGAGCTGGCCCAGCTGGTCGGCGCTTCCCGCGAAACGGTCAACAAAGCTCTCGCTGAATTCGTGCAGCGCGGCTGGCTCCGCCTGGAAGCCCGCGCCGTCGTCATTCTCGACATGCAGCGCCTGCGCCAGCGTTCCCGCTAGGGATCCACAGCAACCACGAAGGCCGGCCCCGGAAACGGGACCGGCCTTCTGTTGTTAAACCCCGGCCTCGTCCGCGTACTCGTCTGCGGGACATGCCCATTCTTGGTTGCGGGGACTGGGCATAGTGCCACTATGTCCACCGGCCAGAGTCACCCGTGGGCATGTCCCGGGCTCAGGCAGGCAAAGGAGGGACATGTCCACTCGTGCTCATTGACGCGGTGCAGGCGAAAAAGGACACGCCAGGCCTGGCTGCCGCCTCCGCGGGACATGCCCAGCCTTGGTTGCGGAGACTGGGCATAACGCCACTATGTCCACCGGCCAGAGCCACCCGTGGGCATGTCCCGGGCTCAGGCAGGCAAAGGAGGGACATGTCCATTCGTGCGGAGCAGGGAAGGGCATGTCCCCTGCGGACACTGACTTCAACCCCCGCGGCCGCTGCCTTCAACGCGCGCGTCCGGACCTAGCGTTCCCGCTGGGGTTCGCCGGCGACGGTCGTGGCGGCCTCGACTTCGAGCACGAGCCGGCCGTCTTCCTCGACGAGCTTCGGCTGGTAGACGTGGGCCTTGCGTTTGTAGCTGAGGTAGGCGATGCAGCCGTTGGCCTTGGCCATCTTCTCGAGCATGATCTCCGAGCCCGGCACCAGGAGTTCGCCCAGGGTCCGTCCGACGGTGTTTTCCTGCCCTACCTCGTCGCCAAGGGCCGTGGTTTCGCGCTCGAGCACAACCTTCCGGGCGCACACCCATCGACCCCATACGCCCTTGCTGGCCAGCAGTGACGGCTGCTGGTTCACGGGCACCGTGGCGGCAAAGTAGCGGGTGTTGAACCGGCGGTGCGCGAAATCGGGGCTGAGCCAGTTCACCAGGGGCTTGAGCAGGTCCGTACGCAGCGAGAGCCCCCGCTTGGCGAGCAGTTCAGTGAAGGACTTCTCCTGCTCCGCCACGGCTTCGCGGGCACGCATCCAGTCCGCGCTGGAGGTCATCTCCACCGTGGTGGACAGGTCGGGGCCCGCCAGCAGGAGGCCGGTCTCCTCGAACAGCTCACGGATGGCGCCCACAACGTGGCGGCGCGCCAGCCCGACGTCGTCCGTCCCCATCTGCTCGGCCCAATGCTGGGGCGAGGGGCCAAGCCAGCCGACGGCGTCGTCGTCGGACGCCTCCAGCGATCCCCCGGGGAAGGCGAGGACACCGAGCGGGGAAGAGCCGGTCCGGTAGCCGAGCCAGGTCTCCAGGCCTGTGGGCGAATCCCGCAGGAGGATCACCGAGGACGCCAGGCGGGGGGCGCGGGGCGTCCGCTCACCGTGTTCAATCCAGCTCCGGGCTGCTCCCTCGAGATCGGGGGGCAGAACGAACAAGCGACGTGCTAACTGAGGCAACGAAGTGACCGGCCTTCTAAGCGAATTCGGCGATCAGTTCGACTTCGACGGGCGAGTCGAGCGGCAGGACAGAGACCCCGACAGCGGAGCGTGCGTGCTGGCCGGCGTCGCCGAGGACCTGGCCCAGCAGCTCCGAGGCGCCGTTGATGACGCCGGGCTGGCCGGTAAAGGAAGGATCGGAGGAAACAAACCCGACAACCTTGACGATCCGCGTGATCCGGTCGAGGTCGCCGATCACGCTCTTGACGGCAGCAAGGGCGTTGACGGCGCAGACGGCGGCGTAGGCCTTCGCGTCTTCCGGGGAGACGGTGGATTCGTCGGAGGCGCCCTGGGAGCCGGAGGACACCTTGCCGGTGGCCTCGAGCTTGCCGTTGATGAACGGCAGCTGCCCCGAGGTGTAGACGTGGTTGCCGGAGATGACCGCGGGAACATACGCCGCGACCGGGGCGGCGACCTCGGGAAGCGTGAGGCCCAGCTCGGCCAGGCGCTGTTCGACGGCGGATGACGCGCCCGCGCCGTTAACGTGGGCCGCTGCGCCTGCGGCGCTTTCGGAGGTGTTTCCCGCGGCGGCCGACGTGGCCGGAGCGGTTTCTGAGGGGTTGCTCATGGCTACTGCTTCTCCCGCTTCAGGTAGGCAACCAGGCCGTTTCCGTCAGGCCCGGGAACGACCTGGACGAGCTCCCAGCCGTCCTCGCCCCACTGGTCCAGGATCTGCTTTGTGGCGTGGATAATGAGCGGAATCGTGGCGTACTCCCATTTGGTCATGACATAAAGCCTAGTCGTTGCCGGTAAAGTGGAAAACATGGCGACTGGCAAGAACCCTTTATTCGATACGGCCACCACCCTCGGAAAGATCTTTCTTTTCCTGGGCGTGAGCGCCATTTGCGGCGTCCTGGTGGCAGGCCTCCTGGTCCCCGCGGCAGCCGTTTCAGGCAGCGCGGCAAGCGGTTCCATCCAGTTTTTTGACACCCTTCCGGCGGAGCTGAAGGTCGATCCGCCGAGCCAGTCGACCACGATCCTGGCCTCCGACGGCAGCGTGATCGCCAACCTCTACGCGGAGAACCGGACCCGCGTTTCGCTTGACCAGATGTCTCCGCACATCAAGGACGCGATCATCGCCATCGAGGACAGCCGCTTCTACGAGCACGGCGGCGTGGACACCACCGGCATCCTGCGCGCCCTCGTGAGCACCGCCCGCGGCAACAAGCAGGGCGCGTCCACCATTACGCAGCAGTACGTGAACAACGTCATCAACTCCTCGCTGGAGGCCGAAGGCAAGGGCGACGAGGTCCTCCTCAACGGCGTCAACAAGGGCGTCGGGGACAAGCTCCGTGAGATGAAGCTGGCCATCGCGCTGGAAAAGAAGTTCACCAAGGAGCAGATCCTCGAGGGCTACCTGAACATCGTCTTCTTCAACCGGGACGCCTACGGCATCGAAGCCGCGTCCAAGTTCTTCTTCAGCACCACGGCCAAGGACCTGACCCTGCCGCAGGCGGCCCTGCTGGCCGGTGTCGTGAACAGCCCCTCCTTCTATGACCCGATCACGAATCCGGAGAACGCCAAGGTCCGTCGCGACCTCGTACTCAAGGCGATGCTCACCCAGGGCAAGATCAAACAGGCCGACTACGATGCAGCAGTCGCGACTCCGGTCGAAACCAAGGTCACCCAGCCCCGCCAGGGCTGCGCCTATTCGCAGACGGCGCCGTATTTCTGTGATTACGTGCTCCACCTGCTCCTGAACAACCCGGCCTACGGTGCCGACGCCGCAGAGCGTGAACGGAAGATCTTCCGCGGCGGCCTGACCATCAAGACCACACTGGATCCGAAGGCCCAGGCCGTCGCCCAGGCCCAGGTTGACGGTTCGGCCGGCGCGAACCCGGACAAGTGGGGCGCCGCCCTGGTGTCCGTCCAGCCGGGCTCGGGCAAGATCGTCTCCATGGCCCAGAACACCGTCTGGTTCCCGGCCGACGGCAAGTTCGACCAGACGCAGAACTTCAACGTGGACGTCCAGGACGCCAAGGGCAATGACCTCAACGGCCTCGGCGGCTTCCAGCCCGGCTCCACCATGAAGCCCTTCACATTTGCGGAATGGCTCAATGAGGGCAAGTCGATGAGCACGCAGCTCAACGGAGCAGTGCGCCGGTACTCTCCCGGATTCCCGTGGAAGAACACGTGTCCGACGCCTACGACCGACTCGTACGACAGCACCGCCGGCACCCACGACCTGCAGAACGCCGACGAGAACCACTACAAGTACATGTCTGTCCTTGACGGGCTGGCGAACTCGATCAACACCATCACTTTCGCCTCTGCCGCCCAGGTGGACCTCTGCGGGATCCAGAAGGTCGTCGACGCCGTCGGGATCCACGGCGGTCTGCCCACCCCGGACAGCCCCAACCCCCAGGTCAACATGACCCGGCTCTCCAACCTCATTGGAGCCACCCAGACGGCGCCGCTGACCATGGCCAGCGCGTTCGCCACCTTCGCCAATGACGGCAAGTACTGCGAGCCGATGGCCATCGATTCGGTGACGGACGCAACCGGCGCCCAACTGCCGGCCCAGACACCGAACTGCAAGGATGCGGTCAACCCCGACGTGGCCCACGGCGTCGCGTACGCCATGCAGGAAGTGCTCAACCGCGGTTCGGGCTCGCTGATCCAGCCCCGGATTTCGACCCGGACCAGCTTCCCGATCGCTGCCAAGACCGGAACCAATGACAACAACAGCTCGACCTGGGTGGCCGGCTACACCAAGGGCCTCGCGACCGCCACGTGGTTTGGCGATCCCCTGGGAGACCAGCAGCGGGCCGGCCAGAATGTCACGATCAACGGCAACTTCTACAAGGGCATCGACGGCTACATGATCGCCGGACCGCAGTTCTCGAACTACATGGCCCAGGTCGCGCCGGCGTACGGCACCGATCCGTTCCCTGCTCCGCCGTCGAGCATGCTGTACTCGCCGGCGCCGGTGACCACGCCCCGGGCCACCACCCCGACGAGCGAGAGCACCGCGCCGGCCACGGAACCGTCCGCCGACCCGACGCCGGCACCTACACAGTCGTCCGGCAAAAAGAAGTAGCCGTTGATCCCGGGAAATGATCTGGCGAGCCGCGTTCGAAACATCGGACGCGGCTTTGCCGTGACCGCGGCGCTCGGTGCGGCGGCAGGGGCGGCAACCGCGGGGTACGGGCTGTGGGAGAAGAACCAGTTCGTTCTCAGGGAAGAAATCGTTCCCATCCTGCCGGCCGGGTTCGGCCCATTCCGGATCCTCCACCTCTCCGATATCCACTTCGTTCCGGGCCAGCACCGGAAGGCCCAGTGGCTCTCCTCCCTTGCGGAGTTGCGGCCGGACCTCGTGGTCAACACGGGCGACAACCTCAGCCATGCCAAGGGCGTGGCACCCTTGCTGGCGGCCCTGCGCCCCCTGCTGGATTTCCCCGGCGTGTTTGTCCCCGGCTCGAACGACTACTTCGGCCCGAGCTTCAAGAACCCCGCCTCATATTTGCGCGGACCCTCGGCCCAGCGCAAAGACCCGGAGAAACTCGATTGGCCGCGGCTGAGGTCCGAGTTCGGCATGTCCGGCTGGGTGGATCTGACCAACCGCTGCCAGTCCGTCGTGCTGAGGGGCATCCGCTTCGATTTCTCCGGCGTCGACGATCCCCACCTGCGCCTGGAACGGTACGCCGGCTGGCCGCGCGGCACCAAGGGCCGGGCCGCCGACCCGCACCTGCGCGTCGCGCTGGCGCACGCGCCATACCAGCGCGTCCTGGACCACTTCACCGAAGCCGGGGCCGATCTCCTCCTGGCCGGACACACCCACGGCGGACAGATCTGCGTCCCGGGATACGGGGCTCTGGTCACCAACTGCGACCTTCCCACCTGGCGGGCCAAGGGCCTGCACACATGGGTAAGCAACGGCAGCACGACGCCGGTGAACGTCTCGGGTGGGATCGGCACCTCCCGCTTCGCGCCGGTCCGCATCGCCTGCCGCCCCGAAGCCGTGCTGCTCACGCTGACCTCCCGCGACTGAGCCTGTTCGCGCCCGGTCCTGCCCGCGTCTGCGGCCCGACGGGTGGACATGCCCTCCCTGCGCGGCGCCATTCAGTCTGACGTGTGGACATGTCCTCCCCGCGCGACCCCGCCCACGGGACATGCCCTCCCTGCGCGCCCCCGCCCACGGGACATGCCCTCCCTGCGCGCCCCCGCCCACGGGACATGCCCTCCCTGCGCGCCCCCCGCCCACGGGACATGCCCTCCCCCGGTTGCGAGCACTGGACATATCGGCTTCATGTCCACTCCATGCGGCCAACACTGGGCATGTCCCGACGGGGTCCGGGCCAACACTGGACATGTCCCACCGCGGTCCGGGCCACCACTGGACATGTCCATCCGTGGGCCGCAAAACTGGGCATGTCGCAAGGGTCCGGCAACGCCACGCGCCCGCCCGCCAGGCATTGCGGACTGTGATGACTGGGCGAGATCCCGGGACCGCCGCGCAACGAGTGAATCCGATCACGCGATGGCCTAGGGTAGTTGCTACAGGAAACTACATTCAATGTGCTACCTACGCACGGGCGTCTTAAGAAGCAGGCATGGCCAAGCAGAGTTCGTTCTTCACTTCCATCAGCCGTCTCTATCCGCACGTCAGGCCAATCATGCCGCGGCTGGTGATGGGCCTGCTGTGCGCCCTGCTGGCGAGTGTCATGGCTCTGGCGATCCCCCAGGTGCTGCGCGTGCTGGTCAACGAGTCCCTGCAGCCCGGCGGCAGCCCGGATGCCGTCTGGGGCGCCTCGCTCCTGATCCTGGTCCTGGGCATCGCCGAGGCCGGCCTCGTGGCCCTGCGCCGTCAGTTCGTGATCAATCCGGCCACCACAGTGGAAACCCGGATGCGCGTTTCGCTCTACGGGCACCTTCAGGAGCTCACGGTCTCCTTCCATGACCGCTGGGGTTCCGGGCAGCTGCTCTCCCGGGCCATGACGGACCTGAACTTCCTGCGCCGCTGGATGGCCTTCGGCGCCATCATGCTGGTGGTCACCACGCTCACCGTGGTGATCGGCGTCGTGGTGATGTTTTCCATGAGCTGGCAGCTGGCCCTGATCTTCCTGGCCGCCGCCGTGCCGATCATGATCTACGGGTTCCGCTTCCGGACCCGGTTCAGCAAGGTGGCCCGCCGCAGCCAGGACCAGGCCGGGGACCTCGCCACAACGGTCGAGGAATCCGTCCACGGCATCCGCGTCCTGAAAGCCTTCGGCCGCAGCCGGGAAGCCCTGGAGAACTTCAACGAACAGGCCGAGGAACTCCGCCAGACCGAGATCGCCAAAGCCAAGCACCTGGCGACCTTCAGCCTGGTGGTGACGCTCCTGCCCGAGCTCGCCCTCGGCGCCGGGCTCGTCGTCGGCGTCTTGCTGGCCTCGACGGACCAGCTGTCCATCGGCTCGCTCGTGGCCTTCTTCGCCACCGCCGCCGTGGTTGCCGCGCCCGTGGAGTTCTGCGGCATGCTGCTGGCGATGGCCCTTACCGCGAAGTCCGCGGTGGACCGGCACTTCGAGGTCATGGACGCGCAGAACACGATCACCAGCCCGGACCAGCCCCGCCGGCCGGCCCGGCTCAAGGGCGCCCTCAGCTTCCGCGACGCCTCGTTCGCGTACGAGGACGCACCGGACAAGCCGATCCTGAAAAACATCACCCTGGACATCCGGCCCGGCGAAACCATGGCCCTGGTCGGCATCACGGGCAGCGGAAAGAGCGCCCTGCTCCAGCTGGTCCCCCGCCTGTACGACGTCACCGGTGGTTCCATCACCATCGACGGCGTGGACCTGCGCGAGTTCGGCGTCGAGGACCTGCGCACCGTAGTCGCCGTCGCGTTCGAAGACACCACGTTGTTCTCCAGTTCCGTCCGGGACAACGTGCTGCTCGGCGCCCCCGACGGCGGTGCTCCCGACGGCGATGCGCCCGACGCCGGCTCGGCGGAAGGCCGCGACGCCGCCCTGGAGGAAGCGCTCGACGTCGCCCAGGCCCACTTCGCCTATTCCCTGCCGGACGGCGTGGACACGCTGATCGGCGAGGAGGGCCTCAGCCTTTCCGGCGGCCAGCGGCAGCGCATCGCCCTGGCACGCGCCATCGCCGCGAAACCTGCCGTGCTGGTCCTGGACGACCCGCTCTCGGCGCTGGATGTGAACACCGAGGTACTCGTCGAGGCACGGCTGCGTGAGGTCCTCGCGGACACCACCACGCTGATCGTGGCCCACCGGCCCTCCACGGTGGCGCTGGCCGACCGCGTGGCCCTGCTCGAGGACGGCAGGATCGCCGCCGTCGGAACCCACACGGAACTGCTCGCCAAGAACAGCCATTACCGCTACGTGATCGCCAGCCTGGACACGGAACCGCGGGACCTGGATTCAGAATTGTCCGCCCTCGAGGACCAGTCCGAGGAGATTTCCCGATGAGCAGCGCAACGTTCGGCACCGCCAATGAGGACAACGCGCACCTCAGCAGGAATGAGAGCAAGGCCGTGCGGCGCCGCTCCCTGGCTCTGTTGGGCTCGCTGATCCGCCCCGTCCGGGCGCGCTTCTGGCTGACCATTGGCGCCGTCGTCCTGTCCCAGGCCGCCCGGGTCGCCGGACCCGCGCTGATAGCCTTCGGGATCGACCACGCCCTGCCGGCCGTGCGCGCCGGCGACAGCCTCCCCCTGATGCTCGCCGGCGTCGCCTACCTCGCCGCGGCCGTCGTGGCGGCCGGCCTGACAGCCCTGTACGTGACCTCGACGGCGCGGCTGAGCCAGGCGATGCTGCTGGACCTCCGCGTCCGGGTGTTCCGCCACACGCAGCGGCTGAGCCTGGAATTCCACGAGAAATACACCTCCGGCCGCATCATCGCCCGGCAGACCTCGGACCTGGAGGCCCTGCGCGAGCTCCTGGATTCGGGGGTGAGCTCGCTGGCCTCGGGAATGCTCTTCATGGCGTTCACGGCCGTGACAATCTTCGTCCTGGACTGGCGCAGTGGACTGCTGGTGCTGGCCGCCGGGGTGCCGATGTATTTCCTGGCCCGCTGGTACCAGAAGCACTCGCAGATCGCCTTCCGCGAATCCCGGGTGGTCTCGGCCCGGCTGATTGTGCACTTCGTGGAGACCATGACCGGCATCCGCGCCGTGAAGGCATTCCGGAAGGAGGGCGAGAACGCCGCGCGCTATGCCGGGCTCTCCGAGGACTACCGGCGCGCGACGGTCCGCTCCATCAACCTCAACGGCATCTTCCAGCCGGGGCTGGTGCTGATCGGGAACGTGTGCGTGGCCCTCGTGCTGCTCACCGGCGGTTTCCGGGTCCTCAGCGGCGAGCTCGAGGTGGGGGTGCTCCTGGCCCTGATCCTGTCCACGAAGCGGTTCTTCCAGCCCGTGGACCAGATGGCGATGTTCTACAACTCCTTCCAGAGTGCCCAGGCGGCACTGGAAAAGGTCTCGGGCCTGCTCGAGGAGGTCCCCACGGTGCGGCCGCCGAAAAACCCGGTGGCCCTGGAGCACGCGCGGGGCGGCATCGATTTCAACGGCGTCGAATTCCGCTACGGCGACGGCCCCGTGGTGATCCCGCGGCTGGACCTGCACATCCCCGCCGGCCAGACGGTCGCCCTCGTCGGGCAGACCGGCGCCGGCAAGTCCACCCTCGCGAAGCTGATCGCCCGCTTCTACGACGTCTCGGCCGGGTCCCTCACCCTCGACGGCGTGGACCTGCGCCAGCTCACCACCGAGGACCTGCGCCGGAACGTCGTCATGGTCACCCAGGAGGCCTTCCTGTTCAGCGGCTCCGTGGCGGACAACATCGCCCTGGGCCGGCCGGGAGCCTCCCGCGAGGAGATCGAGGACGCGGCCCGGGCCGTAGGGGCGCACGCCTTCATCATGGAGCTTCCGGACGGCTACGACACGGACGTCAACAAGCGCGGCGGCCGCGTCTCCGCCGGGCAACGCCAGCTGATCAGCTTCGCCCGGGCGTTCCTGGCCCGCCCGCCCGTCCTGATCCTGGACGAGGCGACGTCCTCGCTGGACATCCCGTCGGAGCGCATGGTCCAGCAGGGCCTCGCGGGGCTGTTGCGCAGCACGCGGGAGGCGGACGCCGGTGACGTATCGGGCCCCCAGGGATCCGGCGTCGGGCGGACAGCGCTGATCATTGCCCACCGGCTCTCCACCGTGGAGACGGCGGACCGGGTCCTGGTGGTGCACGACGGACGCGTCGTCGAAGACGGCACCCCGGAGCAGCTGATCGGCGACGGCGGCGCCTTCGCCAGGCTCCACGGCGCCTGGAAAGACTCGCTGGTCTGATCCCCCGGGGCCGTGATGACGGCACATCACCGCCTCGCCGCATCCCCGATTTCACATCCGGGGCCTTGATCGGATACTCTTGTGAAGTTGCTTTTGAAGCAGCGGATCGGGATGTGGCGCAGCTTGGTAGCGCGCGTCGTTCGGGACGACGAGGTCGCAGGTTCAAATCCTGTCATCCCGACCATAGATAAAAGAGGGCCCTCCACACGGAGGGTCCTCTTTTTGTTTCCCTGCCTGTTCTGGCGTCCGGCGCAGGCGGTGATCCGGTGCAGGGTTCCCCGGCGCGGGGATCCCCGACACAGGGACGATGCTCCGGACACAACACAGCCCCGGGAGAAGTCTCCCGGGGCTCTGCTGTTGGATCGGGGCTGTTACATCGGATCGGGCCAGTTGCCGACGTTCAGCTTGTGGGTCATGGGGTCGGGCCAGTTGCCCACCGCCTGGGCCGCGCGCATGGGATCCGGCCAGTTGCCGACGGCGGCAACGTGTGAGACATCAGTAAGTGAAGCAGCGGACAGCACGGCCGGGGCCGCGGCGGAGAATGCCAGTGCGCCCGCCAAAACGGCGCCGGCTGCAATCTTCTTCAACATAGAGTTCCTCAATATGGGTTGGGGTCCTTAACCAAGTCAGCACTACCCTTGTTGACACACATTGTAAAATGGTTTCCACAGAGACTGTCAAGCATTTAGTACAAAGAATGTCCGGAATTAGGAGGTATCCGTGGGGAACGGATTTGGGGAGAAGCTCCGCGCGGAACGGCTCGAAAGGGGCCTGACGCAAGCGGAACTGGGCCGTGACCTGTACTCCCCCAGCTACATTTCTCTGCTGGAAACCGGACGCCGCGAGCCGACGGCCGATGTCATCGAAGAGCTTGCCCGCCGGCTCGAACTGGCCCCCAAGGCACTCGAAGCGTGGAGCCAGCCGGTATCCGTCAGCGACGCAGAATACGTCCTCGCGGGACTGTACGCCCGGCAGGCCTGGGACCTGCGGGATTACCCCGTGGCCGCCACCCACGCCGCCGCCGCCGCCAAAATCGCCCTGGAGGCCAAGAACACCAGCGCATGGTGGAACATGACCTACATGCAGGCCGAGTGCCTGATCAAGCAGGGCCTCTGGCAGGAGTGCAAGGACGTCGTGCAGAATCTGCTCGAACACCCCATGGCCGCGGAGTCCGCCGGACTCGGCGTCCGTGCCCAGCAGATGCTCGCCGCAGCCTCGCAGGGGCAGGGACAGCTGACCGCCGCCGTCGAGCACGCCCAGGAAGCCGTCCGGCTCTGTGCCGAGCTGCCCAAGGGCTCCACGATGATCATCGGCGCCCTCCGCGCCCTCATCGGCGCCCTGGCCGAGAGCGGCCGCCTGGACGAGGCCTGGGAATACTGCCAGGCCATGAACGAGCAGATGGACGACCACTCTATGTCCCAGCTCGCCGGCGAAGTGGCGTGGGTGATCGGCAACGTGGCCTTCATGCGCCACGACTACCCGGAAGGGATCAAGTACCACGAGCGTGCCGGCAGGCTGCTCTCCCCGGCGAATGACATCGACCTCTGGGCCCGGTTCAACAAGGCCTCCGCCGCCGTCCGCCTGTCCTCGGGAATCGTTGAACCCGAAACCCTGTCATCGATTGAGCGCGCCGAACTGGCCCTCTCCATTGTTGGCGGCAACAAGACGGACCAGCTCGAGGTCGCCTTCATCCGGGCCCGCTGGCTCTACCTCACCGGCGACATCGTGGCCGCCGTCCAGAAGCTGCGCGAGATCCACGCCGAGCGCGAGGCGCTGGCCCGGCACACGGCGGGCGAGGTCTCGCTGCTGCTCGGCAAGGCCCTCAAGGCTGCCGGGGAGTCCGCCGAGGCCCTGGTGTACCTGGAGGAAGCCCAGAAGGAGTTCAGCGCGGCCGGCGCCTCGGACCGGGTCCAGCAGGCGCTCGATGCCGTGCTCGAGATCAAGCTGGCACAGCGCCGGGCCGAGGCCGCCTCCGCGGAGGCATAGCCCCGCGCGGCTCCCGCGCTCCCGCGGGAGCACTGACGCCGCGGGAACACTGACGCCGCGCCGCCCCTCTAGGCGAACGTGCGGCCGGTGAGCTTCTCGTAGGCCTCCACGTAGCGGCTGCGCGTGCGCGCCACGACGTCGGCCGGAAGGACCGGCGGAGGCGTGTCGGAGGCCTTGTCCCAGCCGGATTCCGGCGAGGTCAGCCAGTCGCGCACGTACTGCTTGTCGTAGGAGGGCTGGGCCTGCCCGGGCTGGTATGTGGCCGCATCCCAGAAGCGGGACGAATCCGGGGTCAACACCTCGTCGCCCAGGGTGATCACGCCGGTCGCCGCGTCGAGGCCGAACTCCACCTTGGTGTCGGCCAGGATGATGCCGCGACGGCGCGCGATTTCCTCGGCCTTGGTGTAAATCTCCAGGGTCAGCCGGCTCAGCTCGGCCGCGACGTCCGCACCCACAAGGCCCACCACGGCGTCGTAGGTGATGTTCTCGTCGTGCTCACCCACCTCGGCCTTCGCCGACGGAGTGAAGATGGCTTGCTCCAGCCGCGATCCGTCAACGAGGCCGGCGGGCAGCGGGATGCTGCACACGGTGCCCGACTCGCGGTATTCCAGGAGCCCCGAGCCGGTGAGGTAGCCGCGGGCGATGCATTCGACCGGGAACATGTCCAGCTTCTTGCAGACCATCGCCCGGCCCTCGACGGCGGCGGGGACCCCGCCGTCGACCGTGGACGCGAGGACATGGTGCGCGACGCCGAGCTGTTCGAACCACCACAGGCTCAGCTGGGTCAGGATGCGTCCCTTGTCCGGGATTTCGCTGGCCAGCACGTGGTCGTAGGCGCTGATGCGGTCGCTGGCCACCACCAGGACGCAGTCCTGGCCGAAGCGTTCCGCGGAGGCCGGGTCCGCCGGGACGTAGAGGTCGCGGACTTTTCCGGAGTAGACGTGCTGCCACCCGGGCAGGTCCAGCGTGGCGGTGTCGAGTCCGCCCTTGGGCTTGGTCTCGGGTGCCTGGGCTGCGGGTTCGCTCATGGTCACGCCTTCGCTTTCGACGCGGCCGGGGTTCCCGGCGCAGCAACCCGGATTTGGCCGCGGACGGCCTTGCGGCCAATGTCGGTGCGGAACTGGCTGCCGTCGAGCTGGACGAGTTCGACGCCGTCGTACGCCCGTTCCCGGGCCTCCACAAGGTCCGTGCCGAGCGCGACGACGGCCAGGACGCGGCCGCCGGCGGAGACCACCCGGCCTTCGTCGTCCAGTTTCGTGCCGGCGTGGATGACGTGGACGCCGTCCAGCGCATCGACCTTCTTCAGGCCCCGGATGCGGTCGCCGGTGCGCGGGGTGTCGGGGTAGTTTTCCGCGGCCACGACGACGGCGACGGCAGTGTCCTTGGACCAGCGCAGCGGCTGCACCTTGTCCAGGTCGCCCTTGGCGGCGGCCATGAGCAGCCCGCCGAGGGGCGTCTTGAGCCGGGCGAGGACGGCCTGCGTTTCGGGATCGCCGAAGCGGACGTTGAATTCGATGACCCGCGTGCCGCGCGACGTCAGGGCGAGGCCGACGAACAGGACGCCGACGAACGGAGTGCCGCGGTGGGCCATCTGGTTGACCGTGGGCTGGGCGACGCGGTCCAGCACCTCCTGGACCAGGCCTTCGGGGGCCCATTCCAGGGGCGTGTAGGCGCCCATGCCGCCGGTGTTGGGGCCCTCGTCGTTGTCGAAGATGCGCTTGAAGTCCTGCGCCGGGGACAGTGCCACCGTGTTGGTGCCGTCGCACAGGACGAACACGGAGACTTCGGGGCCGTCCAGGAACTCCTCGATGACCACGGTTCCGCCGGCGTCGAAGCAGGTCTGGGCGTGTGCCAGGGCCTCGTCGCGGTTCCCGGTGACCACCACGCCCTTGCCGGCGGCGAGTCCGTCATCCTTGACGACGTAGGGGGCGCCGAACGTGTCGAGGGCGTCGGCGGCTTCCTCGGCGTTGGAGGCCACGCGGGCCATCGCCGTGGGGACGCCGGCCTCGGCCATGACTTCCTTGGCGAAGGCCTTGGACGCTTCCAGCTGGGCCGCTGCCTGGCTCGGACCGAACACCGGGATGCCGGCGACGCGGACGGCGTCGGACACTCCGGCGGCGAGGGGCGCCTCGGGGCCGACCACCACCAGGTCCACGCTGAGCTTGACGGCCAGCGCGGCGACGGCGTCGGGGTCGTTCGCGTCGATCGCATATGTGGGGACCAGCGCGCTGATGCCGGCGTTGCCCGGGGCCGCGTGGACCTCGGAAACGTTGGGGTCGGCGAGCAAGGATCGGACAATGGCGTGTTCGCGGCCGCCGGGGCCGATGACAAGTACCTTCACAGTCTCCAAGGGTACGTGGTGCACCCCGCAGGCTCCTAAGCTGTGTCGGCCGCCGGACATGCTCAATCTTCACTGCGGGCCCCACGCGGGGCTTCACTGCTGGCTTAGCTGCGGGGCTTCACGGCGGGCCTCAGTGCGGGGCTTCACTGCGGGCCTCACTGCTGGGCTTCACTGTGCGGCCGACACCGGTTCCGCTGCAAACCGCGGGACATGCCCAGTCCTGGCCGCGGCCAGTGGGCACAATGCCATCGTGTCCATGCCCGGACCCTAAGGCTGGACATGTCCCCCCGGGCCCGGGAGCACGTCCATGTCTGCATGCCAAGGCTGGACATGCCCCCTGGGCTCGGGAGCATGTCCATGTCTGGATGCCAAGGCTGGACATGTCCCCTGGGTTCCGGAGCATGTCCATGTCTGGACCCCAAGGCTGGACATGTCCCGTGGGTTCCGGAGCATGTCCATGTCTGGACCCCAAGGCTGGACATGTCCCCTGGGCTCGGGAGCATGTCCCGTCCCGGGTTGCGCCATTGGGCATGTTCCCTGCACGGGTCCGGAGCACACGTCCGTGACGCCGGGAGAATGACCGGGCGTCAGACAATCCGCGGGGCGCACCGCTACGAATGGCCTGTATGAACAAGCCCAGCATGAAGCCCAGCAAGCGGTCCCGCGGCGCCACGGCCCTGGCCGCGGTGGCCGGTGTGGCCGCCGCCGCCGTCGTCCTGTCCGTCGCGGAACTGATCGGCGCGTTCTTCACCACGCGGGCGACGCCGCTGATCGCGCTGGGCTCGACGTTCATCGACTTCACCCCGCTATGGATGAAGAACTTTGCCGTGGAAACGTTCGGCACCAATGACAAGGCGGCACTGTTCGTCGGGATGGCYGTCACAATCCTGCTCCTCGCGTGCGTGCTCGGCATCGTGGCGTACCGGAAATGGGCCCTGGGGGTCGCCGGTGTGGTGCTCATGGGCGCCGTCATCGTCGGCAGTGTGATCACCCGGGCCAGCGTCAAACCGGTCGACGCCATCCCTTCCCTGATCGGCACCGTGGCCGGGCTGGTGGTGCTCCGGCTCCTGATCACCCGGCTGTGGCGAATGCAGGAGTGGCCGGACAGTGCCGCCGACGTCGCCGCGAAGGATCCCGAGCGCCCGGCCACCACGCGGCGCGCCTTCTTCGCCGCCGCCGGCATCACCGCGGCCGCCTCGGGCATTGCCGCCACCGGCGGGCGCCTGCTGAGCGCCGCCCGCAGCAACGTGGCCGCGGCCCGCGAATCCCTGAAGCTGCCCGCACCCGCCAAGGCCGCCGCCGCGGTCCCGGCCGGTGTCCAGTCCAAGGTCCCCGGCGTCACGCCGTGGCTGACCCCGAACAAGGACTTCTACCGGATCGACACCGCCCTCAGCGTCCCGGAGATCAACGCCCAGGACTGGGAATTGCGCATCCACGGCCTCGTCGAGCAGGAAATCCGGCTCACCTTCCAGGACCTCCTGGACGCCCAGCTCATCGAATCCCATGTCTCCCTGACCTGTGTGTCAAACCCGGTCGGCGGCAACCTTGCCGGCAACGCGAAATGGCTGGGCATGCCCATTCGCGATGTCCTGAAGATGGCCCGGCCTAAACAGGGCGCGGACATGGTGCTGTCCACCTCGATCGACGGTTTCAGCGCCTCCACCCCGCTGGAGGTTCTCCAGGACGACCGCCGCGACGCGATGCTGGCGATCGGCATGAACGGCGAGGCCCTGCCCCTGGAACACGGCTACCCGGTGCGGATGGTGGTACCCGGCCTGTACGGCTTCGTCTCTGCCACCAAGTGGGTGGTGGACCTGGAAGTGACCCGGTTCGCGGACAGCAAGGCATACTGGACCCAGCGCGGCTGGTCCGAGCGCGGCCCGATCAAGACCATGGCGCGGGTGGAAGTGCCCAAGTCCTTCGCCAAAGTGCCCGCCGGAAAGGTCGCAGTCGGCGGCACCGCGTGGGCCCAGACCCGCGGCATCACCAAGGTGGAGCTGCAGATCGACAGCGGCCCCTGGACCGAGGCAGTGCTCTCCGACGAGGCCTCCCTCATCACCTGGAGGCAGTGGTCCTTCGAGTGGGATGCCACGCCCGGACCGCACTACATCAAGGTCCGCGCCACGGACGGCACCGGCGAGCTCCAAACGGACAAACGCGCGGACCCGGTCCCGGACGGCGCCTCCGGCTGGCAGTCAGTTATGGTGACCGTGGAATAACCGGGGTATCGGCACCCGGCACCATAGACTTGCTGCATGGCTTTGAACCCGCATGCAACCTTCACAGTCGACTCCGCCGTCGAACTGGCAGTCATCGAACGCAGCGGCTTCGTTGAGTCCCGCCACATCGGCTCTGCCGTTGTGATGGCTGCGGACGGAACGGTCGTAATCGAGCTCGGCGATGTCACCGCCCCCATCCTTGCCAGGTCCACGCTCAAACCCCTGCAGGCACTTGCCTCGATGCAGTCCGGGGTGCCCCTGCGCGGCGCCCAGGTGGCCATCGCATGCGGCAGCCACATCGGTTCCCTTGACCACATGGACGTGGTGGAGGGCATGCTGAAGGCGGCCGGGGCCAAGGAAGACCAGCTGCAGTGCCCGGCCGACTGGCCCCAGGATGAGACCGCCCGGAACTGGCTCGTCCAGACCGAGCGAGGCAAGTCCCGGCTGGCCTTCAACTGCTCGGGCAAACACGCCGCGTTCCTGTGGGCCTGCACGGAGAACGGCTGGGACAAGAACAGCTACCTCGAACCGAACCACCCGCTGCAGCAGCGCATCCGCTCGGTCATCGAGGAGTACTGCGGCGAACACATCGCCCATCTCGGCATCGACGGCTGCGGCGCGCCGGTGGCTGCCGTCTCCCTGACCGGCCTGGCCCGGGCCTACTCGAAGCTGGCCAAGGCCCCCGGCGACAAGAACTCCAACGCGCGGGCCGCCACGATTGCCACCTCCATGCTGGACTACCCGTGGGCGGTCCAGGGACGCGGACAAGCCAACACGATCGTCATGGACGAGCTCGGCATCCTGGCCAAGATCGGCGCCGAGGGGGTGCTGGTCATGGCCACCCGCCAGGGTGTCTCCGTTGCCATCAAGATGCTCGACGGCAACATCCGGGCCACCACGCTCGTGGGGCTGACCCTCCTCGCCGCTTCCGGCGCCGTCGAAATTCCCGAAGTGTCCAGCGTCCTGGACAAGGTGGTGGACCCGGTCCTGGGCGGTGGACGCCCGGTAGGCAAGATCCGGCTGGGGCGGGCCGTCGCGGCACTGCTGGACTAGGAACCGGAGGCAGGAAAGTGGCTGTATCGCGCCGTCGAATCGCCGTGGACGAGGGCCGCGCGGCGCTTGCCGCCTGGCGGGCCGCCAACCCCGCTGCCGCGGCACCGGACACCGAAGGAACCAGCACCGAAGGGACCGGCGCTGGGGGAACCAGCACCGTCCCGCGCGCCACGATCGCGACGGCGGTGCGCTACTCACTGGAGGAAGTCACCGCCCGGGCGCCCGGCAACTCCGTCGAGGTGCGCGTCCCGCCGTTCGGCGTCACGCAGTGTGTGGAGGGCCCGCGGCACACCCGCGGCACCCCGCCGAACGTGATCGAGTGCGACGCCGCCACCTGGCTGGCGATGGTCAACGGGCAGCTGGGCTGGGCGGACGCCGTCGCGGCCGGCAAAGTTGCCGCCTCGGGACTGCGCGCGGACCTGTCCGCCCTCCTGCCCCTGTAACCGGGACGCCCCGGGCGCCGGTCCCCTGCCCGGGGCCCCAGGCCGGGGCCCTATGCCACGGCACCTGCGGCCGGGACTCAGCCCCGCCCGATGAACGGCATGCCCGCGGCCGTTACCACGACGGATCCCACGTTGGCCGATGCCGGCATCCCGGCCATCAGCAGCACGGCCCGGGCGGCGTCCTGGACCGGAAATGTCGGCTCGGCCCGCAGGCTGCCGTCAGCCTGGACAGCCCCGGAGCCGACGCCGATCTCGTCCATGAGGTCTGTTGCCGCATTGCCAATATCGATTTGTCCGCAGCTGATGCCGAACCCGCGCCCGTCGAGGTCGATGCTTTTGGTCAGCCCCGTGATCGCGTGCTTGGTCACTGTGTAGGCGACAGTCCGGGGCCGGGGCGAATGCGCCGCGATCGAACCGTTGTTGATGATCCGGCCGCCCTGGGGCGACTGGGCCTTCATGGCCCGGACGGCGGCCGCGGCGCAGAGGAGGGATCCGGTGAGATTCACGGCGACGGTCGCGTCCCAGTCCTCAACGGTGATCTCGTCCACCGAGGCGCCGGGGCCGAACACCCCGGCGTTGTTGAAGAGGACGTCCACCCGTTCCCACTGCTGCAGCGCCGCGGCGAAGAGCCGCTCGACGTCGGCGGGGACGGTGACATCGCAAGGGACCGCGAGCGCCTGGCGGTGGCCGGCCGCGGTCTCGAGGAGCGGCTCCTCCCGCCGCCCGGCCAGCACCACGCGGTAGCCCTCGGCCAACATGAGCCGGGCCACGGCCCGGCCGATGCCGGAGCCGGCTCCGGTAACTACGGCGACCTTTCCGGGGGTATGGTGCTGGCTCATTCGGTCCTCCTCGACGATTTGCGCGGTCTGCGCGGCTGCCCGGCCAGCCTATCGCCGAGACGGCACATCACGGCAGTGTTGCGCGGCCCGACCGCCGCGTACTGTCATCTCGACGGCGGATTTCGGCGGGGCAGCCGGGTGCATCCAGTGTGGGATTAACCTACCGGGCGTCGTCATCCTGCTCCCGGGCCTGCCTGCCCGTGCGGTAACCGGACCAGAAGGCCAGCACGAGCAACCCGACGCCGATCAGCGCGATACCGGCCCAGGTCTCGGCACCCATGAACATGAGCCCTTGGGGCACGACGGGCCCCGTGGCCAGCGGGGTATACGCGAACCAGCCAAAGTCCTCGGAGGACACCGGCTGGGCAAGCAGGACCAGGCCGGCGAGCAGCATGGCCGCGGCAACGAGCGGCACTGCCACCCGGCCGATTGCATTCTTCCGGGCACCGCCGGCTCTCCGGTTCCCCTGCTGGTCCATGGCCATACTGTAACCGCCCGGCACCGGGAACGCGCCAGGGGAACGGCCCTCCCCGGCGGACCATTACCAGCGGCGGACCGTTACCAGCGGAGGAGTGGTACCAGCGGCGGACCGGTTGGCAGCGGCCGATCCAGTGTGGGAGATCGGTGGAGGATCAGTGTCGGGCCTGCGCCCGCTTTCCCGCCGCCTGCGGCCCGACCACTGCGGAGTGTGAACGCCCGCCGGCGCGCCGCCCCCTGATCACCCGCGCGGACGAGCCGGGCACGGCGGGCCGCCCATCAGCGCTGCGGTCCCTGATCAGGCCGGTTCCGGCGATCTCGCGCGCCTGGGCGATGCCGGCAACCGCCGCCTTCTTGGTGGGAAACGTGACCGAGACGGCCATCAGCTTTCCTGCCCCGTCCATCATCCGAATGCGGTAGCCGCCGTCGGGCGCGTCCACGAGCTCAAAATATCCCGCCATTGCAAAATCCTCATTCCCTCGTATCCCCCGCCTTGGTATTAGTAAGTGTACTTACTTTGCGGTGGAGGGAAAGTGCTGAAAGTCCCGCAGTCCCCCGGGGAACCGCACGCTCCGTCCCCCTGGGAAGCGCACGCTACCCGCGCGGCGGCGGGGTGTCGCTGCGGCGGACGCCATCTTCATGCAGTTCCAGCGCGCTCATCACCAGGGCGAAGTGACTGAAGGCCTGCGGCGTGTTGCCCAGCTGCCGGCCGGCCTCGACCTCCCACTCCTCGCTGAGAAGCCCGACGTCGTTGCGCAGCGCCAGCAGGCGTTCGAACAGCTCCCGGGCCTCGTGGCGCCGGCCCGCGCCGATCAGGGCCTCCACCAGCCAGAACGAGCACGCCAGGAACACCCCTTCCTCGCCCGGCAGCCCGTCGTCGCTCTGCGCCGGAAGGTAGCGGCGCAGGAAACCGTCGTGCGTCAGCTCGCGCTGGACAGCGTCGATGGTTCCGATGATGCGCGGGTCATCGGGCGGGAGGAACCCCACCCGGGGCAGCAGCAGCAGGCTCGCATCCAGCTCGGGCCGCCCGTAGGACTGCACGAAGGTGTTGCGTTCGGCGTCGAACCCGTTGGCCATGACCTCGTCGTGGATCCTGTCACGCAACTCCTCCCACCGGTCCGCCGGTCCGGTCAGGCCGAAGTCCCGGACACCCTTGACCATGCGGTCCGCCGCCACCCACGCCATCACCTTGGAGTGGGTGAAGTGGCGCTGCGGACCGCGCATTTCCCACAGCCCGTTATCCGGCTGGGTCCATGCAGTCTCGAGATGTTCCATGAGGGCCACCTGGACATCCCAGGCGTCGTCGGTGTGCTTCAGGAGCGAGTTCCGGGTCAGGGACAGGCAGTCCAGCACCTCGCCCCAGACGTCGAGCTGCAGCTGGCCGGCGGCGCCGTTTCCGGTGCGGACCGGGGCGGAATTTTCGTAGCCTTTCAGCCATGGCAGTTCGAGCTCCGGCATCCGGCGTTCGCCATGGAGGCCGTACATGATCTGCAGATCCGCGGGATCACCGGCGACGGCGCGCAGCAGCCAGTCCCGCCACGCGCCGGCCTCCTCCGTGTAGCCCGCCGCCAGCAGCGCCTGCAGGGTGAGCGTGGCGTCGCGCAGCCAACAGAAGCGGTAGTCCCAGTTCCGCGTGCCGCCGATCTCCTCCGGCAGGGATGTCGTCACGGCGGCGACGATGCCTCCCGTGGGCGCGAAGGTCAAGGCTTTGAGGGTGATCAGCGAGCGCTGGACCGCGTCGCGGTGCGGCCCGGTGATCTTGCACTTCGCAGACCAGTCCTGCCAGAACTGCTCGGTGGAGGCAAGGACCGCTTCCGGGTTCACGGTCCGTGGCCGGCGGAGGTGGCTGGGGCTCCACGTCAGCACGAAGGGCACGCGCTCACCCGCCGAGACCGTGAAGTCGCTGACGGTGTGCATCCGCTCGCCGCGCAGCGGTGCCCGGGTCACCAGATAGACGGCGTCGGGCCCGGCGACGGCGTGGATCCCGCGATCGTCGTGGCGGACCCACGGCACAATGTGGCCATAGTCGAACCGGAGCGCCAGTTCACCGCGCATCCGCACCGTGCCACGGACTCCGACGACGATCCGCACGATGTCCGCCACTTCGTCGCGCGGTGGCATGAAGTCAATGATCCTGACCTTGCCCTCGGGCAGGTCCCACTCGGTTTCCAGGATCAGTGTGCCCTGGCGGTAGCGCCGCCGCGTGCATTCGCCGCCGCCTTCGGGGGCCAGCAGCCACCGGCCGGCTGCTGGGGTGTCCAGGAGGGCGCTGAAGCAGGCAGGCGAGTCGAAACGCGGCAGGCACAGCCAGTCGATGGAGCCTTCGGTGCTGATCAGGGCCGCCGTGTGCAGATCCCCGACCATTGCGTAATCCTCGATGCGTGCCATGGGACTTACAGTGCCACACCGGGCCACGGCAGACGAGAACCGGACCGCGAACTCCGACGACGGCGGCGACGCCTCCGCAACGCCGCCACACTGCGCGGGCGGCCGGGCGAGCCGACACGCCGGCAATCCGGCGTCACGGGCGGCCCCTCCCGTGGCGCCACGGGCGCCGCCGGAGCCCGGCTCTGTTGGAGGGTGGCGCTGTGGGAGAGTGGAGGCATGGAATTGGCGTCACAACCAGCGCAGCACCTGCCCGTGTCCGGCAACAGGGCCCTCAGGCTCGCCCACTTCGTGTCGGACACCGTCAACGGGGTTCGCCTCAGGACGGCCCGGCGCTGGAAGTTCATCCCGCAGACGGTCGCTTACCAGGGGTACGGCTCCACGGAGTGGGTCAGGGTACTGGGCCGCGTGGTCCTCACCAGCAGGCCCGTGCCCGGCAGCAAGGCCGAGCGTGTTGCCCGGAACGGCAACCAGAACTTCCGCGGCTGGCGCGCCTTCACCAGCGTCCCGGTCCAGTTCACCGAAGTGGAAATCCAGATCGGCGGCGTCACCACCCGCGTGCACGCGGACCGCGGCGGCCTGGTGGACACGCTGGTCCACGTGGCCCTGACCCCGGGCTGGCACACGGCCGTGCTGCGGGCTGAAGGCACGGAACCGGTGGAGGCCAAGATTTTCGTGATCTCCCGGGACACCACGCTGGGCATTGTCTCGGACATTGACGACACGATCATGGTCACGGCCCTCCCCCGGCCTTTCCTGGCGCTGTGGAATACCTTCGTCCTGAACGAACGCGCCAGGATGGCGACTCCGGGCATGGCAGTCCTGATGGACCGGCTCAAGGTGGAGCACCCCGAGGCTCCCGTGATCTACCTGTCCACCGGGCCGTGGAACGCGGCGCCCACCCTGGGCCGCTTCATCGCCCGGAACCTCTATCCCTCGGGCGCGCTGCTGCTCACGGACTRGGGACTGACTCATGACCGGTGGTTCCGCAGCGGCCAGGAACACAAACGGCGGAACCTTGAGCTGCTGGCACAGGAGTTCCCGAACGTGCGCTGGCTGCTGTTCGGTGACAACGGCCAGCATGATGAAGAGATTTACTCCGGCTTCGCGCAGGAGCACCCGGACCGGGTTGCCGCGATCGGCATCCGCCAGCTTTCGGCCAGCGAGGCCGTCTTCGCCGGCGGCCATTCGGACACCGGAGACCACTCGGAATCCTCGGTCCCGTGGATCTATTCGCCGGACGGCGCCGGACTCGCCAAGGGCCTGCAGGACCTGGACCTGCTCTAGGCCGGATCTACGGCAGTTCCGACGGCGGCGCAGTGCGGGACTGTCCGACGTCGTCGCCATTTTTCTGCCCGGCGGCGGACCCCGCCACCGCGCTCCGGGCCGCGATCACTTCCTGGAGCCAGTAGTAGGAGGCCTTCGGAGTGCGGACCTGGGTGTCGAAATCGACGTGCACCAGACCGAACGGTTGCTTGTAGCCGGCGGACCACTCGAAGTTGTCCATAAGGGACCACACGTAGTAGCCGCGAAGGTCCACGGACTCGGCGGCACCGCCGGGTTGTGTCGCTTCCACGGCCGTGCCGATGTGGTCCGAGAGGTAGCGCAGGCGCCGTTCATCCGGAACCATCCGACGGTCGGCCCCGGACCCCTGGACCACGACGTCCTCGAAACTGGCCCCGCCCTCGGTGATGTAGACCGGCGGCAGGTCCGGATAGCGCTCGGCCATCTCGGCCAGCGCGACGGACATGTACTCGGGCTTGACTGGCCAGCCGTAGGCCGTGGTCTCGGTGTCCGGGAACGACTCGATGTGCAACGGAGCGCCGGGGGTTCCGCTGAGGTCGTCCCCCATGGCCTCGGCCATGCCCGGCGGCACGGCTCCCTCCCCCGGACCGGCCCCGACGCGGGTGGGCATGTAATAGTTCAGGCCGTAGAAATCCAGGGGCTGCGAGATCAGCTCCATGTCCTCGTCGGAGGGGCTGAAGGAGGATGAAAAGAACGTGGCGGCCCTGATGATGTCCGGGTACTTGCCGAGCAGCACGGGATCCGCGTAGAGCCGGTTCTGCGCCACGTCCATGAGTCCGGCGCTGACCTTGTCCAGGGGGTTGGCGGTGGCCGGGACCATTGGCGAGTACACGTTGGTGAGGCCGATTTCCCCGCGTACGTTTGCTGCACGCAGCGCCTGGAGCGCCAGGCCGTGGCCCAGCAGCTGGTGGTGCACGCTGGGGAGCGCCTTGAGCATGAGTGCTTCGCCGGGTGCGTGCATGCCCAGGACGTAGCCGTTGGTGGTGACCGTGGCGGGCTCGTTGACGGTCACCCAGCGGCTAACGCGGTCCCCGAAGGCAGCCGCGGCGATGGCGGCGAACTCCCCCAGCCGGTAGGCCGTGTCCCTGTTCATCCAGCCGCCGGCCTGCTCCAGGGGCAGTGGGGTGTCCCAGTGGTAGAGGGTGGCCATGGGGGAAATGCCGCTGGCGAGCAACAGGTCGATCAGCCTGTCGTAGAAGTCCAGTCCGGCACGGTTCACGGGCCCGCTGCCGGCGGGTTGGATCCTCGGCCAGGACAGCGAAAACCGGTAGGAATCGATCCCCAGTTCCTTCATCAGCGCCACGTCCGCTGGCATCCGGTGATAGTGGTCGCAGGAGACGGCCGGGCTCTGGCCCTCCACGATCGAGCCCGGTTTCGCGGCAAACACGTCCCACCCGGAGGGGCCGCGGCCGTCTTCGTCGAGCGCGCCTTCGATCTGGAAGGCCGACGTTGCCACACCAAGGGTGAAGCCGGGTGGAAGGAGGGAAGCCAGATCCTTGGCGGAAGCGTTCATCGACGGGACCTCTATATAGTTTCAGCGGTGGTGGACTGATCTTAGGCTTCCCCCGGGGCGGGCGCCACGACCCGGGCAGTTTGACGGACGCGACGCCGTTGGCCACTGTTGAGCGGTGCACCCCAAAACTCAACAAAGTGTCAGCCGCCGGCCGCTGCGGGCAGGAGCGCCCGGCGCGGGCCGCCAGGCGCTGGCTCTCATCTGCTTCCTGGCGGTTTCCCATGGCGTGTCCTACGTGGCTTCGCGGGCCATCATCGGCAACGCCGGCGGCTGGTACGCGGCCGCGGACACGGCCCCCTGGACCCCGCCGGGCTGGGCGTTCGGAACGGTCTGGACGGTGCTTTATACAACCATGGCCGTGGCGGGGTGGCTCGTCTGGCGCCGGGGAACGGGACTTCTCTCCGCGTCCAGCCGGGGCGCAATGACCCTCTACGGCATCGTGCTGCTCGTGAACCTGGCGTGGGCGCCCCTGTTCTTCGGCATGTACCCCATGATCGGCTCGGCGGCCCTCTGGCTGGCCCTGGTGGTTATCGCCGCCCACGCCGTGGCCGCTGGCGCCGCCGCTGTCCGCTTTGGCATCATCAGCCGGGCAGCGGGCCTGCTCATGATGCCGTACGTCTCGTGGGTTGTGTTTTCGTGCAGCCTGAACGTCTACGCCGCCGCCAGCAACTGACCGGGCCGGGCCCGAGCCGGCCGGCCGCCGTCGGCGCTTAGTCCTGGCCGGCGTCGGCGGCTGACAGCGTCCCGGTGACCTGTTCGCCCGGGATCCGGGCTGTCCGCCAGGTATCCAGCGCAATGACACCGCCAAGGACCACGAGGGAGATCGAGAAGGCGCCCAGGGCATCGGTCAGCCAGTGATAGCCCAGGTAGAGGCGGCTGACGGCGGCGAAGAACATGCCGATCCCCGCCACGATGAAAGCGACGACGGCGGCCATGGGGTTCTTCCGGCGCGAAAAGACCAGGTACGTGGTGACCAGGAGGAAATCGCAGGCGCCCAGGACGTGGCCGGAGGGAAAGGAGAAGGTGGTGTCGGCCCCGAAGAGCATCAGCTCTATGGGCGGACGTTGGCGTTCGACGATGTGGCCGATGACCTGCGCCAGGATCACCCCGGTCAGCATGGCGCCGGCCAAGAGCATCGGCCGCCACGCGTGCTTGGCGAGCAGGCCCCAGGCCACGGTCACTACCAGGACGATGATCGGCAGGCCGATGGGGCCGAAGATGATCGCCAGGATGATCATGATGGTGGTGGCAGGTTCCCCGCGCAGGGTCAGGAGCCAGGACCGCGTGGGCTCGTCCGCCGCCGAGAGGCCGCCGTGCTGGAGCACGCCGGTCAGGATGACCGCGAACAGCACAGCGCCCGTGATCATCAGGGCGACGGCGGTGCGGTAGAGATTCCGGCGTGCCGCCGGGCTCATGAACCGCTCCTCCACGACGAACTTTTCGTGGAAGGCCCGCCAACGGCCTTGTGGTTTTCCTGTTTGAGCCTGTGCCATGTCGCTGTGCCGCCTTTGCGCCGTGTTGTGGATGGTCTCCGCTGACGATTATCCCTGCTATTCGCGGCGGAGGCAGGCAGGGGCGCCGCCGAAAGCATCCGTGCGGGGATGGAGTCCGGGCATCCGGCGGACGTAACCTGCCGGCCGGACGTGCAAACGCCTTGCTGTGAGCCGCACCACAGTGTAGCCTCCAAGCAACGATGGGTAGCCTCCCAAGCAACATGTGATGTCTATTAAGCAACCTGCTCGCAACCCCCAAGGTGAGCTGGATGGAGAAAATGATGGCCGAAGCACAGCAGGAAAATGGCAATGGCGGAAAGACTGCCCGAGGCAAGGTGACCGAAGTGGAGAGCTACGGCATCGAGCGGATACCGGAGAAGGACCGCACGGCGAGCCCCTTCGACCTCTTCCGGGTCTCCTTCGGTGGGGCCAACACCTTCGCCACCGCCTTCCTTGGCGCCTTTCCGATCCTGTTTGGACTGTCCTTCTGGCAAGGCCTGGCCGCCACGGTGGCGGGTCTTACCGTGGGAGCACTCCTGCTGGCCCCGATGGCCGTTTTCGGACCGACCAACGGCACCAACAACGCCGTCTCGTCCTCGGCACACCTGGGCGTCCACGGCCGGATCGTCGGGTCCTTCCTTTCCCTCCTGACCGCTACGGCCTTCTTTTCGATTTCAGTGTGGAGCTCCGGCGACGCCCTTGTCGGCGGCCTGAACCGGCTGGTCGGCCTGCCGCAGGACATGGGTTCGTTCGCCGTGGCCTATGGTCTCTTCGGCGCCCTGGTCCTGGTGGTCTGCGTCTACGGCTTCAAGTTCATGCTGCTGGTCAACAAGGTCGCCGTCACGGCCGCCACCGCGCTCTTCGTGGTGGGGTTCATTGCCTTCGCCGGCGAACTGAACCTGAATTTCGAGGGCGCCTTCGGCGTCGGGCTTGACGGCGTCAGCCTCCCCGGGTTCGTCCCCGCGTTCATCGGCGCGGCACTGATCGTGATGTCCAATCCCATCTCCTTCGGCGCGTTCCTCGGCGACTGGGCCCGGTACATTCCCACTGCGGCACCGAAGCGCCGGGTCATGGGAGCCGCCCTGCTGGCCCAGTTGGCCACGCTGATTCCGTTCGTCTTTGGCCTGGCCACAGCGTCGATCATCGCCACCAAGGCGCCCGAATTCATGGACCCCGCCGCGCCCAACTATGTAGGCGGACTCCTGGCGGTCTCCCCTGCCTGGTACTTCATCCCGCTCTGCGCGATTGCCCTGATCGGCGGCATGTCCACCGGAGCGTCGTCGCTGTACGGGACCGGCCTTGACTTCAGCAGCGTCTTCCCGCGGTTCAACCGGGTCCAGGCCACCCTGTTCATCGGGATCCTGGCGATCGTGTTCATCTTCGCCGGCCGCTTCGCCTTCAACCTCGTCCAGAGCATCTCCACGTTCGCCACCCTGATCGTGACCTCCACCGCGCCGTGGATGGTGGTCATGATCATCGGCTTCATCACCCGCCGCGGCTGGTACGACGCCGATGCCCTCCAGGTGTTCAACCGGCGCCAGAGCGGTGGTCGGTACTGGTTCAACCACGGCTGGAACCTGCGCGGCATGACGGCCTGGCTGGTCAGCGCCGCGGCCGGGCTGAGCCTGGTGAACATGCCCGGCCAGTTCCAGGGGCCCCTGGGCAACCTGGCGGGCGGCGTGGACATCAGCCTTCCGGCGTCCCTGGCCCTGGCCGGTGTCCTGTACCTGGGCCTGCTGTGGATCTTCCCCGAACCGCGCGGAGTCTTCCCGGCCGCCGGACCCCGCTGGGTCCCTGCAGGGAACACCCCGGTCCCGCCGGTGCTGGACGCCAACGGCAACATTGTCCGGGCCACGGCCGGCGGGACCGCGGATACTGGCACCCCGGATCCGGCCGCACCCGGCGCGGGCGAGGGCGAACTGGTGGGCCGGCTGTGAGCTGGATCGACCTGAGTGTCCCGCTGCGCACCGGAATGCCCGTCTACCCCGGAGATCCCGAGGTCCGGATCGAGCCCGCGCTGACCGTGGACGGGCACGGCGCCAATGTGCTGTCCCTGGACATCGGGTCCCACTCAGGGACCCACACGGACGCCCCTCTGCACGTGGACAGCGACTGGGATCCCCTGGACCGACTGCCGCTGGCGACCTTCAGCGGGACCGCCGAGGTGGTTGATCTCCGCGGCCTCGGCGGGGGAGCCATCACGGTGTCGCACCTCGCGGGGATTCGGCCGGCCAACTCCCCCGGCCGTGCCGCCGGCGGCAGGCGGATCCTTCTGCTGCACACGGGCTTCTCCGAGCGGTGGGGCACCGCCGGCTACCTGGCCCACCCCTGGCTCGACGCCGGGGCCGCCCGGCTGATCGTCGAGCGCGGATACCGCACCGTCGGCATCGACGCGCTGAGCGTCGACCCGAGCACCACGGGCCCCCTCACCGACTCCGCAAGCCCGGCGCAGGCCGGCGACGGGTTCCCCGCCCACCTGATCCTGGCCGGCAACGGCTGTGCCATCGTCGAAAACCTCACCCGCCTGGACCGGGTCCAACTGCTGGCGGAGGCGGGCACCGCCGTCGAAGTCTTCCTCTTTCCGCTCAATATCCCCGGGGCTGACGGCGCCCCAATCCGGGCTGTGGCCCGGCCCCTCGCGGAACCGCAGCAGCCCGCAGCGCTGAGCGAGGCGGAAGTGCAGCAGGCCGCTGAACACCTCATTGCCGCTTTCGCAGCGAACGATGGCGAGGCCTATTTCGCCGCGTTCGCCCCCGAGGCGACGTTTATCTTCCATTCCGAGGCCGCGAAGCTTCCGACCCGGGCGGCCTACCGGACCTTGTGGGAGGACTGGATCCGGTCCGGCTGGAGAGTCGAAGAGTGCACCAGCACGGAGCAGCACATCCAGTTGCTGGGCAGTTCGGCCGTGTTTTCCCACCGGGTGGCCACGACCGTCCGAACGGACCGGTCCGGTGCCCGGGCGGCCAGCGACGAACGCGAAACCATCGTCTTCGCCCGGACTCCGGACGGCCGCATCCTCAGTGTCCATGAGCACCTCTCCGCCTGCCCGGCGGAAATTTAGGGCCGAGGGTCCCGAATCGACAGGAAGCGCAGGTCAGCAGCCCACAGGCCGGCGGAACCGAATTTCCCCATCGAAAGTTGACCCTTTAACAATTTGACGCATGAATAAATATGACGTTACTGTTCCTGAATCCATTGGGGCCGACTAGAAGTACTCCAAGAAAGACAGAGCGATGACCACCATTACCGAGTCCATTGAGATCCAGGTCGACAGCCGGAACGTCCTCGACGAACGGCTCAACGACGCCGTCCGCGGCCTCCAGCAGATCGCCATGGCCACTGGAACCCACGGCATCCTTCTCACGCGGCACAAGCCGGGCCACTACACAGCGGCCCTCTCCGAGCAGGTTCCCTTCGGCATGACCCGCGAGCTCGTTCACTGAGCCGGATCTTCCGCAACACCACAACGCGGGGTCACTTCCCGCCCGTCCACACCACGCAGAATCATACGGTCGTTGCAACATCTGATTTTTGGAGGTTGCCATGCCGAGTGGTTATCGGGCGCCCGATGCGCTGAAGGATGAGTTCTTTTCACTTCTGCGGCAGGGGATGGCGGTCACGCAAGCCTCTGCCCGGATTGGCCTCTGCCCGGATTGG
>NZ_JBFRGZ010000027.1:0-36933 GCF_052115605.1 Arthrobacter sp. 2MCAF15 | reverse complement strand
ATGTCCGGGCCGCTGGTGCGCTCCTCCTACCGCGCCGGCCGGCTCTGGGCCACCGCGATGCGCAAGAAGGGCTGGGAAATCCCCGCCGAACTCGCGCACATCGAAAGCTCCGGCAGCACCCGCCAGGAAGCCAGCTCCCTGCTCGCGGCTACGGCCTGACCAGACCAACCCTGATGTTCAGAGAGGACCAATGATGTTCCCCATCAGAATTGAAATTATCCCTTCGGAGGGAATCGTTGAGCGGGTCACGGACCTTGTGCCGTTGACCACCACGCTCACAGTGACGTGCCTGCCCCATCACGGCATCGAGCGAACCATGCGCACTGCCGTGCAGCTTGGTGTGCTGGGCTACACCGTCATCCCGCACCTCGCCGCGCGGAGCCTGCGTGACCGGGCCGAGCTGACCGGAATCCTCCGCGACTGCGATGCCGCCGGCATTCGCGAGGTGTTTGTCATCGGCGGGGACCGGAAGCGGCCGGCCGGCCAGTATGAGTCCGCCCTTCCGCTGCTGGAGGACATCTCGCAGTACACCGGCGGGTTGATGCGGGCAGGCATTGCCGGCTACCCGGAGGGCCACCCCTCCGCCGGCCCAGTGGACATGCTGGACGCGCTTCTGGCAAAGCAGCACTTGGCCTCGCACGTTGTGACCCAGATGTGCTTCGCCCCGGAGAAAATCCTTGATTTTGCGGCGCTCCTGCGCCGCGAAGGCGTTGAGCTGCCCGTCTGGGCAGGGGTGGCGGGGTCCGTGCCCCGGACCAAACTGGTCTCCCTGGCGACGCAGATCGGCGTCGGAAGTTCCCTGAAGTTCCTGAGCCGGAAGGGCCCGCTGGCCCGCAAACTCCTGAGCGGTGACCTCTACTCACCACAAAACCTGGTGTCCGGGCTGGAAAGCCAGCCGGGCAACCTCGCGGGCATCCATCTTTACAGCTTCAACAGCCTTGACTCTGTTCCCGGCGGACCGGGTCAGGCGTCCACCTCAGCAGCACTCCAGACAGCATTGATTCGAGGAGCAGCACGTGACAACTGAAACCGTAACTTCCCATCAGGAACCGCATCTTGAGCGGCAGCTCAGCAACCGGCACATCCAGCTGATCGCCATTGGCGGCGCCATCGGCACCGGCCTCTTCATGGGGTCGGGCAAAACTATCTCAGCGGCCGGACCCTCCGTCATCTTCGTCTACATGATCATCGGCTTCATGCTGTTCTTCGTGATGCGGGCCATGGGCGAGCTCCTGCTGAGCAACCTGAACTACAAATCCTTCAGCGACTTCGCAGCGGACCTCCTCGGGCCCTGGGCCGGTTTCTTCACCGGTTGGACGTACTGGTTCTGCTGGGTGATCACGGGAATCGCTGACGTCATCGCCATTGCCGGCTACTCCAAGGAACTCTGGCCGGGGCTGCCGCTGTGGATCCCGGGGCTGGCCACTGTGGCCATCCTCCTGCTCCTGAACCTCACCACGGTGAAGGCATTCGGCGAGACGGAGTTCTGGTTCGCGCTGATCAAGATCATCGCTATCGTGGCGCTGATCGTGGTGGGCCTGTTCATGATCTTCAGCGGTTTCCAGTCCGACGCTGGCCCTGCAACCTTCTCGAATTTGTGGAGCCACGGCGGATTCTTCCCGAACGAGTTCATGGGGTTTGTGGCCGGCTTCCAGATCGCCGTGTTCGCCTTTGTGGGCATTGAGCTGGTGGGCACCACCGCCGCGGAGGCCAAGGACCCGGAGAAGAACCTGCCCAAGGCCATCAACTCGATTCCCATCCGCGTGCTGCTCTTCTACGTGGGCGCCCTGATCATCCTGATGTCCGTCACCCCTTGGACCCAGTTCCAGGCCGGCCACAGCCCCTTCATCGCCATGTTTTCCCTGGCAGGGCTCGGAGCTGCGGCAACGATCGTGAACCTAGTGGTGCTCACCTCGGCCATGTCCTCAGCCAACTCCGGCATCTACTCCACATCACGCATGGTGTACGGGCTGGCACGGGAGGGCGACGCTCCGTCCGCCTTCGGCGCCTTGTCACGCCGCAAGGTTCCCCAGAACGCCCTGTTCCTGTCCTGCGTCCTCCTGCTCTCCGGCGTGGTGCTGATGTACGCCGGCCAGGACATCGGCAAGGCCTTCGACATGGTGACAACTGTGTCCGCCGTCTGCTTCGTGTTCGTGTGGTCCATCATCCTGGCCAGCTACGTGGCCTTTCGCAGGCGCCGGCCGCACCTGCATGATGCGTCCAAGTACCGGATGCCGGGCGGCGTCCCCATGGTCTGTGTGGTCTTCGCGTTCTTCGCCTTCGTTCTCTGGGCCCTGACCACGCAGCCGGACACGCTTCTGGCGCTCCTTGTCACGCCGGTCTGGTTCATCCTGCTCGGCGCCGCGTGGTTCGTGCTGCGCCGGCGCCCCGCGCACCTGGCCCGCCATGCACGGTTCCAGGCCGAGCTCGCGCAGGAAGAGGCATCAGCTGTTGCGCGAGAGTTTGAGAAGGTGAAGAAATGACCGCACAGACCCCCGGCCTGGCACCTGTGGAACTCGGTGCCACCGTGGAGCACGTCCTGACCGTCGACTGTGTGGAGTCGCCGGGCATCGTCCATTCGGTCTCGGGATTCCTGCTCAACCACGGCTGCGACATCCTGGACATCAAGCAGTACGGGGACAAGGGGCAACGGCACTTCTTCATGCGCGTCCACTTTTCCTCGGGTTCCTCCGCCGACTCATCACCCGGCTCCTCCCCAGAGCAGGAGTCCTTCAGTACCGAGGACCTGCGCCGCGACTTCACGCCTGTGGCCGAGAAGTGGCAGATGAATTGGCAGCTGGAACCGCATGGCCGCAAACGCCGTGTCCTGGTGATGGTGTCCAAAATGGGCCACTGCCTCAACGATCTACTCTTCCGGGCACGGACCGGCGACATCCCGGTGGAGATCGTGGCCGTGGTGTCCAACCACCGCGACCAGGAGGGCCTGGTCCAGTGGCACAGCATCCCGTTCTTCCACGTGCCGGTCACCAAGGACACCAAGCGCGAGGCGGAGGCCCGGCTCCTAGAGCTGGTGGACGCCCTCGACGTGGAACTCGTGGTCCTGGCCCGTTACATGCAGGTCCTGAGCGATGAGCTCTCGGCCCAGCTTGCGGGGCGGGCCATCAACATCCACCACTCGTTCCTGCCCAGCTTCAAAGGCGCGAAGCCGTACCACCAGGCCTACGATCGCGGCGTCAAGACCGTGGGCGCCACGGCCCACTACGTCAACGCCGAACTCGACGAGGGTCCGATCATTGCCCAGCAAGTCATCGAGGTGGACCACACGTACACCGCCGATGACCTGGTGGCCGTGGGCCGGGACGCCGAATGCGCGGCCCTCCGCAACGCCGTGCGCTGGCATTGCGAGGGCCGGATCCTGCTGCTCGGCAACCGCACCGTCATTTTGCGGTAGGCCATGCAACCAACAAATAGGCCAGCGCGCGAGTCGTCGCACCGGAAGCGCGCTGATCGGCGGTTGCGCAGGGAAACCTGGGCTGTCATTCTCACGGCCGGTGCGCTGTTGGCAGTCATCCTGTCGCAGGCACTGTCCTATGGAAACTGACTAGACGCAAGCGGACGACTGGAAACTGACTAGACGCCAGCGGACGACGGCGGGAGGTCCCGCCGTCGTCCGTTTGGCCCCGCCAGCCGCTGGTCATGCCGTTTCGGTCCCTGGTCCCAGCGGAGGCGGTGACGGCCCATCTGCTATTGGCCGGCGGGTTGGAACAATTCGATTACGTTGCCGGACGGATCTTCCAGCAGGATCTGCCGTCCGCCTGGGCCGGTGACAATGTCGTTCCGGAACGTCAGGCCGGCCCCATCGGCGCCCAGCGGCGTCCCGTTGGACGACGACGACCGGGCGCCGTGGCTCGCCCAAATCGGCGCCGCGCTGGCGACTCCGGCCGACGAAACCGGCTCGCGGATCATCGCCTGCTCGGCGCTCAAGCGCCGGTACCGCGACCTGCTGCGCAGCTTGGCCCCGGACCTGGTGTTTATCCATCTGTCCGGTGAGGCGGCGACCATTTCGGGCAGGCTGGCCAGCCGGGCGCACGAGTACATGCCCAGCAGCGTGCTGGCCTCCCAGCTGGCCACGCTCGAACCTCTGGGCCCCGATGAAGCCCACATTGTTGCGGACATCCGCGACGATCCGGAGGCGCTGGTGGACGGAATCGTCCGGCACCTCGGGCTGCTCGCCGGCCGGTCGGCCGCGGTGGGAACCGACGCCTAAGGCACGGACCGGGCGTCGCCTGGGCCCGTCTCCAGCAGGCCGCCGCCGGCCCAGCGCCTGAGCGCGAGCTTCTCGGCGTCGTCGAACTCCATGAGGGCCAGCCGGCACAGCTCCTCGACATTTCTGGTCCACGCGGCGGCGAGTTCCCTGGCCGTCATCTCATCGGAGAGCGAACCGCCGGCATACACCACGCCCTGGATCACGAAGTTGACCGCAGAGCGGGACACCGGCTGCCCGGCCGCAACACAGTCGTCCCGGACGGACCGGGCCAGTTCGCCGCGGTTGGCCACGTGCTCGCGCAGCTTCGCCTCCAGCGACAGGAAAACTTGCCCGAACTGTTCGGCGGACAGCGCCGGCACGTCAGTGACCCGGGTGACCTGCTCCTCGATGGCAGGCCGGCCCTCGGATGCCAGCGAGGACAGCTCCGGGGAGAACCGCTTCGAGTCCCACACCCAGCCAGGCGACGGCGTGGACGAGTACTCAACGCCCTGGCCGATCTGCGCGATCCAGGCCCCGAACTTCCCGTGCCCGCCCCAATCGGTCTTCAGCGACGGGTCCGCGGTCAGCGCCCGGTGTGCCGCGACTGCACCTGTGACGGGGCCGGGCGCGGCCTGTACCAGGGCCCTGACCTCGTCGGCGGCCGTCGTCGCGGAGCCGGGAGCGCCCGGTGCGGTGCGGAGCGGCTGGCCGAGGCCGGCAGTCGGCACCATGCGGGGAATGCCTGCGGAGGTCCCGTTGAGGATTGCCACGAAGTCGTGGGACTCCACCACGCTGTCAGCCATTTCCCGGTACGCGAACGCCACGGCGCCGGCGGCGATGACGGTGGTCATGCGGTCTGCCGCCCGGAACCGCTGGACCAGCGAGGTGAAGTCCGCATCCGCCGACGCGACGAAGAATTCCTCAACATGGGCCGCGCCGGACAGGGCATCCATGGCGTCCAGCACCAGGTTGATATCGGTGCTGGACTTACCCCGCTGCGTCAGGGACGGGCAGTCGATCACGCGGAAGCCCGCACGCGTCCAGTAGGGCCGGTACTTGGAGTAGATCACCGGGTTCAGGTAGCAATTGCGGATCAAAAAACGCCGGGATTCCTCGCCCGCGCCGCCGTCGGCCAACGCCTCCGTCCAATGCTTGGGATCCTCCGCGAACCTCTTGGCGGCCGCCGGGTCCAAGGCCATCAGGCCGGTGTAGACGTTGTCGAAATCCACGAACATCGCGGCGCGGATGCCGGGCCGCCGGGGCTGGGAGAGGGGATCGCTCATCGGCTCAGTGTGCCAGCAAGAGAGGGGACGTACCAGATGTGTCCTTCACCAGGTGCCGGGGGCCCCACGCGCAGGTCCCCGTCCCGGCGGGACCGGGACGGGGACCTGGGTGGGGTTGCAGCTATTCGTTGATGCTGGCCGGGCTGTGCTCCACCGCCGGTCCGGCCTGGCCGGCACCGGGTGAGCGCCTGCTCATCTGGAACTCAGGGATGTCGTCGGGCGCAGGGCCGCCGCGGAACTTCGGTGACGGCTGACCGCCCTCACTGATCCGCTCGAGTTCCTGGTCCTCGAAGTCATCCTCCGCGCCGAGCATGATCGCGGAATCGTGGTTGGTGATCTCTCCACGGAAGGCTCGGACCATGACGTCGCGGTCGAACTGGCCTTCCCACTTGGAGACCACGAAGGTGGCCACGCAGTTGCCCAGCAGGTTCACCACCACACGCATGGAGTCCATGAGGCGGTCGGCGCCGAGCAGGAGCGCGACGCCAGCGACCGGGAAGATGCCCAGGGCCGCTGCCGTGGCGGACAGTGCAAGGAACGACGAACCGGGCACGCCGGCCATGCCCTTGGAGGTCAGCAGCAACACGCCCAGTGCCGCGAGCTGCTGCCCCAGATCGAGGTGGTGACCGAACGCCTGAGCCAGGAACAGCAGCGAGATCGAAAGGTAGATCGCGGCGCCGTCGAGGTTGAAGGAGTAACCCGTGGGGACCACCAGCCCGGTGGTGGCGCGGGAGCAGCCCGCGTTGGTCAGTTTGGTCATGATGCGCGGCATCACGGCCTCGGTGGAGGCGGTGCCCAGGGCCAGCAGGAATTCTTCGCGGGTGTATTTCAGGAAGTGCCACAGCGGGACCCGGGCAAAACCCCAGGCCAGGAGGAACAGGAGCCCGATGAAGATGACGGCGGCGCCGTAGCAGGCGGCGATCAGTTTGGCGTAGGTGCCCAGGGTTCCGAGCCCGTACTGGCCGATGATGAACGCCATGGCGCCGAAGGCGCCGATCGGCGCGACCTTCATGATCCACGACATGATCTTGAAAATGAGCTCAAGAACAGTCTCCATGAGGCTGATGACCGGCATGCAGCGTTCGCGGCCAATGACGACGATCGCCGCTCCGAAGAACACGGAGAAAAACAGGACCTGAAGCAGGCTGTTGCTCGCGAAGGCTCCGACGACACTGACGGGAATGATGTCCAGGATGAACGCCGCCGCGTCCTTCGGCGGCGTGGTGCCGGTCTTGGCGTTGAGGGCTTCCTGGGACAGCGTGCTGGGATCGATGTTCAGGCCGGCACCGGGCTGGACGATGTTGCCCACGATGAGGCCGAAAACCAGGGCAAACAGCGTGGCCGCCGTGAAGTACAGAAGGGCCTTGACTCCTACCCTTCCGACCGCCTTGACGTCGCCTACTGCCGAAATTCCGGTGACAATCACCAGGAAAATCAGCGGCGCGATGATCATTTTGATGAGCTGGATGAATCCGTCACCGAGTGGCCTCAGCTGGGAACCGAGGCCCGGCCAGAAATGGCCAATGAGCACTCCTGCCACGACGGCGATCAGAATTTGGAAGAAGAGCGACCTATACAAGGGCTTCTTCTTCGACGGCGCCGAACTCGCCTTCAGCGCCGCAGAGTCTGGGATCTTCATTGATCTGTACCTATCAATCGGGAACAGCTCCGGAAATCGGAGTCTGTTTCCAAAGTAACGCCGCTCACATTTTTCCACAAGAGGAAAATGCAATTTCACAATGTGGAATTGTAAGAGCGGATTACCGACTGCGGCCCGCCCTAAGGCTGCAAAATCAAGGGTTTCCGTGCCAAAAGAAGGAGGGCTGCCCTGCGCCCACGGGTATCCGCCCGGCCGCTCTTTCGGGCAGAAATCCCGCGAGCGGGCGCTTTGTGACTCCCCGGCCTGCCCTCCCTTGTCGCATTCCTGCCGAACGCGGGTCTATTCCCAGGCGGGGGTGTTTCTGGCATAGCGGGCGCCGAACCCGCCGGTGGGCAGGATCTCGGCAATGCGGGCCAGGTCCGCCGCGGTCAGGACAAAGTCGGCGGCACCGATGTTCTCCGCGACTCGCTGCGGGCTCCGGGTTCCGGGGATGGGAACGATGTCCTGCCCCTGCGCGAGCAGCCATGCGAGGGCCAGTTGGGCGACGGTGCCTCCCTTGGACTCGGCCAGTTCGCGCAGCAGCCGTGTCGCTTCCAGGTTCTTCTCGAAGTTGCCCGGTTGCCAGCGTGGATCCGTGCGGCGCATGTCGGTCTGGTCGTACTCGCCGGCGGGCTTGGCTGTGCCGGTGAGGAAGCCGCGGCCGAGTGGTGAGTACGGCACGAAACCGATGCCCAGTTCAGCCAGGGTGGGGAAGATCGTCTCGACGTCGCGTTCGAACAGCGAGTACTCCGTCTGCAGTACCGAAAGCGGCTGGACGGCATGGGCGCGGCGGATCGTGTCCGGGCCGGCTTCGCTGAGGCCGAAGTACTTCACCGTGCCGGCGTCAATGAACTCCTTGACGGTGCCGGCGACGTCCTCGATCGGCACGTTCGGGTCGACGCGGTGCTGGTAGAGCACGTCGATGTGGTCCACACCCAGGTAGCGCAGGCTGTTCTCGACAACCTCGCGGATATGTTCGGGACGGCTGTCCAGGCCGTAGTCCCGGGTGAATCCGAACTTCGTGGCGATCACGATGTCATCGCGGAAACCCTTCACGGCCCGTCCCACGATCTTCTCGTTCTCGCCCCAGCCGTAGAGCTCGGCGGTGTCGAAGAACGTCACACCCAGGTCGCGCGCCGTCTGGATGGCCGCAATCCCCTCCTGTTCATCACCCGGCCCGTAGGCGAGGGAGATGCCCATGGCGCCGTAACCGAGCGCCGACGTCTCAAGGCCCTGCTGGCCCAAGGTTCGCTTCTGCATGTCTGCATTCCTTCCATCGATGTTTAGTCAGCATACGCCCTCCCTGTCAGTAACTGACAAGTTATTCCGACGCTGTCGGATTTGCACTAAGGTGAAAGGGTGACAAATGTGAAGAGTGAGGCGAAATCCGGGCTCCGCGACCTGACACGCGCATCAGTGCGGGCCCACGTGGCCGAGCAGGCGCTGCAAATGTTCGACGAGAACGGATTCGACGCAACCACGGTTGATGACATAGCGGGGGCGCTTGGCATTTCCGCCCGAAGCTTTTTCCGTTATTTCCCCGCCAAGGAAGACGTGGTCATTGGCGACCCGGCACCCATCGGCATGCGCGTCCGGGACGCCGCAATGGCAAGGCCGGCAGACGAGCCGATTTGGACCGTCCTGCGCCGGGCGTTCGACCCCATCGAGATTGCGACTCCGGAGGAGGTCACCCGGGGCCTGCGAACCATGCGCGTCATGATGAGCACAGCCTCGCTCCGCGCCCGCAACCTGGAAAAGCACATTGCGTGGGCCGCCCTGCTGGAACCCGTCATCTTCGAACGGCTCGCCGGGCCCGAGGACACCCGGCGGTTCCGCGCCCAGACACTGATCCATTCCGCGCTGTCCTGCTTGGACGTCGCCCTGGCTGAATGGACCCGCCGGGAAGCCGCCACCTCAGTCCAGGACCTGCTGGACGAGGCGTTCGCCACCCTCAACTGCTGACGTTCAAGAAAGTACTGCCGCCAACCAGGACCGACGCCCTTCTCGTCGGAAAATGCGACTGACCTGCGACGACGCATATCCCGGCCGGTGAGTCGCCCGGACTAGGATGAATGCAAATTGTTGAAACACTCCCTTGCAAGGGGGGGGCCTTTCGCGGGACGGCGCCAGCAGGAAGCGCCTGACGGATTTACCTGGGCCCGAGGCTCGGATTTGTAGTTCCACCGTCGGTCTCGATCGGTGGGCCTACGTGTCTGAATGGAAGGCGGGTTGCCCGTTTATGACTGGCGCAGCAGTGAGAAACAACGTGCAGATGTACGGGCCGGAAGAAGGCCCGGTCCTGTTGTTCGCCCACGGTTTTGGCACCGACCAGAGCATGTGGCACAAGATTCTGCCCTGGTTCACCGATCGCTACCGGGTGGTCCTGCTGGACCACGTCGGCTCCGGCGGCTCCGACCAGTCCGCCTACGATTCGGCCACTTATTCAGGCCTTGACGCCTACGTTGATGACCTGATGGAGGTCTGCGCCGAACTCGATCTGGAGGACGTGACCCTCGTCGGCCACAGCGTCGGATCCATGATGGCCGTCAGTGCAGCCGCCCGGGACGAAGGGCGCCGGTTCGCCCGCCTGGTCCTGGTCACGGCGTCGCCAAGCTATCTCGACCACCCCGAGGACGGCTACGCGGGAGGGTTCACCCGGCGGGACATTGAGGACGTCTTCGAATCCCTGGACGCCAACTACGTTGTCTGGGCCGAGTCGATGGCCCCGGTATACATGAATACTCCGCACGCGCCTGAACTGGACCACGAAATCCAGGGCAGCTTCGGACGGATCAGCCCCAGGGTGGCCCGCGACTTTGCCCGCGTTGCGTTCCTGTCCGATGTCCGGCACCTGCTCGGCGAGGTCACCATCCCCGTGCTGGTCCTGCAAAGCACGGACGACGTCGTCACGCCGGACCACGTCGGCACCTACCTGCACAATGCCCTCGCCAACAGCACCCTGGTGCGGCTTGCCGCCACCGGCCACTTCCCGCAAAGTAGCGCACCGGAGGAAACGTCCGCCGCCATCCTCGAATACCTGAAGCCGGCATGACCCAGATGGCCACCGAGGCTATCGATTACGGCCAGCTCTTCCACCAGGCACCTGCCGGCTACATCGTGTCCGGCGCCGACGGCACCATCCTGGCCGCGAACGCGACCATGTGCGCGTGGGCCGGGGTCCCTGCGGGCGGTCTGGACGGAACCCGGCTGCTGGACCTGATGCCGGCCGGGGACAGGCTGATGTACCGGACGCATGCCGGGCCGAAGCTGGAACGCGACGGCCATCTCGGCGAACTGTCGATCGAGCTGTTAGGACCGGACGGGGAGCGCCGGCCGGTCCTGCTGTCGATCACCCGGACTGTGGACGGGACAGAACCGAAAGACCTGATGGTCTTTTTCGCTGCCCCCGAGCGGCGGCGATACGAGCGCGAGCTGGCCAGCGCGCACCGGAAACTTCAGGACGCCGAGGCGAACCGCGCAAAGCTCTTGCAGGAGGCTCGCCATCGGGCGCTCCATGACCCGCTGACAGGGATGCCGAACCGGCGGCACTTGGAGGAAGACCTGCTCAGGGCGCTGGCCCGCGCCGGCGAAGAACGGCACCGCGTCGGTGTGCTGTTTTGCGATGTCAACAAGTTCAAGCAGGTGAACGATACCCTGGGCCACGCGGCCGGAGACCAGGTCCTGGAACACGTGGCCCGTATGCTTTCCGGGGCCGTGCGCGGGGCAGACACCGTCACGCGCTACAGCGGAGACGAGTTCGTTGTCCTGATCCCTCGGCTGGACCACCCCGGAGAGCTCCAGGCGGTTGCCGGCCGTGTCCGGGGCTGCCTGGCAGGCGCGGTCCCCATCGCGGGGAGTGAACTCCGGCTGGGCATGTCCGTTGGCCAGGCTGATACCGCAGTCCGGGCGGCCGCCGGTCCGGCAGAGCACAAGGAACTGGCCAAGGCCCTGCTTTTGGCCGCCGATCTGGACATGTACCGGGTCAAGACCGAAATGAGCGGCACCGCAACTGCCGGCTGATCTCCGCCGGTTGAACTTTGCCGGCTGATAGTGGGACCGGAGGCACCGACGACGGCGGGAGGAGGCTCCCGCCGTCGTCGGTGTGGTTGCTAGGAGGAAACTGCCTCGAGGTTCGCTGCACCGTGGTTCAGGCTCAGAGTGAAGGTGCCGGGTCCGCTGGCGTGGACCGCGATGTTGTTCTTGGAGGTGTTGTGGCGCTCGGAGAGCTCGTGGACCAGGGCGTCGAGCTCGTGGTGCATGGTGGAGCGGTCCCAGAGCTTGTGGGTTACAGAGGTGGCAGTTTCAAACGTCATTGTTCAGTGCTTCCATTCATGAATCCGGATGTCCGGCTGCCGCACCGATGCGGAGCCGCCGTGGGGCCAAACCAGGAACGCCTGAGACCTTGGGCAGCTCTGCGAGCTCACCGGTTTGGCCTCATTGCGTCCACCAGGATGGGTGCCCCGGGTTCACTGCGGACGCGGGGCGTCGGAGGAACGTCGGGGCTGCGTCGGCGGGAAATCACATTCCCCGCGTTGCCTTTCCATAGTGCACAGCGCCGAGCGGGCGGCTCAAGCCAGATGGCGAAAATTGTGCGTGAGACTCATCACAGGCCCTGGGGCGGAGTGGGTGTGTGCTTGCGGCTCAGGCCCCGGGCGGGAGCGGGAGCGACCGGCACTGGCCCGCCGGGCTCCGGTCCGGCCGCGGCGGCGGCCCGTCCATAGCGTGCGGCCAGCGGCGCGGCGCTGATGCCATGGGCCAGGACGCTGAGCAGCACAGTGGCCGCAATGACGGCGACGGCCTCATCGGCAATGGATCCAAGGGCTTCCAGTGCCAGCAGCGCGAACACGAGCGACGCCAGGCCGCGCGGACCGAACCACCCGACGAACAGGACGGTGGACCGGCCGAGGCCGGCGCCAATCAGGGCCAGGGCCACCGGCGCCATGCGCACCACCGTGAGGCTGAGTACGGCATACGCGATGGTCAGGGGGACGGAGTGCGCCACCATGATCGGAATGGTGATGGCTCCGAAGGCAAGCCACACCAGCAGCGACACCAGGCCGCCCATCTGCTCGACGAAGACCAGCTCGGCCGGGGCCCGTTGGCCGGCGCACGTGCCGAACGCCAGTCCGCCGCAGAACGCGGCGACAAATCCGTTGCCGCCCGCGGCGAGGGCGGCGCTGTAGGCGAGCAGGCTCAGGGCAAGGACCCCGATGCCGGCGAAGTCCTCGGCGCCGGTTCCGCGCCTCCGGGCCAGTTGCAGCAGCCACCCGCCCCCGGCGCCGATCAGTGCGCCGACGCCGGCGCCGAGCAGCAGTTCGACGAGCGGACTGCCGGGGCCGGCGGCGCTCTCCAGGCCCGCCGCGGCAGCCGCGCCGGCGATCGCGAGCATGACTACCGGGGTGGCGATGCCGTCGTTGAGGCCGCTCTCGACCGTGATCAGCTGCCGGATCCGCGACGGCACCGCCGGATTCGTCACCACGGGGATTCCGAGTGCGGCGTCCGTTGGGGCCAGGGCGGCGCCGACCAGGAGGGCCAGCCAGAACCCGAAGTGGGGAAAGAACCAGGCGGCCAGGGCCCAGCCGAACACAATCGTCAGGGGCAGGCCGATTCCCAGCAGCCGCACGTAGCGGCCCACGTCGCGGCGCAATTGCTGCAGCGGCAGGCGGGCGGCATCGGAGAAGAGCACCCACACCAGGGTGATCTCGACAACCGGGGTGATACCCGCCGGGGGCGAGGACCCGTCGATCAGCCCGAACCAAGCCATGGCGGCGCCGAGGGCGGTGAACACGATTGGTGCGGTCAGATCCGCCTGCTGCAGCCGCACCGAGACCAGCGCCCACGCGAACAGGGCGGCGGTGACAAGGACGACGACGGTCAGTTCCATGACGGATCTATGCCCGCTTCAGCCGGACCCGGACGAGGGTTGTCCGATTCCGGCGGCCGGACCAGTCCGCCCACAGGGACCACGCTCCCTCCGCCGCATGTTTGCGCTAGACCTACGGTCCACTCAAGCCTTCGACACGGCTCCGCGCCAGAGAACTAAGCCCTGTCCTGCATGCTGGGGAGGCTCGCAGGGCCACCCGCGGGCGGCTCAGTCGCCGGCCCTGACCGCCCGTGGGACCGCTACCGAGCCGCGGCGGATCAGTTCGGCCGTGAACGTCGGCGTGGCCGCAGGTGCCTTGCGGCCCTCGATCTGCCGGATCAGGGCCGACGCAGCCGCCACGCCCATGTCATACACGGGCTGGGCGATGACCGTGAGCGGGGGAGTGGTCAGGCGCGTCCAGGGGAAGTCGTCATACATGAGGAAAGAAACATCATCAGGAATCGACAGGCCGAGCTCGTGGATCGCCTCGACGACGCTGAGTCCGATCAGCCCGTCGGAGGCGATGATCGCCGTCGCCCGGTCCGGACGCTGCACCAGCTCGCGAGCGATTTTCTTGATCGACTCGTCGTCGCCGGCGTTGAGGCGGATCAGGTCGACGGGCAGGTCCAGCCCCGCCTCGTCGAACGCTCGCGTCATACCCGCGAGCCGGTCCGATATCTGCGACGAGTCCAGCTCCATGCCGTCGTTGTACGGCCCGGCTGTCTTGAGAGTGGAGACGAAGGCGATCCTCCGGTGGCCGGACGCGATCAGGTAGCTCGTGGATTCGTGTGAGATGTCCTCCATGTCGACGGCCACGGTGTCGACGTCGAGCCCGGGGGCCTTGCGGTCCAGAAGTACCAGCGGGCGGCCGGAATCGTGAACACGCCGTAAATGTTGCGTTTCCACCGATGACGCCGGTGCCACGATCAGGCCGTCCACGCGCTTGTCCAGGAGCACCCGCACGGCGTCGATTTCCGCCTCGGTGTCCTCATCTGTGTTGATCAGGATGACGTGAAAACCACTGCGCTTGGCGGTGTCCGTGATGCCCCGCGTGGCGAGGCCAAAATGTGKGTTTTCGATGTCCCCGACCACCACCCCGATGGTGTGCGACTTTCCCGTGTTCATGCTGCGGGCGAGCTCGTTGGGGCGGTATTCCAGCTCTTCGGCGGCGGCCAGCACGCGCTCACGCACGTCGTCGCTTACGGCACCATAGTTGCCCAGGGCGCGGGCGGCCTGGGCCTTGGAAACCTTGGCGGCTCGAGCGACGTCGGCGACAGTAACATCGCGGCGCCGGGAAGCATCACTATTCATTACGGCCTTTCGTAGTGGACCCCTTGACGCCCCATGTGGCTTCGATTACATTTCTAGCAATCGATGTGAGTCCGGTCTCAATCCTAGGGACTGAGACCGGACTCAGCAAGACCTAGCATCGACAGTCCCGCACTGCGGGGGCTCACCACCCGCCTAGCCCGCCCGTCACTCCCACGATTGGAAATAAGCTGTGAACACAGGAAAGAAATTGCGCCCGGGGGTGCTCGTCGCCGCCGCTGTTGCCGCGGTCCTGGCACTGTCCGGCTGCGGAGGATCCCCCTCCGCCCAGTCCGCCCCGGCGGACAACCCCTACGGCCTGATTGAGGCCGGCACCATTCGGGTAGCCAGCCTGGGTGACTCAAAGCCCTACACCTTCGCCGACGCTCAGGGTAACTTCACCGGCTTCGACGTCGAACTCTTCAAAGACGTCGCCCACCGCGCCGGAGTGGACAAGGTTGTCTTCACAGGACAGGACTTCTCCGGGCTGCTCGCGGCCGTCTCTAACGGCCAATTCGACGCCGGTGTCGCAGCGATCGGCATCACCGACAAGCGCAAGCAGACCGTCGACTTCTCTGATGGTTACCTGGCCGGCTACCTGACCGTCATCACCACGAAGACTTCAGGCATCACCGGCGCCGACGGCCTCGCTGGAAAGCGCCTCGGCGTCGTGCAGGGAACGCTGCAGGAGGCATACGCCGTCAAGAACTTCACGTCCGCGAGCCTGGTGCGTTTCCCGGACAACAACACCGCAATCTCCGCGGTGAACAGCGGATCCGTTGACGCCCACTTCCTGGACTACGAGGCCGCCAAGGCCTACCAGGAACAGTACGGACTGGTCAGCGCCGCTGACATCCCGTCCTTCGACGCCCCCGCCGGCTTCGCCGTGGCCAAGGGCAAGACCGCCTTCAAGGACGCCCTCAACAAGGGTCTGGCAGCAGCCATGGAAGACGGCACGTGGAAGAAGCTCTACGAGAAGTGGTTCCCGGGCTCGCCGATGCCCGAGCAGTACCTGCCGAAGGCCGAGCAGACGGCAACGCCTACGCCCAGCAAATAGACGGCCCAAACAAGTAAACGCCCGATACACACCGCAAGGCACACACGCCCGGCACCTGACCTGGCCACCGCCTGACCGGGCGGGCCGCATTCCGCGGCCCGCCCGGGATCCACAAGCTACCTACGTCTGAGAGCAACCATGGACTGGTTAAGCACCATCACCCGCACCTTCTTCGACTTCGGCGCAATGGCCGAGGTCCTGCCCCAACTGCTCGGGGTCGGTCTTCTAAACACGCTCATCATTTCCATTGCAGCAACGATTATCGGCGTAGTCCTCGGCATGATCGTCGCGGTCATGGGGATCTCGCCCTCCAGATGGCTCCGGGTCCCGGCCCGGATCTACACAGACCTCTTCCGCGGGCTCCCGGCCATCCTGACCATCCTGCTGATCGGTCAGGGATTCGCCCGCTTCAGCCAGTCCATCTTCGGCCCCTCGCCCTACCCGTTGGGGATCATTGCGCTGAGCCTGATTGCCAGCGCCTACATCGGCGAAATCTTCCGCGCAGGCATCCAGAGCGTGGACAAGGGCCAGGGCGAGGCGTGCCGCGCGCTGGGCATGAGCTACGCAAAATCCATGGCCCTGGTGGTCGTCCCGCAAGGCGTCCGCCGGGTCCTGCCGGCGTTGGTGAACCAGTTCATCGCGATCGTCAAAGACTCCTCGCTGGTCTACTTCTTGGGCCTGCTGGTCAGCGAACGGGAACTCTTCCGGGTTGGCCAAGACGCCGCGGTACTCTCCGGCAACCTCTCGCCCCTGGTCATGGCCGGCATCTTCTACCTGGTGATCACGGTTCCCCTGACCCACCTGGTCAACTACTTCGACAACCGCTTCCGGACCGGCCGGCGCCGTCCCGCCGCCCCCAGCAGCGGGCTGAAAGAAGTCAAAGAACTCGACGCGGCCTCGCCGCTGACCACCGGGAGCAACACGTGAACCTCGCAAGCATCAACACTAAAAGCACAGTCCCGGACATCGAGACCTTCCACGGGTCCAGCCTGGAACTGAAAAACCTGACCATGGCCTACGGCGACATCGACGTGCTCCGCAACGTCAGCCTCACTGTCGCCCCGGGCACCACCACCTGCGTTATCGGGCCTTCCGGCTCCGGCAAGTCCACACTTCTTCGTGGGGTTAACCGCCTGCACGAGCCCAAGAGCGGGGACGTGCTCCTCGCCGGCGAGAGTGCCCTGGAGGTCAAACCGGATGTCCTGCGCAGCCGCATCGGCATGGTCTTCCAGCACTTCAACCTCTTTCCGGACCATACTGCCCTCGAGAACGTGGCCTTGGCTCTTTGGAGCGTCAAGGGGATGTCCAAGGCCGAGGCCCGGGAACGCGCCCGCCGCCGCCTCGCTGAGGTTGGCCTCGCCGAGCGTGCCGACCACCGGCCGCGAGACCTCTCCGGGGGACAGCAGCAGCGCGTCGCCATTGCCCGTGCGCTGGCCATGGAACCAGAGGTCATGCTCTTCGACGAGGCCACAAGCGCGCTGGACCCGGAGTTGGTCAAGGGCGTCCTGAACCTCATGGCAGGCCTGGGCCGCCGCGGCATGACCATGCTGGTGGTCACGCACGAGATGGGCTTCGCCCGCAAGGTCGCCGATCAGGTTGTCTTCATGGACGAAGGCGAGGTTGTCGAGTCTGGCACGCCGGCCGACCTCTTCGACAACCCCCAAAGCGAACGCCTCCAGCGCTTCCTCTCGGAAGTGCTGTGATGGGGACTCTGAAAGGGGCTAGTGCAGCGGCGCCCATCCGCACCGCAGTCGTCGGCTTCGGCATTTCGGGCAAGGTGTTCCACTCACCGCTGATCTCGGCGCAGCCCGGCTACTCGCTGGACGTCATCGTCACTGCAGATCCGGACCGCTCCGCCGAGGCGGTGCGGCGCTACCCGCACGCCCGGGTCGTCCCGACCCCGGAGGCCATGTTCGCCTTGGCCGGAGAGCTGGATCTCGTGGTCCTCGGCACGCCCCCGCTTACGCACTTCGATCTCGCCGCGACGGCCATCGCCCACGGCCTGCACGTGGTGGTGGATAAACCGTTCGTCACGACGTCGGCCCACGGCAAAGAGCTCATGTCCCGGGCGTCCGACGCCGGCGTGCAGCTCACGGTCTTCCAGAACCGCCGMTGGGACGCSGACTTCCTGACGCTCCAAAAGCTCATCACGGACGGGGCGCTGSGTGAGGTCCGCACCTTCGAATCCCGCTTTGAGTGGTGGCGGCCGGAGGGCTTCGGGAACTGGCGCGACACCGCCGCGGTCTCCGCGGGCGGCGGAATCCTCAACGACCTTGGCGCCCATCTGATCGACCAGGCCATCCAGCTCTTCGGCCCGGTGGCGGCAAGCTACGGAGAGACCGCCAACCACGGTCCGGACCCGGACGGAGCCGACACCGAGGCCTTCGTGTCACTGCGCCATGAATCCGGGGTCCGGTCCCGGCTGTGGATGAACGGCATGGCGGCCCAGGTCGGTCCGCGTTTCCACGTCCTGGGCTCCGCAGCCGGCTACACGAAGTGGGGCCTGGACAGCCAGGAGCCGGCCCTCGCCGCCGGCATGACGCCGTCGGACCCCGCTTACGGAACCGACCCCCAAACTCATTGGGGGACCTTGGGTGTCGACGGAGACCTGCAGCCAATCGCGCCGGAACCCGGCGCCTATCCCGCGTTTTACACCCGGCTCGCGGCAGCCCTCCGGGGCCAAGGCCCGCTCCCGGTCGACCCCGCAGAATCACTTGAAGTCCTGACGGTCATCGAAAAAATCCACGCCCTGGCATAGCCGCACAGCGCTCCTTCAGCGCCCCGGCGCCCAGCCCGGTGCGCGCCCCGAAGCATCCACCACGAAAGATTAGGCAGATCCATGTCCTCCACCGCCCCAACCAAACGCGTCGCCATCATCGGCGGCGGCATCCTCGGAGTCTCCACAGCCGTCCACCTGCTCCGCGCAGGCGCCTCGGTGGTCCTCCTGACCGAGCGCGGCCTGGCCAGCGAGGCCAGCGGCCGCTCGCTGTCGTGGCTGAATTCCGCCGGAGAACGCTCCACCCCCTACCACCAACTCCGGGTTGCCGGCGTGGACCGCTACCGTACGCTCTTTGCCGCTGACCCCGCCCGGGAATGGCTGCAGTTCGGCGGCGGCCTCATGTGGAACCCGGCCGGACGGCGGGAAGTCACTGCAGCCCGCCACGGCTACGAGAAATCCATCGGCTACGACTCCAAGCTCCTGGCGCCCGAAGAGATTTCCTCAGCCGCTCCCGGCATCGACCCGGACGCCGTGCCGGAGAACGCCATCTTCAACCCCGGCGAGGGCTGGGTCAGCCTGCCCGACCTCGTGGACTTCCTGATGGAGGAATTCCACGCGTTGGGTGGCGAACTGGCGCTCAACGCCGGCAAGGCGTCCGTCACGGTCGACGGCGGCCGGGCTACCGGCGTCGAGACGGCCACCGGCGAAACGTATGGCGCGGACGCGGTCCTGGTCGCGTGCGGCGCCGCAACGCCCGCCGTCGTCGCGCCCCTCGGCGTCAAGATCCCCAACGCGTCGCCGGTCTCCATGCTGGTGCTGACCAAACCTGTGGAACACGAGCTGAAGGCCGTGCTGAATACCCCGCGGGCCGCCGTCCGGCCCAACCCCGGGAACACGCTCGCCCTGGACCACGACTGGTACGAGGAGCACATCACCGAACACGCCGACGGCTCGTTCGGCATCCCCGACGATGTGGTCCAGGAACTCGCCGGTGAAGCATCCAAGCTCCTCGCCGGATGCCCCGAGCTCAAGCCGGCCTCCTGGAAGATCGGCTACAAGCCCATCCCGGGCGACGGCGAGCCGGTCCTCGGCGAACTCGGCCAGGTGCGCGGCTGCTTCGTGGCCTTCACCCACTCGGGAGCCACGCTGGGCCTCATCGCGGGCGAACTTCTCGCGGGCGAGATCATGACCGGCGCCAAGCACCCGATGCTGGCCACCTTCCGGCCGGGACGCTTCTCGTAGTCAGCATCACTGCCAGAGCGAAAGCAGGCAGGATCCGGCGCCCGCTGGGTCCTGCCTGCTCGTGGTTCTGGCGATTTCTTACCCCTGGAAACTACGGCGCCGCCGGTGCAGCCGTAGGAGCCAGATCCATGGTTGTCAGGCGCAGCCACAGCCAGAGCCGTTGCTGCGGGTCGTCCAGGTCGAGGTCAAAGTCCTTGGCCAGGCGCCCCACGCGGTAGCGGACGGTGTTGTTGTGCACGTGCAGGCGTGCCGCCATGGCGGAGATGTTGCCGTTCGAGGTCAGGTAGGCGCGGAGGGTCTCCAGATAGTCCGTTTGCTGCTCGGCGTCGTGGGCCTGGATTTTCGTGATCTCGTCGAGGTCCGCAAGCCCGTTGTCGGCGATGAAAGCGCCGACTTTCAAAAGGCTCAGCGGAATCCGGTGGTCCTCGAACAGGCCGGCAGCGGAGGCTCCTGCGCCGCCGTCGCCCGGCGTTGCAGGATGCCGATGGACCAGATATTGCTGCGTTTGCAGTGCTTCAGACCTGGATCGCGGCAGGTCCTCGAGCTTGGGCGCAATGCCTCCCACTGCGGCGATGATCGGGTAGGAGCTGATCGTGTGTGCGTACGCCGCGATCTCCTGGGCCACGCGCCGGTGCGCCATCCTCGGGCTGGTTCCCCCGCAGGGCAGGAGGGCATAGACAACCGAGCCGATGAGGGCGCTGTGGCTCGCGCTGAACTGGATGTTGCACACCGTCGTGACAAGGTGCAGCAGCCGATGAATTTCGCGCACCGATTCGAGGCCGCCGGATTCGGGGCGGTTGATGGAAAAAGCCGCGACCGCCAGTCCCGGTCCCGCATCGAGCCCCAGCTGGGCGGCGGCGAAGGACGCGTGGACGGTGTCGTCCAAAAGCGTGCGGATCAGATCCCCATTGCGGCGTTCGCCAAAATCGGATGCCGAACGGGCATGGAGCATGTGCAGCCCTGCCAGTGGCGCCATCCTGGTGAGCGCCTCCAGGGAAGCCGCCCGTTTGCTCTCGCCGGGGTCGAGGATCCAGATCGAACCAAGCAGTTCACCACCGGCCCGCACGGCAAGTGCCAACCTGGCCATCTCGCCGTCTGCCTCCGGGATCAGCACCGCGCCCGGGGACGCGTAGACGATCTTGAAATCGGCATCGAAGGCCGGCGGCTTGATTTCCTGCAGGGAGAGTGTGGTGACGCGGCGCAATTCGTCGATGGGCTGGCCCGGCAGGGTCGAATAGCCCAGCACCCGTCCCAGCGGGTCAACGATGCTGGCGGCGCCGCTGGTGATGGATGCGGCGGCGTTGGCGAACGCGTAGAGATCCCCGAGCCGGACCCCCGAGACGGAGTCCACGGCGGCCCCCATGACCGATGCCCTGGCCAGTGCCACGAGCCGCGTCCAATCCGCGGTGTCAGGTGCGACGAGGACCGCGAGGCTGTGGCGGACCGCGGCGGAACGCAGCTGCTCCAGGGACGCCCCGTGGGCCTTGACGATCACGGCGGCCGCGTTGCTGTTCGACGCCCGGTGCAGCAGCTGGTCAAAATCCGGCGAACCGCAGCTGAGCCCGACAGCGAGGATGATCCGGTCCTCGATGCTCGTCCATTCGTCCATGGGGTCATACATCAGCACGTCCGAGACGGGATGCGCGAGGTTGTCCGGGGCGGGATTGGCATGCACCAGGCCGGCCTGCATGAGCTGGATGCAGTCCGACAACCTGACCAGCGCTGCGTTCTGGTCTAGCTCAGCAACAGGCTGTTCTCGCGGGTCCATATATGGAAGATATCACAGGCAAAAATCAATTCTTTTGGAGGAATCTACATATAGGCGAGGTGAGATCTTCGTCACCATTGAGGGACGAAGTTGATCGAGATTTCCACGCAGGAGATCCACGCAAGACATAAAGGACGCGAAATGAGAATTAAGGACATCAAGTCACTGGCGGCGGTCCAGGGGCCCGCCCGGTCAGTGGCGGAACGGCTGCAGCGGCGTTGCTACAGCGTTGAGGACATGCGGAAACTGGCCGCCAAGCGCCTGCCCGGGAGCGTGTTCGACTACATCGAGGGCGGCGGCGAGGACGAGGTCTCCCTGCGGCGCAACCAGGCGTCCTTTGACGACTGGGCCTTCCTCCCGAAGTGGGGTTCGGTGGAGCACCTGGACCTCAGCTCAACCCTCCTGGGCGGCCGGGTCGCGATGCCGCTCACCCTGTCCCCAACCGGCGGAACCCGGCTGTTCCACCCCGACGGCGAGACCGCCGTCGCCCGCGCCGCCCTGGACGCCGGCGTTCCCTACGGGCTGGCACACCTGAGCACCACCACCATGGAGCACGTCAGCGCCGCCGCCCCCGGACTGCGGCGCTGGTTCAACCTTGAGCCCACGGCGGACAAGGGCCTCCTGCAGGCTGTCCTGGACCGGGTCTCGAACGCGGGCTACGAGGCACTGGTGGTCAACGTCGACTGCCGGGCCATTGGGCACAGGGAACGCGACTACCGCAACGGATTCACCGCTCCGCCGTCCATCAAGCCCAAGACCGTCATTGAAGGGGCGCTGCACCCCCGGTGGGCCCTGGGATTCCTGGCCAACGATGCGATTGCCTTCCCGAACCTGGACGCCGAAATTCCGGAAGGCCCGCTCTCCAGCACCCCGGACATGTGGCGGACGCTGCTGGCGGGATCCTACGAACCCACGGACTGGGACGACATCCGTGACCTCAGGGAGCGGTGGAACGGTCCCATCATCCTCAAGGGCGTCGTCAACCCCAGGGACGCCGTCCTGGCTGCCGGGATCGGCATCGACGCCATCCAGGTCAGCAACCACGGCGGCAGGCAACTGGACCACATGGCCTCGGCCCTGGACGTACTGCCCGACATCGTCGAGGCGACGGCCGGCCGGCTAGAAATCATCGTCGACGGCGGCATCCGCCGCGGCTCCGACGTCGTCAAGGCCCTCGCGCTCGGTGCCGACGCCTGCGCAATCGGCCGCCCGTACCTCTATGGTCTCGCCGCCGCCAGCCAGGCCGGCGTTGCCCACGTCCTGAAGCTGATGGCCGCCGAAATGACGCGCACCATGATGCTGCTCGGCGTATCCACGATCCAGGAGCTGCGCGAGGAGGGCCGTGCCCTGATCCGGCACCGCAACGAGGCCTTCACGCGCGCCCTTCCCGCCGAAATCTCCCCGAACCCAACGTCCGCGGCCCAGCTGGCCTACTCCGATACGAGGACCCCCTGATGAAAACCCCCACAGCACCGGCTTCCCTGAAGCTCATTCCACGCGGCGTCCCCGCCGTCCTGGCTGCGGCGGCACTCCTGCTGGCGGCCACCGCCTGCGCCCCCAGCACCGCCACCTCACAGACGCCGACGCCGTCGGGAGACTCCGCCGGCACCGGCACCGGAGTCCCGGCCCTCGCGGTCAACGACGCCGCCGCGCAACTGCTCCCGGACTCGATCAGGTCAACAAAGGTCCTGCGCGTGGCCATCCCCACCAACGAGCCGCCGACGCAGTTCTACCGCGAAGGGACCCAGGAAATGACGGGGACCAACCCGGACATCGCACGCCTCCTCGGCCAGGCCCTGGGTGTGAAGGTAGAGATCCAGGTGGCCAATTTCGACTCCATCATCCCCGGAATGGCCGCAGGCCGGTATGACATGACCGTGTCCTCGATGACCCCCACGGAAAAGCGCATGGAGGTCCTGGACTTCGTGGACTACATGCAGATGGGCAACTCCATTGCAGTGGCAAAGGGGAACCCGCAGGGGATCACCGACCAACACGCCCTGTGCGGACGCAAGGTCGGGCTCCTGACCGGGTCCTACCAGCTCACGGTCAACGTCCCCGAGTACGACAAGGCCTGCACCGCGGCCGGCAAGGACACCATCCAGAGAAGCGAATTCCAGGACACACGGCAGGCCATCTCCGCCCTGTCCAGCGGACGGCTGGACGCCGTGCTGGCGGATTCGCCAATTCTGAACTTCGCTGCCACACAGAATCCCCAGATCGAGATCGCCGCAAAATATGACTTCACACCGGTCGGTGTGGGCATTCCCAAGGACTCCGGCCTGGTGAAATCCGTCTCCGCCGCACTCTCCGAGGTCATCAAGAGTGACTCCTACCTCAAGGTGCTCGGCAAGTACGGTCTTGAGTCCAGCGCCATTACCGACGCCCGCGTCAATTTTGCCCAATAGGAGGTGACTACCATGCAGCAACAACACGCCCTCCCCGCCACCCGCCAGGACACGCCGGCGTCGCCGGACTCCATCCCCGTGGTGCCGCTCAGGCACCCGCTACGGCTGGCGACCGCCGTCGTTCTCATCCTGGTCGCACTCAGCGCCGTGTGGGACGTGGCGGTGAACCAGCGGTACCACTGGGACGTCGTCGTCTCCTATCTCTTCGCCCCGCAGGTCATCGCCGGGGCCGGGCTGACCATCCTCCTGACCGTGGTGTCCATGAGTGTCGGCGTCGCCCTGGGCACGGTCCTGGCGGTCATGCGGCTCTCGGCCAACCCGATCGTGAACACCATCAGCCGGGGCTACATCTGGTTCTTCCGGGGCACGCCCCTGCTGGTGCAGCTGATCTTTTGGTACAACATTGCCGCCTTGTATCCGGTGATCGCCTTCGGCCTTCCGCTCGGCGGCCCCTCGCTGGTCCTGGGATCGGCCAATGCGCTCATCACCCCGCTGGGCGCCGCGCTGCTGGGGCTGTCCCTGAACGAGGCCGCATACATGGCCGAGATTATCCGTGGCGGCATCGGATCGGTGGACAAGGGCCAGTACGACGCCGCCCGGGCACTGGGCATGAACGGCAGCCAGCTCATGCGCCGGGTCATCCTTCCCCAAGCGATGCGCGTGGTCCTTCCGCCCACCGGCAACCAGGTCATCTCCATGCTCAAGGGCACGGCCCTGGTCAGCGTGCTGGCGATCTCGGACCTGCTGTACTCGGCCCAGATCATCTACTCCAACAACTACCAGACCATCCCGCTGCTCATCGTCGCCAGCCTCTGGTACCTGCTCATGACTACCGTCCTGAGCTTCTTCCAAACCAAACTTGAACGGCGCTACGGGCGCGGCTTCGACGCAGCGCCGCGACGGGCACGCCGGTCAAAGACCCGTTCAAAGACAAGTTCAACGACAAGGACAGCATCATGAACACCGCCATGGTGGAAGCCAAGGGAGTCCGCAAGAGCTTCGGCTCGACCGAAATCCTCAAGGGCATCGATTTGAGGATCGAACGCGGCTCGGTGACCTGCCTGATCGGCCCGTCCGGTTCCGGAAAGACGACGTTCCTGCGGTGCATCAACCACCTGGAAAAGGTCGACGCCGGACGCCTGTACGTGGACGAACAGATGGTCGGCTACGCCGAGCGCAACGGACGCCTCTACGAAATGAAGGAACGGCAGACGGCGCGGTCACGGCTGACCGCAGGCATGGTCTTCCAACGCTTCAACCTGTTCCCGCACATGACGGTGCTGGAGAACATCGTCGAAGCGCCCGTCCATGTCCTCGGCCGTCCCCGAAACGAAGTCACAGCCGAGGCACAGGCCCTGCTGGAACGCGTCGGACTCGGCAACCGGGGGCACTCCTATCCCCAGGAGCTCTCCGGCGGGCAGCAACAGCGGATTGCCATTGCCCGGGCGCTGGCCATGAAACCCAAGCTCATGCTCTTCGATGAGCCCACGTCGGCGTTGGACCCGGAGCTGGTAGGAGAGGTGCTGGACGTCATGAAGTCCCTGGCCGAGGCGGGAATGACCATGGTGGTGGTCACCCACGAACTCGCGTTCGCCCGCCAGGTCAGCGACCAGGTGGTCTTCATGGACCAGGGAGTCGTAGTTGAAAGCGGGCACCCGGCCGAGGTCCTGGACAACCCGCAGCACGAACGCACCCAGGCCTTCCTGTCAAAGGTTCTCTAGAACCACCAGCAACCGACCACCGGCAACCGAGCATCACCAACTTGCCATCACCCACTCGGGCCGGCCAGCAGGCCGCCCGCATGAAAGGACAGAACCCCATGTCGCGACAGCAGATCAGCACCGACCTCGCGCCCAGCCCGGCGGGCCCCTATTCCCAAGCCATCGCCGCCAACGGCTTCCTCTACACTGCCGGCCAAACCCCGCACGATCCCGCCACCGGCGAAACCGTCGGCACCACCATCGAAGAGCAGACCGAACAAACCATGAAGAATCTGGCCGCCGTCCTCGGCGCGCACGGCCTGGACTTCTCCAACGTGGTCAAGGCCACCGTGCACCTGAACCACCCGGGCCGGGACTTCGCCGGGTTCAACGCCATCTACGCAGGGTTCGTCGAAACCCCCTATCCGGCGCGAACCACCGTGGGATCGTTCCTGGGTGACTTCCTGGTCGAGATCGACGTCGTCGCCGCTCTTCCCTAGCGGTCCCCGGCGCACGCCGGAACCGTTCTTCCCTAGCGGTCCCGGCGTTCGCCGGGACTACGGAGTGGGGCTGGGGGAGGGGCTGGCGGTGGTTGGGCTGGTGGTGGTTGGGCTGGGGCTGGGGCCAGCCGTGCCCGCCGAAGCCGTGCTCCCGGATTGCGTGGGGGAGGGGGTGCCGGATGCGGGCGCCGCGGGCATGTAGGACTCGTATTCGGGCAGCGTCGCGTTCAGGACCGGAAGTTGTACATCGGCCGACGTGCCCGTGGCGTCTTCGCTCACACGCACCGTGACCATGGAGCCGGGGGCTCCGCCCGAGGGGTCCAGCGTCATGGCCGGTGGTTGGGCCAGGGAGGTATGGCCGTTGGCCTTGACCGGAATCGATACCGGAGCCCCTGAGGCGCCCGAAATGGTGACGGTAGCGTCCTTTGAGGAGGCGTTGAACACCGTTCCGATGATCCGCCCGGGCTGGTCCGCTGCGTGGGAGAGGATGAGCATGTCCGCCAGCTTTATCGAACCGACTACGGTGTTGATCCCGTTGGTCGCCGGTGTGATCTTCGCGGTTTCCGCCGGATTGTCGTAGGAGCATCCGGTGGTCAGCAGGACGGCGCCCAGCGTGAGGGCGGCGGCCGCGTATCTCATCCCTGCCCGAAAGATCGTGGTTGCCACGGCCGGCTCCTCTCGGCAAAGCGTTGTCTGGATAGCTCCGATTATGGTCCGGACGGGCGCCGAAATCGAGGGAGCGGGCAGGGAACAGAAATCACAAAACCCTTGACGCCGGACCGCACGCAGGCGCATATTTAACACATCAGTTAATTAGCAGAATTGTTAAATACGAAGGAAGCATCCCGGTGTCAACCGATCGGCTCAGCCTCATCTTCTCGGCGCTCGCCGACCCCACCCGCAGGGCCATCCTGGCCCGGCTGGCGGAGGGCGAAGCCACCGTCAATGAGCTGGCCGAGCCCTTCGAGATCAGCCTCCCCGCGATCTCGCGCCACCTCAAGGTCCTGGAGGCCGCGGGCCTGATCACCCGGAGCCGCAATGCGCAGTGGCGCTCCTCGAAGTTGGAGGCCGCGCCGCTGCGTGAGGTTGCCGAATATATGGAAGAGTACCGGCGCTTCTGGGATGCCAGCTTCAGCCGCCTCGACGCGCATCTGCGAAAAATCCAGCAAGTTCCCAAGAATCAGGAGCCAGGCAATGAGCACCCATCAGAAAACCCATGAGTCCCACATTCTCTCGATGACCAGGGACTTCGATGCTCCCTGCGAGCTGGTCTTCAAGGCCTTCACGGATCCAGACCAGCTCGCCGCCTGGTTCGGCCCCGTGGGAGTGGACTCGCCCCGGGACCGGATTGTCGTTGAGCCCCGCGTCGGAGGCGCGTGGCAGCTGGTCATGGTCTGGGAGGAGGGCGGCGCCGCCAAGGAAGGACCGATCGACGCCGTGATCTCCGTCTTCGACCCGCCGTCGCTCCTGGTGGCCACCCAGCGCGCGGAGCCCGACGCCGGCACCGTTGTCCAGCTCGAGATGCGGCTGGAGTTCGAAGACCTGGGCGGACGGACCCGGCTGCATCTCACGCAAGGACCATTCGACAGCGCCGAATTCTTGGACATGACGCGCGAGGGCTGGGGCACCTCGTTCACCAAGCTCGACAAAGTCCTCGCCTAGGCGAAGCGCCTCCAGCGTCCCAGCCGGCCGCCGCAATGCGGCGCCCCGCTGGGTGCTTCACTGGAGGCCGGGTGGCGCTCTCCGCGACGCTGACAATCCACAACGCGATGATTTCTTACTGATTTGCGGATCAGGAGGCCCATATTTTCCGCAAATAGGAGATTATGGTGTCATGCCGAAAATTCGCGTATCAGAAGCAGCACGTTTTCTCGGGGTCAGCGACGACACCGTCCGGCGCTGGACCGAGAGCGGGATCCTGACCCCGGTCAAGGATGACTCCGGCCGTCTGGCCGTGGATGGCCTGGAACTTGCGCACCTCGCCCGCGACCAGGCCCACCTTCCCGAGGACCCCACCAAGGTGGGCCGCTCCGCCCGCAACCGGTTCGTCGGCCTCGTCACGGGAATCACCGCCGACAAAGTCATGGCCCAGGTTGAGCTGCAGTGCGGGCCCTTCCGCGTCGTGTCCCTGATGAGCAGCGAAGCGGTTCGGGAACTGGGCCTGGAGCTCGGATCCGTCGCGACAGCCGTGGTCAAAGCCACCACCGTCATCATCGAAACGCCCCACGGAAAGAGCATCATATGATCATCGCCCGCAAGCACGTCACCGCATTGTTCGCCGCCGGCGCCCTGACTGCAGCCCTCGCCGGCTGTGCCTCCGGAACCCCCGCAGCCACGGGAAGCAGCCCCGCCGCCGCGAGCGCCTCCGCGTCGCCGTCACTGTCCGGCACTGCGACCGTGTTCGCCGCGGCCTCCCTGAAGTCAACCTTCACCAAGCTGGCCAGCGACTTCGAGGCGAAGAACCCGGGCACCAAGATCACGCTGAACTTCGCCGGTTCCTCGGACCTGGTCACGCAGATCTCCCAGGGTGCCCCGGCGGACGTCTTCGCCTCTGCCGACACCAAGAACATGACCAAGCTGACCGACGCAAAACTGATCGACGGCGCCCTGGTCAACTTCGCCACGAATGTCCTGGAGATCGCAGTCCCGCCGTCCAACCCGGCGTCGATCAGCTCCTTCGCCGACCTCGCCAAGCCGGGCGTTAAGGTGGTTGTCTGCGCACCCCAGGTTCCCTGCGGCGCCGCGACCGCCACCGTCGAAAAAGCCACAGGTACCACCCTGGCACCGGTCAGCGAGGAATCCTCCGTCACCGATGTCCTGGGCAAGGTCACCTCCGGTGAGGCCGACGCCGGCCTGGTCTACGTCACGGACGTCAAGACCGCCGGCGACAAGGTCAAGGGCATCCCCTTCCCCGAGTCGGACCAGGCCGTGAACACCTACCCGATCGCCACCGTCGGCACGAGCAAGAACAAGGAACTGGCCGCAGCCTTCATTGCCACGGTCACTGGTGCCGAGGGCAAGCAAGTCCTGAGCGACGCCGGATTCGGCGCCCCCTAAAGGACGGCATGAACCCACGCAGCGGCACCGGCTACACCGGGATCCCGCCTTGGATCTACGCCATCGCGGCGGCAGGAGCACTCTTCGTCCTGCTGCCGCTGGTGGCCATGGTGGCCAAGGTCAACTGGCCGCAGTTCATCCCGCTGATCACGTCCGAATCCTCGCTCACTGCCCTGGGCCTGAGCCTGCGCACCTCCACGGCCAGCACCGCCCTCTGCATCGTCCTCGGCGTGCCCCTGGCACTCGTCCTGGCCCGGAGCCCGTTCCCGGGCCAACGGCTGCTCCGGGCCTTCGTCCTGCTGCCCCTGGTGCTGCCGCCAGTGGTGGGAGGCATCGCCCTGCTGTACACCTTCGGACGGCAGGGTCTCCTGGGCCGGAGCCTCGAACTGGCCGGCATCCAGATCGCGTTCTCCACCACCGCCGTCATCCTCGCCCAGACGTTCGTGGCCATGCCGTTCCTTGTCGTCAGCCTCGAAGGCGCCCTGCGAACCGCCGGCAACAAATACGAGGCCGTCGCCGCAACCCTCGGGGCGCGCCCCAGCACCGTGCTGCGCCGCGTCACCATCCCGCTCGTGCTGCCCGGCCTCGCCTCCGGCGCTGTCCTGTCCTTCGCCCGCAGCCTGGGCGAATTCGGTGCCACCCTGACCTTCGCCGGCAGCCTGCAAGGCGTCACCCGCACGCTTCCGCTGGAGATCTACTTGCAACGCGAAACCGACGCCGACGCCGCCGTCGCGCTGTCCCTCCTGCTGGTCGCCGTGGCGGTGGCCGTCGTCGGACTCTCCTACCGGCGCCCGCGCGTCGGCGCAGCACCGGAAGGGGCATTCCAGTGACCTTTCAGCTCGACGCAACCCTCGCGGCACGGGGCTTCGAGGTCTCGCTCAGCCTCGGACCGGCCGAAACCATCGCCATCCTCGGCCCGAACGGTGCCGGCAAGTCGACACTGCTCTCGATCATCTCCGGGCTGCTGCGCCCCGACGCCGGCCGGGCCGTGCTCGGGGACAGGGTCCTCTTCGACCTGGCGGCGGAGAAGAACATTTGGCGGGCACCCCACACCCGGGGCACGGCGCTCCTGGCCCAGGAGGCCCTCCTCTTCCCGCACCTCAGCGCCCTGGACAATGTCGCATTCGGGCCCCGCAGCGCCGGTGCGTCCAACGCCACTGCCCGGGAGACGGCCATGCACTGGCTCACCGAGGTCGACGCCGGGGACCTCGCCGCACGGCGTCCCGGACAGCTCTCCGGCGGACAGGCCCAGCGCGTTGCCGTGGCGCGCGCCCTCGCCGCCGACCCGGACCTGCTGCTGCTCGATGAACCGATGGCGGCCCTCGACATTCACGCGGCCCCGCTGCTCCGCCGGCTGCTCAAACGGGTCCTCGCCGGCCGCCGGGCGATCATCGTCACCCACGACATCCTGGACGCCCTCATGCTGGCCGACAGGGTGATCGTCCTCGAGGACGGCCGGATCAGCGAGGCGGGACCCACCCGCGACGTCCTCGAAAGACCCCGCAGCCGGTTCGCCGCCGGCCTGGCCGGGCTGAACCTTGTGGCCGGCACCGTCAGCGCCGCGGGCGTCACCACCGAGGCAGGGATGGTCGTCGCGGGCCACCAGGACGGCAGCATCGACCCCGGGCAGGACGGCGTCGCGGTCTTTCCGCCCTCGGCAGTATCTGTCTTCCTCACCGAAGAGCACGGCAGCCCGCGGAACTCATTCGCGGTGGCAATCACGGACCTTGAACCGCACGGCGACCAGATCCGCGTCCATGCCGGCGGCCTCTCCGCGGACATCACCCCGGCCGCGTCAGCGGACCTCGGCCTCACCCCGGGAATGACCGTCTACTTCGTCATCAAGGCCACGGCCATCGCCATCTACCCGGCCTAGCGACCGTGCGTCCGGGGGGATCGGCGGATGCGCCGTGGTGGGGACAGGCTTACGGCCGCTCCGGCTGGCGGAGTAGTCTCGGTGCCGGGCGCTGCCGGCGCTGACCGATTCCGAGTGAAGCCGATTCCGGGTGAAGCCGGTTCCGAGTGAAAAGGGAAAGCTATGACTGATAAGTATGTGGCGACGTCGACCATCACCATCGAGGCGCCCGCGGGCCGGGTATGGTCCGTGCTCACGGACCCTGTGGCCATCAAGGAGTTCATGTTCGGCGCCGACGTGGTGACCGACTGGACGGTCGGCGGACCCATCGTGTGGCGCGGCGTTTGGGACGGCAAGGCGTACGAGGACCGAGGCAGCGTCCTGGAGTTTGAACCCCGACGGCGGCTCGTTGTCACGCACTTCAGCCCGCTGAGCGGCCAGGAGGATGCGCCCGAGAACTACCACACGCTTACCTGGACGCTCGAGGAACGGCCCGGCACGACCGAATTCACACTCTCACAGGACAACAACGCCAGTGCCGAGGAGGCCGAGCACTCGAAGGGCATGTGGGACAGCCTGGTGAAGAGCGTGAAAGCAATCGCTGAGCGGCAATAGGGCGGGAGTACGCAGGACGGGAATAGGGCATACGGCCGCGGCCGGCTGCCACGGCACCGGGTGTCCGCTATGGCAGCCGCGACGGGCGCAGCAGCGTGGGAATTCCGGCCTGCGTGGGGTCCAGGGGAACGGGGCTGACCAGCACGGCCGGCCCGCGACTGAGAAGGCCGTCCGAGAGCGGCTGGCAGCGAACGCCTCCCCGGCCCCGCATCGCGGCGTGCGCGCCCGGGGCCAGCATCCGGTCCATCCAGGCGCAGGGATGGGCGGGCCGTCCGGCCCGCAGCCGGACCACGTTCCCCCTCGACTCGAGCGCGAAGTCATGGCCAAGCAGCGGAGCGAGGTGTGCGCCCCTAAGGACAACGTTGCGCCGGGTCAGAAGCGGGTCAAAGGGCCCGGCTCCCAGTTCCTCGGCCAGGGCCTCGAGGGCCTCGATCGAGAGAAGGGTGACGGCGGCGTCCATGTGTGCGGCCTTGCCGAAGAACCGGTCGCCGACGATGCCCTTGCCGGCCACCAGTTCCACCCGGTCCGCGTCGGCGGTGGGTACTTGCGCGGCGCCATCGCGTGCCCGGCCGAAGTAGGCGTGCGCCGGCGACACGAGGAGGTGCAGGACCTCGACGTCGTACCTGTAGCTTGCCGTCATCCCCTAAAACTATCCCGATCGCTGCCGCGCGCGAAGCCGCCGGAAACTCCCGAAGCCGCCGGAAACCCGCGGGGTCGCCGTAAGCTTCCGGCGAGTTCGCAGGCTTCCGGCGAACTCGGCGGTGGGCTGCGCTTCGTAATGCTGCGGCGGGGACCATGCCGGCCTCAGGGTACGAGCACGATCTTCCCCTTCGTCGCGGTGCTCCCCAGCAGCTCGTGGGCGCGACGAACCTCGGAAAGCGGCAGACGCTCGGCCACCACGGGGTGAATCTCGCCGCGGCGGAGCATCTCGAGCAGCGCGAGGAAGTCGGCCTGGAACCAGTCCTGGTGATGGATGCGCAATTTCTGAATCCGGTAGGACAGCACCTTTCTGCGGGGCGACAGCCAGCCCCAGAGTGCGACGGTCCCGGTCGCGGCGTACCAGGCGATGACTCCCGGCCAGTTCTTGCGCCCCTGCGCGATGGTGGCGTAGCGGCCGAACACGACGAGCCGTCCGCCGGGCCGGAGTGCGCGGAAGGAGCGCAGCGACAGCGGGCCACCGATTCCGTCGAGCGCGATGTCCACGCCGTCGACGGTGAGCGCGCGGACACGGGCCAGGAAGTCCTCGTTCTGGTAATCGATCGCCACGGCACCCAGCTCCTCCACCGCGGCGCGATCCCGGCCCGCGGCGGTCCCGTAGAGGCGGAGGCCGGCCAGCGCCCCCAACTCGAGGATCGCGGTGCCCACCCGGCCGGCCGCGCCGTGAACCAGAACGCTCTCCCCGGCCTTCGACTTGGCCGTGCGGTGAAGCAGCTGGTAGGCGGTCATGTAGGGGAACACGAGGCTCACGACCTCGGCCGGGTCGAGGTCGTCAGGCACCTCCACCGCGTATGCCTCCGGCACGCAGACGCGCTCGGCGTTGGCGCCCCACACAGTCAGCGCGCCGATGCGGTCTCCCACCCGTACGCGCGAGCAACCGGGCCCGATCTCATCAACGATGCCCACGAGCTCGTAGCCGGGCGTGAAAGGCGGCTTCGGTCCGCCGAGATACGTGCCGGCGCGAAGCTGTGAGTCGGTGAACGAGACACCCGACGCCAGGACCCTGACGCGGACGTCGCCCGGGCCGGGCCGTGGATCGTCGACCTCCACCACTGTCAGGACCTCGGGGCCGCCGAAGCGGTCGATAACCACGCGCTTCATGGGCTCACTCTACGCTCGCGGCATTGTTGGCACATGGGCTCCAGGCCACGCAGCGTCAGGGCCCTTCGGGCACCCCGACGGTCTCAGGGGGGTGTGCGGCGGTCGCGTCGCGCGAAATCGCCGGACACCTGCGGGCTCGCCGTACGCCTCCGGCGAACTGGCGGGTTTCCCGCGAAATCGGCGGCCTGAGGCAACGCGACCCCTTGACGCCCCCGAAGCGGCCGGACTATCCTACAACCAAATGGTTGTAGATCAGCTCCGAGACCAGCTCAGCGACGAAGAACTTGACCGCCTGTTCCAAGCCTTCGCCGACACCACCCGCCGGGACATCGTGCGGCGGGTAACAGTGGGCGAGTACTCGGTCTCCGGACTGGCTGCCCTCTACGCCATGAGCTTCGCGGCCGTCCAGAAGCACGTGGCGGTCCTGGAACGCGCTTCCCTTGTCTCCAAGGAGAAGCGGGGGAGGGAGCAGATTGTGCGGGCCAACCACGACGGACTGCAAAGGGCCCGCCGGCTGCTCGACGAGTACGAAGTCATCTGGCGGCAACGGGCCGACCGGATCGCCGCCCTCCTCGCCGAGACGGCCACAACAGCATCAGTCAATACGAAAACAGTCAACAAGCAAGCCAGCAAGGCACAATCAGCACAGATGAAGGATGGGAAGGGTTCGTCATGACGGTTACCAATTCAGTCAAGAATCTTGAGGCGCTGAGCCTCACCGTGGTCGCCGAGTTCGACGCCGGCGTGGAGCGCGTCTGGCAGGTCTGGGAAGACCCGCGACTGCTCGAACGCTGGTGGGGACCGCCCACGTGGCCGGCCACGTTCGAGACGCACGAGTTTGTCCCCGGCGGCGCGGCCAGCTACTTCATGACGGGGCCAGAGGGGGAGAAACCCCGCGGCTGGTGGCGGTTCACCGCCATTGACGCGCCGCACCGCCTGGAGTTCGACGACGGCTTCGCGGATGACAACGGCGATCCCGTGGCCGACATGGGCGCCGGTCACGCCGTCGTCACGCTGGAGCCAATCGGCGACCGTACCCGAATGACCATCCTGTCCACGTTCGAGTCGGAGGAACAGATGGAGAAGATCCTCGCCATGGGCATGGAAGAAGGCATGAGGGAAGCGCTGGGCCAGGTGGACGCGATCCTCGCCGAGTCCGTCAACGCCTGAGCAGCGACGCAAGCGGACGACGGCGGGAATCTCCCGCCGTCGTTCGCGAAGCCCTGTTCAGCCCGGTCCGTGCGGCGGTAACATGCCCTGTGGCATTCACGCACGGATACGCGGCGAACGGCGACCTCCGCATGTACTACGAGGTCCATGGCCACGCGCTGGCCGACCGGCCCCCGCTGCTGCTGATCCCCGGCGGAGGCTCGACTATTGAGACCAGCTTTGCCGGCCTCATCCCCGCGCTGCTGGCCGAGAGCCGCCAAGTGATCGCCGTCGACGAGGAAGGCCACGGCCGCACCGCCGCCACCGGCCGCCCGCTGACCGCCGAAAACTCGGCCGAGGACGTCAAGTCCGTGCTGGATGAGCTCAACGTGGAGTCCGTGGATGTGCTCGGCTTCAGCGCCGGGGGCCACACCGCGCTGGCGCTGGCCATGAAGTATCCGGATTCCGTGCGGTGCCTCATCGCCGCGTCCACCTTCGTCAGCCGCGACGCTGTCGCCGACGAGTTCTGGGAGGGTATGGCGGCGGCCACCCTCGATCAGATGCCGGAAGTGTACAAGGACGCGGACCGCCGGCTGAATCCGGAGCCCGGACACCTCGAGCGGATGTTCGAGCTCGACCGCCAACGGATCCTGACCTTTCCCGGCTGGGCGGATGATGACCTGCGCCGCATCACGGCCCGCACGCTGGTGCTGAGCGCCGACCGCGACGTCATGAATGCCGAACACGCCGTGCGGATGTCACGCGGTATTCCGGGGGCGCGCCTGATGATCGTGCCCGGCAGCCACGGCGACTACCTCGGCGAACTGGCCGCGAGTGGCGGCGACCTGCGGGCCATGCGGACCGCCATCCCGTACCTGCTGCGGTTCCTGGAAGAGTAGTCGGCACTTAGGCCGGTGCGGGCGTCGACGTCTATTCCGGAGCAGAGGTCCAGTGCTGCCGGTGAAGCCGCTCAAAGCCGTCCAGGAGCAGGTCGAGCGCGAACTCGAATTCGAACTGGTCATCGCACCCTTGTCCCACCACGGAGTCCTTATGCGCGGAGGCGGTGGCGACCTTCAGGATGTTCGGATACCGTTCGGCCATCTCCTGGAATATGGCGGCCTGCGCTTCCGGCGCCAATGCCACCGGCCCGTCCACGCTCTGGCCGGCGGAGTCGTCGAACAGCTCCTGGGTGAACCCCCACATGCGGCTGCCGAGGGCATGCATGACGTGATGGGTCAGGTCCACGGAGAACCCCCCGGCCAGGAACATTCCGATGAACGAGTCCATGTAGCCAAGGACCGCCGGCGTCTTGTTCGTGCGCGATTCCAGGACCTGCCGGCCCCACGGGTGTGCCAGGAGCGCCCGCCGCGCCGAGATTACCCGCAGGCGCACGGCGTTCTTCCAGCCGGTATCGCGGACAGGAGGATCGATCTCACTGACAAGGGAGTCCACCATGCCGTCGAGGAGTTCCTCCTTGTTGGCCACGTGCTTGTAAAGCGCCATTGGCACGACGCCGAGTTCCTGGGCCAGCCGGCGCATGCTCAGCGCGTCGATCCCCACCTCATCGGCCAGCGCGACGGCGGCAGTCAGGACGCGGTCACGGCTCAACGGGATCCGGCGCGTGCGCTCCGCTTGCTGGGTCATCCGGCCACCCTTCCCTAACGGTTCCCTATTGACAAGTGTACGCCGTACACCTAACGTGGCCGCATCAGGTGTACGCCGTACACCTCGGCCCGTGCACTACCGCCGACAGCCATTCCAGCCAAGGACCACGCCGTGACAACACAAGCCAGCAGCGCCCCTGTGCCCCGCGTCCGCCGCCGCCCCCAGTGGCCCGTGCCGGCCGGACTGATCCTGCTCAGCCTCATTCCGGTGATCGCGGGCGCGGCGCGGCTGACGGAACTGACCGGCGGCGCCGCAGTTACGGCCCAGAACGCCCGGTTCTTCGCCTCGCCCGTGCCCGTGGTGACGCACATTCTCAGCGTCACAACCTACAGCCTGCTCGGGGCGTTCCAATTCCTCCCCTCGCTGCGGGGCCGCCGCGGCTGGCACCGCATCGCCGGCCGCATCCTGGCGCCGGCGGGCCTGCTGGCCGCCTTGTCCGGGTTGTGGATGACCCTCTTTTATCCGCTGCCGCCCGGCGACGGGCCCGCGCTTTTCGTCCTGCGGCTGGTCTTCGGCTCGGCGATGGCGGCGAGCATCGTCCTGGGAATCGCCGCGATTGTGCGCCGCGACTTTGTCCGGCACGGCGCGTGGATGACCCGAGGCTACGCGATCGGAGTCGCCGCCGGGACGCAGGCGCTGACGGGCCTGCCGTGGATGCTGCTGGTGGGCCCGCCCGACGAGCCGACCCGGGCAGTGCTCCTGGGGGCGGCCTGGGTGATCAACCTTGCGGTGGCCGAGTACGTCATCCGCCGGCGCGCCCGTCGGTCCGTGCGGGTGCCGCGGCCTTCCAGGCGGACGGCTGTGGAGGGTGCCGTCACGCCGGGCTAGCCTCCCTGCGCGGAGATTACGCCCGCCGCCGCCGTGGTGGCCGGCCGCCGTCGAAGTCGCCGCCGTCGTCGAAGTCGCCGGAAGCGTGCGGGTTCGCCGTACTTTCGGAATGAATCAAGCTGTTTGTGACAGCGGGTTGGTTTTGTGGTTGATGCCGGCGTGGGCCGGGGCGGCTGGTGCGGTGGGTTTGTTCCGGTAGCGGTGAGGGTGCCGGGCGTGGCAGGCGTTGAGGGTTGCCTGGCGGCGTTGGCG
>NZ_JBFRGZ010000026.1:0-50892 GCF_052115605.1 Arthrobacter sp. 2MCAF15 | reverse complement strand
GGGTTGTTTCACCGGGTTGTTTCACCGGGTTGTTTCACCGGGTTGTTTCACCGGGTTGTTTCACCGGGTTGTTTCACCGGGTTGTTTCACCGGGTTGTTTCACCGGGTTGTTTCACGGGGGCAGAGTCCGGCATTTTGACTGGCCCCACTGCGGCTGTAGCTCAATGGTAGAGCGCTAGCTTCCCAAGCTTGATACGCGGGTTCGATTCCCGTCAGCCGCTCCACATCATCTTCCGAGCTCCCGCGATCCCGCGCCCCTGCACCGCTCCCCGGGCTCCCATTAGGTTGCTACCTGTATGGTCAGAAGTCAGGAACCTCTTCGGTTCCGCTACAGGAGCAAACATGGCTGACAAGTCCCCCCGTCAAGCAGCATCCAAAAAAGCCGGCAAATCCATTAAGGAAAAGCGCGCTGACAAGAGGGCCGCTGCTGCGCCGGCCAGCTCCCTGGACAAGGTGACCGCGGCAAAGACGGCGAGCCCCAAAAAGAAGTGACGGGTTCCTCGAACCACCTCACCCTCGGCATCCTCGCCAGCACACGCAAACCGGACGAGCGACGCCTCCCCATCCATCCCCTGCACCTGGACCGCATCGCGCCGGAAATCCGGGAACAGCTGATCCTCGAGGAAGGCTACGGCGAACGCTTCGGCCTTTCCGATGCCGAGCTTGCGCCACTCGTGGGGCGCATCGCACCGCGAAAGCAGCTGCTGGCGGCGGCCGATGTCGTCCTCCTGCCCAAACCGCAGCCCGAGGACCTGGCCGAACTCCGGGACGGGCAGGTCCTTTGGGGCTGGCCGCACTGCGTCCAGGACCGGGCCATCACCCAGCTGGCGATCGACAAGAAGCTCACGCTCATCGCCTTCGAGGCCATGAACCACTGGGCCAGCGACGGCGGTTTCGGCCTGCATGTTTTCCACAAGAACAACGAGCTCGCCGGCTACTGCTCCGTGCTGCATTCCCTGGCGCTGACCGGTTCCACCGGAGACTACGGCCGCCGGTTGAGCGCCGTCGTGATCGGCTTCGGGGCCACCGCCCGCGGCGCCGTCACGGCGCTGAATGCCCACGGCGTCCACGACGTGCAGGTGCTCACCAACCGTGGCGTTGCCGCGGTTGGCTCACCGATCCATTCGGTCCGGATCGCCCAATTCGACCACGACAGCGAGGCGCCGTTCCTGAGCGAGGTCATCACGGAGCGCGGGCGCGTGCCACTGGCGCCGTTCCTGGCCGCGAGCGACATCGTGGTCAACTGCACGCTGCAGGACCCCAACGCACCGCTGACCTACCTGCGCACCGAGGACCTTGATGCCTTCCGGCCAGGCAGCCTGATCGTGGATGTGTCCTGCGACGAGGGCATGGGCTTCAGCTGGGCGAAAACCACCACGTTCGCCGAGCCGATGTTCCAGGTGGGTCACCACATCGACTACTACGCCGTGGACCACAGCCCGTCCTACCTCTGGAATTCCGCCAGCTGGGAAATCAGCGAAGCGTTGCTGCCCTTCCTCGAGACCGTGGTCTCGGGCCCTGAAGCGTGGGACGCAAACGAGACCATCCGCCGCGCCATCGAAATCCGCGACGGCGTGGTCCTGAACCCGGACGTGCTGCAGTTCCAGCAGCGAGGCCCGGAGTTCCCGCACCTCCCCCTGGCGGTCTAGGGGTTTCCGCGCTGGAATAGGACAGCCGCTGCGTGGATCCACGCGGCGGCTGTCCTATTTCGGCGCGAAATGGCTACGGTGTGGCGGTTGCCTGCCGTCCGTCCGGGGTCCGGACGATCCGCAGCAACCGGCGCCTGTCCTTCAAATCCACCTTGAGCATGAGCTGTCCGCGCCGCGCGAGGACGACGGCGATGGTCGCGGCGGCCAGCAACGGCACGCCCCCGGAGATCAGGACGGCGGTGTGCGGGTTCGCGTGCTCGGCGAGCCAGCCCATCATCGGGCCGCCGATAGCCTGCCCGCCGATCAGCACCATGATGTACAGGCTCATGACGCGCCCGCGGATGGCCAGGTTGGCGCTTACCTGGACCAGCTGGTTCGCGGCGGTCAGGAACATAAGGCACCAGAAGCCGGCGAGCACCATGGCAACGCCGAACCAGGGCATCGACGGCGCGGCGGATGCCAGGCACAACATGAGCCCGTACATCCCCGCGCCCAGGACCACCGAGCGCAGCCGCAGGGCACGCCGCCGGGCCGAGGTGACGGCGCCGGCCAGCGCCCCCAGGGCCACGAGGGTGTTGAGCAGGCCGTAGCCGCCGGCACCGGCGTCGTACACGTGGTCGGCGAACGCCGCCAGCAGCACCGGCAGGCTCATCGCGAACACGGCAATGAAACCGGCCATCAGCCAGGGCCAGTAAATGGTCGGCTTGCTGAGCGCATAATCCAGCCCTTCCTTCAGCATGCCCCGGCGCTTGGCGGCCGGGACGCTGACATGCAGCTGGTCCTTGCGCAGGCTCAGGAGCATGGCCACCGTGAAGCAGCAGGCCGCGGCGTTGGCGGCAAAGGCCCAGCCGGCACCCACGGCGGTCAGCAGGATTCCGGCGATCGCGGGACCGATCAGCCCGCCAAGCTGGAAGATCGTGGAGTTCACGCTGATCGCGTTCCGCAGGTAGCGGGGGCCCACGAGTTCGTTGACGAACACCTGGCGGGCCGGCTGGTCCAGCACGGTGACCAGGCCCAGCAGCAGGGCGATCGCGTAGACGTGGCCCACCTCGATCCGCTGGCTGAGCGCCAGGACGGCAAGGACTGCGGCCAGGGCGGCGGCCACCGACTGGCACAGCATGAGGATTTTCCGCTTCGCGAACCGGTCCGCCATCATGCCGGCCCACGGGCCGAGGAACAGGGACGGCAGGAACTGCAGGGCCACGGTGATGCCGACGGCGGTGACGGAACCGGAGAGCTGGAGCACCAGCCAGTCCTGGGCGATCCGCTGCATCCAGAGCGCGATCACGGCGATGAAGTGTCCGATCGCGAAGATGCGGAAGTTGCGGACCTTCAGCGAAACAAAGGTGTGGCGCCACGGAAGGCGCTCGTTGACGACGGCGATGGGTTGGGTGATGGTGTCCGGCAGGGAAGCTGCGTTTGCCTCTAGCGGCGGAGGGGGTGCCACGGAAAAGTCCTCTAAAAGAGCGGGTGAGTGGGATGGACTTAACGCTAGGCTGGCCCCAGGAGATTATGGAAGCGTATTCCCCGCATAACTAGCATTACGAAACGCAATGCCGCGTTGGCGGCACCCGATCCGGGAGACCCATGTTCGAACCCGCCCAGCTGCGCTCGTTCCTGGCCGTGGCCGAAACCCTGAGTTTCACCAAGGCCGCTGAACGCCTCGGCCTGGCCCAGCCCACTGTCAGCCAGCATGTCCGCAAGCTGGAGTCCGCCGCCAAGCGGGTGCTGATCGCCCGGGATACCCGGGATGTGCGGCTGACGGACAATGGCGACGCGATGGCCGGATTTGCCCGCAGCATCCTCGCCGCGCACGATGCCGCCAGCCGCTATTTCTCCGGATCTGCCATGCGCGGACGCCTGCGATTCGGCACGGCCGACGACCTCGCCATCACCGGGCTGCCCCGCATTCTCCGGGAGTTCCGGCAGATTTATCCGCAGATCAACCTCGAGCTGACGGTGGGCCAGAGCGATCAGCTCTACAAGCGCCTCAACGCGGGGCAGCTGGACCTCGTATTTGTGAAATGGGTGGCGGGCGCCAAGGACGGGACCGTGGTCCAGCAGGACGCCTTCGCCTGGGTCGGCCTGGAGCAGACCGTATTGGATCCGGGCGATCATGTCCCGCTGATCGCCTATCCCTCCCCCAGCCTGAGCCGGAAACTGGCCATCGATGCCCTCGAGGCCACCGGCCGCACGTGGCGGATCACCTGCACCACGCGGCAGATCAGCGGCGTGCTGGCCGCTGTCCGGGCCGGGATTGGGGTGGCCGTCATGCCCTCCTCCCTGGTGCCGGAGGACCTGAAAATCATCACCCGCCGCTTCGACCTGCCGCCGGTGGGTGACGTGGACTTCACCCTCATCCGCAACCCGCTGGCCAATACCGAGGTGATCGATGCCCTCACCCAGGCGATCGTGGGGCGGACCCTGAAGCGCCCGGCCTGATCCCGGCCCTGATCCCGGCCCGACGCCAGCCTGGAGTGGGGGTTGCCGAGGGGATTTGCCGCAGGGCGGCCGTGGGGGCGGGGCGCGAATCCGTCCACGGTACCTACGCGGGCGGCTACCCGGGCGGCGGCAGTACTTACTTGACCATTGAACGGTACAGGTACTTCATCTATCCTGACATTACTCAAGATCAACCGTTCGAGGTCAAGCAGAGGCCCACGACAACGATTTCGAAACACGAACGCTGTCCGTCGCTGCCGCATGGCTGGCGCCGAGGCGTTCGGGATAGGCCGACAATGATGCCAGCCATAAACCGCTCACGTCCCGCCGCACCAGTTGCCGCCCGCCCCACACGGACCGGCCACCCGGTAACTGTGCCGGCACATCCGGCGGCGCCAGTTCACCACCCGGGCACCCCGGTGCAGCATTCCAGCACCGCCCAGCACACGGCCGCGGGCCACCGGGGAATTCGCCCGGCCACCCTGGCGGAGTCCGAATATGTGGCCAGCCCATACTGCGAACGCTGCGGCACGGACGAGTTCATTTACCTGGAGACCTTCGTCCCGGCCACGCACCGCAGGGACGGCTCCGTCAGCAAGCTCGGCGAAGTCACGTACTTCTGCTCGGGCTGCGATGACTTCTCCGCCCACGCGGTCCCGGCCTCGTGGGTTCCGCCGGGCTGGTACTTCGGCTAAGCCCCCGGCCCTAACGCCTTCGCCGCTTAACGACGTCGCCGCCGTGCCGCACCTTACGGTGCCTGCACGGCGGCGATGGCGTTTTAGCACGCCCGGGCTAGGGCAACAGCTGCCTAGATCAGCGCATCCGAGATGTGGTTGGGCGTACCGAAGCGGTGCGCGGTGATGCTGATGGCCTGCTCGTGCAGGAACGGCAGCAGTTCCACCCGTCCGGCTTCGGTGACGGGGTGGACGTACACCGCCAGGTCCGGGCGGCCGCCCGTGGCCTCGGCCAGGGCCTTGGCGTCCCCGCCGATCAACCGGATCCGGGCGCCGGAGAGCTTGCCGGCCGCGGCGAGCGTGCCGGCGGACGCCAGCCAGTCGGCGTCGTTCTCCACGGTGGCCGCGATGCCCAGGCCGGACAGGATGGCGCTCAGCTGGGCGGGCAGTTCGACGGCGGTGGAGACCGTCAGGACGGACCCGGCCAGGACGCCGGCGGCGAGGGTCCGGACGAGCGCGGCGAGCGGCTCGCCTTCGGAGAGGCGGACCGTGACGGGCAGCGCACGGTAGCGGAAGACGTTGCGCTCGGCGCTCAGGCCCGAGACGTCCTTCGCGGTGCCGAACTCCTCGGCCCAGGCGCGGGCGTCGGAGGCCAGGGCGCGCTGAAGCGGCGCGAGTTCATCCGCGGCAAGGAAGCCCTTGGCGGCGTCCTCGATCCGGCGGACTCCGGCGTGGAGGGGAGCGGCGCCCGGGGTGCCGGCGGCGGTGCTGGGCTTGGACGTCCATTCACCAAGGCCGACGAGGTAGTTCGGCCCGCCGGCCTTGGTGCCGGCGCCGACGGCGGATTTCTTCCAGCCGCCGAAGGGCTGGCGCTGGACGATCGCACCCGTGATGCCGCGGTTGACGTAGAGGTTGCCGGCCTGGATGGTGTCCAGCCAGATTCCGAGCTCCTCGCTGTTGAGCGAGTGCAGGCCTGCGGTGAGGCCGTAGTCGATCTGGTTCTGGATCGCGATGGCCTCCTCGAGGGTCTCCGCGGTCATGACGCCAAGGACCGGGCCGAAGAACTCGGTGAGGTGGAAGTAGGATCCGCGGCGGACGCCCGAGCGGACGCCGGGGCTCCAGAGCTTGCCGGTTTCATCGAGCTTCCGGGGCTCGACGGCCCAGGTCTCGCCCTCGCCGAGCGTGGTAAGGGCGTTGAGGAGCTTGCCGTTGGCGGGCTCGATGATCGGGCCCATCTGGCTTGCCGGGTCCTCCGGGTAGCCGACCTTCAAGGAGGTGACGGCGTCGACCAGCTGGTTGTGGAAACGCTTGGACTTGGCCACGGATCCCACGAGGATCACCAGCGACGCGGCGGAGCACTTCTGGCCGGCATGGCCGAAGGCCGAGTACGCGACGTCCTTGGCCGCGAGGTCCAGGTCCGCGCTCGGGGTGACGATGATAGCGTTCTTGCCGCTGGTTTCGGCCAGCAGGGGCAGGTCCTTGCGGAAGGAGCGGAACAGCTCGGCGGTCTCGTAGCCGCCGGTCAGGATGACCCGGTCCACGGCCGGGTGGGAAATCAGCTGCTGGCCCAGTTCGCGCTCGCCCAGCTGGACCATGGTGAGGACGTCGCGGGGAACGCCGGCCTCCCAGAGGGCCTCGATCATCACGGCACCGCTGCGGCGGGCCTGCTTGGCGGGCTTGATCACGACTGCGGACCCGGCGGCGAGGGCCGCGAGGGTGGAGCCGGCCGGGATGGCGACCGGGAAGTTCCACGGCGGGGTCACGACGGTGAGCTTGGCCGGGACGAACGTGGCGCCGTCGACGTCGTCGAGCTTGCGGGCAGACTCGGCGTAGTAGTGCGCGAAGTCGACAGCCTCGCTGATCTCGGGATCGCCCTGGTCGATCGTCTTGCCGGTCTCGCTGGCCATGACCTCAAGGAGGTCCGCGCGGCGGGCCTCGAGGACGTCGCCGGCGCGGTGCAGGATCTCGGCGCGCTCGGCGCCGGAGAGTGCACCCCAGGCCTTGCCCTTCTCGACGGCGGTCTCGATGACCGTGTTCAGGGTCGCGGCATCGTTGATGGTGGCGGCTTCGACGGCGGCATTGCCCAAGGTCGAGGTCGTGACGCGGCCCAGGATGGCGCGGCCCCAGTCGCGGTTCGCGGGCAGCGACGGATCGGTGTCCGGGGTGTTCTCGAACGAGTCGCGCGGCAGCGGCGCGGCCGGGAGGGCGCGGTTCTGCAGGCGGTTCGGGCCCGGGACCTCGTCGTCGAGCTTGGCGAGGGAGGAGAGGAAGCGCTGCTTCTCACGCTCGAAGAGGGCTTCGTTCTCGCTGAGTTCGAAGACCGCGGACATGAAGTTGTCCTGGCTGGCACCCTCTTCGAGGCGGCGGATCAGATAGGCGATCGCGACGTCGAACTCGGCCGGGTGGACCACGGGCGTGTAGAGCAGGAGCGAGCCGACGTCCTTCTTGACGGCCTCGGCCTGGCCCTGGGCCATGCCGAGCAGCATCTCGAATTCGATGCCGGAGTCCACGCCGCGCTGCTTGGCCAGGAGCCAGGCGAAAGCGATGTCGAAGAGGTTGTGCCCGGCGACGCCGATCCGGATGTTGCGGATCCGGTCCGGGTGCAGCGAGTAGTTGATGACGCGCTTGTAGTTGGTGTCCGAGTCCTGCTTGGTGTTCCAGGTGGCGAGCGGCCAGTCATGCAGGGAGGCTTCGACCTGTTCCATGGGCAGGTTGGCGCCCTTGACCACGCGGACCTTGATGGCGGCACCACCCTCGGCGCGGCGGGCGGCGGCCCAGTCCTGCAGGCGGATCATGGCGGAGAGCGCATCCGGGAGGTAGGCCTGGAGCACGATGCCGGCCTCGAGGTTCTTGAACTCGGGCTTGCCCAGGATCCGGGTGAAGACCGCGATGGTCATGTCCAGGTCCTTGTATTCCTCCATGTCCAGGTTGATGAACTTGGCCTTCTGCCCACCGGTGGCGAAGGAGGCGGCGCGGGTGAAGAGCGGGGTGAGCTTCTCCACGACGTGCTCCACAGCTTCATCGAAGGCCCAGACGGAGTGCGGGGCCACGGTGGAGGAGACCTTGATCGAGACGTAGTCGACGTCGGGCCGGGACAGCAGGGTGTGGGTGCCTTCGAGCCGGCGGGAGGCCTCGTGCTCGCCGAGCACGGCCTCGCCGAGGAGGTTGACGTTGAGCTTGATGCCGTCCTTGCGGATCTTGGCGATGGCCGGGCCCAGCTTGGCGTCGGTGGCGTCGACAATGAGGTGGCCGACCATCTCGCGGAGCACGCGGCGGGCAACCGGGATGACAACCTGCGGCAGGACCGGTGCCATGGTGCCGCCGAGGCGCACGGCGTTGCGCATGTACCAGGGCAGGAACGCGGGGACCTTGGGAGCCAGGGCGGCAAGGTTGCGGGCGGCCACCTGCAGGTCTTCGGGACGGACGACGCCGTCGACGAACCCGACCGTGAAGTCCAGGCCGTTGGGGTCCTTCAGCACGCCGGCGAGCTGCTCGGCCGAGGCGTCGACGGGCACCTTGGCGGCTTCGGTGAGCCAGCGGCGCACCAGCGCGATGGTGTCCTCGGCCAGGGCCGCGGCCTCAAGGACCGTCGAGCCTTCCGAAACGGCGGCGTGCGTGGCTTCGATGCCTGCGGCGCTGGCTGCTGCGTTTCCGGTGGCTGCGCCGGACTCCGTGGAGATGTTGGTCATGGCTGGAACTCGTTCTTTCTCAAAATGTGGACCTCTTATGAATCAGTATGCGACCGGATTTTCATAAGATAAAGCGATGTTTTCTGAGCAATACCCGTTAGAAATCCCGAAGCTTCGAAGTCCTGTCCGAACGTTCGGAAACCACCGCGCTGAACGCGCCAAAACTCCCCGTTGCCCTGTCACTTATGGTCCCTAAAACCGGCGGATGGGAGCCATAAGTGATAGCGCAACGGGACGGGGTTGGGCTGGGAAGGGACGGGTGGGCCGGTTACGTCAGGGGGCGGTGCATCTCCACGATCTCCTCGTGCCGCGGGCTGTCCGGGTTCATCAGCGAGTTCTTGCGGCCGTAGGTGAAGTAGATGATCAGGCCGACCACAAGCCAGACGACGAACCGCAGCCAGGTTTCCCAGTGCAGCTGGAACATCAGGAACAGCGAGGCAAACACACCGAACGCCGGAACCAGCGGCATCAGCGGCAGGCGGAAGGTCCGCGGGGCGTCGGGCTTCTTGTAGCGGAACACGATCACCGACACGCACACGACGACGAACGCGGCGAGGATGCCGATGTTGGTCAGGTCTGCCACGGCCTTGATCGGGAGGATGCCGGCCAGTACTGCGGCCCCGGCGCCGGCGATCCAGGTCACGCACTGCGGCGTGCCGTTCTGGTCCGTCTTCGAGAACCACCCGGGCAGCAGCCCGTCGCGGCTCATCGAGAACCAGACGCGGGTGACGCCGAGAAGGAAGGTCAGCATCACGGTGAGGATGGACAGGACGGCGAACACGGAGATGATGGTCGCGATCACAGGCAGCCCGACGCTGTTGAAGGCGGAGGCGAAACCGGCCTTGGGGTCGATCTCCGTGAAGTTCTGCATGCCGGTGAGCACCAGGGTTGCTGCGACATAGAGCAGCATGGCGATGATCAGCGAGAGGATGATCGCCTTCGGCATGTGCTTTTTGCCGTCCGTCGCTTCCTCCGCTGCGGTACTCATGGCGTCGTAGCCGAACACCGCGAAGAACACGGTAGCGGAGCCGGCCACCACGGGACCGAAGCCGCTGGGGAAGAACGGGTTGTAGTTGTTGGTGTTGATGTAGAAGATGCCCAGGCCGATGATGAACAGGATCAGGAACACTTTGATGCCGACGGCAATCACCTCGAAGCGCCCAAAGGTCTTGGTGCCGCGGGAGAGGATCCAGGTCACCAGCAGGCAGACCAGGATCGCGGGAAGGTTGATGATGCCGCCGGTGCCCTCATCCGGCGTCGCCGTCATCCAGGCGGGCATGTGGATGCCTATGCCGGAAAGGGCGGCGTCGAAGTAGCCCGAAATGCCGATGGCCACCACTGCCACGATGGCGATGTATTCCAGCAGCAGGTCCCAACCGATGAACCAGCCGATAATCTCGCCGAGCGCAACGTAGCCGTAGGTGTAGGCCGAGCCAGCCCGCGGGATCATGCCGGCGAACTCGGCATAGGACAGCGCCGCGGCGGCGGAGGCCAGGCCGGCGATCAGGAACGAGACGAGCACAGCCGGGCCGACGCCAGGCTCGCTCGCGCTGCCGTGGGCCACAAGGCCCGCCAGCGAGAAGATGCCGACACCGATAATGCCGCCGACGCCGATGGCCGTCAGCTGCCAGAGCCCCAGGCTCCTATGCAATCCGCTGTGTTTGTTTTCTTCTTCAATGTCGTCGATGGGCTTGCGCCGCATGATCGACTGAGACGAATCCTGTGTAGCCATCAGGGCCTCCTGCTTAGGTGTGATGCCCACCAATACACGCCGTGATGGGCGTTACCGAGTGGCAACAGTATGCAAGCCCGATTGCATTAGATAAAGTGAATTCTCTTAATCAATAACCATTAGAATTCGTAAGGGAAAAGCGATGTTGGACGTCCGGCGCTTGCGACTGCTGCGCGAACTGAAGATCCGGGGCACTTTGGCCGAAGTAGCCGAAGCGCTCCAGTACAGCCCATCGTCAGTCTCTCAGCAGCTGGCCCTCCTTGAGAAGGAGGCCGGGGTGGAGCTGCTGAGAAAGACCGGGCGGCGGGTGCAGCTGACCCCGCAGGCCGAAGTCCTCGTGGCCCACACGTCCCAGCTCCTTGAGACCCTGGAGCAGGCGGAGGCGGACCTCGCGGCCTCGCTGACCACGGTCACAGGCACTGTGCGGATTGCGGTGTTCCAGTCCGCAGCCCTGGCACTCATGCCGGGCACGCTGACCAGGATGTCCGCCAGCTACCCGGAAGTCCGGGTGGAAATGACCCAGCGGGAGCCGGAAACCGCCCTTCACGAAACGTGGGCCCGCGACTTCGACCTCGTGATCGCCGAGCAATACCCGGGCCATGCCGCCCCGCACTACGCCGAACTGGACCGTGTGGCCCTGACCCGCGACGCCATCCGGCTGGCCGTGCCGCCGCAGTCGCCCGAACGGGGCGAGATCAGGACGCTGGCGGATACCGCCGGGCTGGCCTGGGTGATGGAACCCCGCGGAGCCGCCTCCCGGCACTGGGCCGAGCAGGCCTGCCGGAGCGCCGGCTTTGAGCCCGATGTCCGCTTTGAAACCGCCGACCTGCAGGCCCAGATCCGGCTGATTGAATCCGGAAATGCGGTGGCCCTAATGCCAGACCTCGTTTGGACCGGCCGCGGCACCAGCGCCCAGCTCCTGGACCTGCCCGGGGATCCGCACCGGACGGTCTTCACCTCGGTGCGGCGGTCGAGCGCCAAGCGGCCCGCGCTGCTGGCGGCCCGCGAAATCCTGGCCGCGACGGCGGCATCGATCGTTCCGTCGGCGGCCGCCGGCGCCCTTGGTCAGGCTTCCGCGGACAGGCCCGCGTGACGGACTGCCGGACTGGCTGCGGGACTGGCTGCGCCTGTGGGGGACCGGGCTGGGTACCGGCCCCGGCGTGTGCAGTGCGCCACAGCGCCGGGATTGGCCCCGCGCTAGACTGGTGACGTTATGAATCGCACAATATTCAAATCCAAGATCCACCGCGCCACGGTCACCCACGCGGACCTTCACTACGTCGGTTCCGTCACCGTGGACCTGGATCTGTTGGAGGCGGCCGACATCCTTCCCGGGGAGCTCGTGGCGATTGTCGACGTCACGAACGGCGCCCGGCTGGAGACCTACACGATCGCCGGTGAACGCGGTTCCGGCGTGATCGGCATCAACGGCGCCGCCGCGCACCTGATGCACGAGAACGACATCGTCATCCTCATTACCTACGCCCAGATGACCACAGACGAGGCGAAGGCGTACAACCCCAAGGTGGTCCACGTCGACCAGGACAACAGGATTGTCCAGATTGGCAACGACCCCGCGGAGGGCATGACGCCCGGCCTCATGCGCCCGCCGCACTCCCTGAACAACGCCGCGCTCAACTAGCGCATCCGGCGCGGCAGCACGCCGTCGGGCGTAATAGGGCGGCCTGCGGAATAAAGCTGATTACTCTGGAACGGTGACCCCTGTCCCCTGCCCTCCCGACCCGCCGCGGAGAACCGCATGCTAGGGGTCCTGGCAGGCTTTTTCGTCGTCTGGGCCATCATCCTGGTCGGCATGTTCGTGGGCCGGCGCAACATCCTGGGCGAGAACGCCCGCTCCGTCCTCAGCGCCCTGACGTTTTTCGTCGCCAGCCCGGCCCTGCTGTTCGAGACACTGAGCAAGGCCAATCTGCACAACGTCTTTGCCGCGCCGCTGCTCGTGACGGCGGTCGGGGCCGTGACGACGGCGGTCCTGTTCTTCGGCATCGTGCGTTTCGCGCTCAAGCGGCCCGTACCGGAGGCCCTCATCTCCTCCATGAGCGCGTCCCTGGCCAACTCGGCCAACCTCGGCATTCCCATCGCCGTCTTCGTGCTCGGCGACGCCAGCTACGTGGCGCCCCTGCTGATCTTCCAGCTGGCCTTCTTCACCCCCATGTTCCTCATGGCCCTGGACGCCACCACCAGTTCGCACCGCACCACGCCCCTGAGGTTCGTGCTGATGATCCTGCGGAACCCGATGATCGTCGGCACCGGGCTGGGCCTCCTGGTGGCCGGCACCGGCTGGCAGGTGCCGCCCCTGATCATGGAGCCCATCCACCTGATCGGCGGGGCCGCCATCCCGGCCATGCTGATCGCCTTCGGCATGAGCCTCAACGGATCCAAGCCGCTGCAGGCCTCCACCGGCCGCCGGCTCGACACCCTGCTGGCCAGCGGCTTCAAACTGATCGTCCACCCGCTGGTGGCGTACCTGTTTGCCCGCTTTGTCCTCGGCATGCAGGAGCAGGCGCTGTTCGCCGCCGTCGTCACGGCAGCCCTGCCCACCGCCCAAAACGTGTTTGTCGCGGCCAGCCGTTACCGCACAGGCGTCACAGTCGCCAAGGACACCGTGCTGATCACTACCGTGGTAGCAGTGCCGGCCATGATTGGCGTGGCCCTGCTGCTGGCCTGACCCCGGCTGGTCTTGCCCGGCTGGGCGGGCCGGCACCCATCCCCGAGGAGGACCCTTGAAAACAACCCTGGACACAGTGGTCATTGGCGGCGGCGCGATGGGCTCCGCCGCCGCATGGGCGCTGGCGCGGCGTGGGCGTGACGTGACCCTGCTGGAGCAGTTCGGGCCCGGCCACCGCAATGGCGCCTCCCACGGCACCACCCGGAACTTCAACCCCGGCTACGCCGATCCGGACTACGTCGCCCTGCTGGCCGAGGCGGCGCGGCTGTGGAACGAGCTCGAAACGGACAGCGGCGAGCGCCTGCTGGCGCGCACCGGCGTCGTGAATCACGGCGCGGATCCGCGGCTGCCCGAGGTCCGGGACGCCCTGCTTGCCGCGGGACTCCGGGCGGAGTTCCTCTCCCCCGAGGAAGCTTCCGAGCGCTGGCGCGGCATCCGGTTCGAGTCGCGCGTGCTGCACATGGCCGACGGCGGCCAGCTGAACCCGGACGCCGCGCTGCCGGCGATGCAGCGCCTCGCCGCGGGCCTTGGCGCCGAGATCCGCCATCACGCGAAGGTCCTCGAGCTGAAAATCCTCGACGACGGCGTCCGGCTCACGCTCGAGTCCGGCGGCCGGACCGAGACGCTCTCCGCGCGGCAGGCCGTGGTCACCGCCGGCGGCTGGACCACGAAGCTGCTCGCCGGCGCGGCCCCCCTGCCCCGGCTGACCGTCACCCAGGAGCAGCCAGCACACTTCGCCATCACGGACGACGCCGCCCAGTGGCCCGGGTTCAACCACACGCCCGGCGCCGGGGAGGAGTACGCGTACTGGCGGTCGCCTGTGTACGGCATGCAAACGCCCGGCGAGGGGATCAAGGCCGGATGGCACGGAGTAGGTCCGGTGGTGGACCCGGACCGGCGGACCTTCGTCCCGGAGCCGGAGCAGCGGGCGGCCCTGCAGCGCTACGCCCGGGACTGGCTGCCCGGGGTCGACGCCGATTCCCTCACCGACATCAGTTGCACCTACACCACCACCGTGGATGAGAACTTCGTCCTGGACAGGATCGGCCCGGTTGTCATCGGCGCCGGCTTCTCTGGCCACGGATTCAAGTTCACGCCTGCAGTTGGCCGTATCCTCGCCGACCTTGCCACCGGCGACGGCGGGGCACCGGCCATCTTCTCTGCCTCTCGGCCCGGGATTCGCTGACACGCTCTCGGTCCGATCCACAGCCGGTAGGCTGGGACCGGTCTCAAGCCGCCCCGAACGCCAGGGGCAACAGCACGAAGCGGGGAAGAATTGCACAGCGTCACTTCAGGCAGCGCCCACTCAGTGAGCGCCCAAACAGGCAGCGTCACACCAGGCACCCTCTCTGGCGACAACCCGGGGAAGGGCGCCCGCGGCCGGAGGATGGGCGCGGTCGACTGGATCGCTGCCGGCCTGGCGGGGTTGCTGCTGATTTCCGGCACGGCCTGCGCCAGTCCCGGGACGGCCCCGGCCGCCGCTCCGGCCGCCGTCGCCAGCTCCCCCGCCTCCCCGTCAGCCGGCCCGGACAGCACCCCGCTGGATCCCGAGACCACCCCCGGTGTCGAGGGTCCCGGCGTCGACGCCCCGCATCAGCAGCCAGCCTTTGCGAGCAAGGCCCTCGCGGTGCTGGCGACCCTGCCCGTCAAGGGCCGTGCGCCGAAGACCGGCTATTCGCGCGACCAGTTCGGCCCGGCCTGGTCCGACGTCGACCACAACGGCTGCGATACCCGCAACGACGTGCTCCGCCGCGACCTCACGGCCCTCGCGCTCAAGCCCGGAACGCGGGACTGCGTGGTGCTCTCCGGCTTCCTGGCCGACCCATACACCGCCGCCGCCATCAACTTCCGGCGCGGCAACGCCACCAGCACCGCGGTCCAGATCGACCACGTCGTGGCGCTCAGCGACGCCTGGCAGAAGGGCGCGCAGCAGCTCACCCCGGCCCAGCGGCTGTCCTTCGCCAACGATCCCCTGAACCTGCTGGCGGTGGACGGCCCGGCCAACCAAAGCAAGAGCGACGGCGACGCCGCCACCTGGCTGCCGCCGAACAAGTCCTACCGCTGCGACTATGTCGCCCGCCAGATTTCGGTGAAATCCAGCTACGGGCTCTGGGTGACCCAGGCCGAGCACGATGCCATGGCACGGGTCCTGTCGGACTGCCCGAACGCCGTGGCTCCCACGAACCAGCCGGCAGCCTCGCCGGCGCAGGCCGTGCCGGCCCCGGCGCCGGCCCCTGCGCAGGTTCAGATGGCTCCGGCGCCCGCCCCCGCGCAGGCACCGGCTGCCACGGTGTCCTACGCGAACTGCGCCGCGGTCCGCGCCGCAGGCGCGGCCCCCATCCGCGCCGGCCAGCCCGGCTACAGCTCCAAGCTGGACCGCGACGGGGACGGCGTCGGCTGCGAATAGCTCCGCCTGCCGTGGAACGCTGACTTGCGTGAAGCACTGACTGCGGCGCTCAGTTCCTCTGGTGCTCGTGCAGGAGCCGGGCGCAGCGGATGAAGCCCAGGTGCGAATACGCCTGGGGATGGTTGCCCAGATGCGTTTCCGTGCCGGGATCGTACTCCTCCGGCAGCAACCCCGTGGGGCCGAACAGGTTGACCAGCTGGTCGAAGAGGTCCCAGGCCTCCTCGATCCGGCCGACGGCGATATAGGCCTCGATCAGCCACGTGGTGCAGATGTGGAAGCCGCCTTCCAGCCCCGGCAGACCGTCGTCGTACCGGTAGCGGAAAACGGTGGGCCCCACCCGCAGTTCCCGTTCCACCGCCGTGACGGTGGCCAGGAAGCGGGGATCGTTGACGTCCAGCAGGCCGGAGAGTCCGATGTGCAGCACGGCTGCGTCCAGGTCCGGGCTGTCGTACGCCACGGTGTAGGAGTACGCCGTCTCGTCCCAGCCTTCGTGCAGGACTTCCTCCCGGATCCTTGCCGCAGTGGGCTCCCAGGCCGGCACTGGTTCCCGGCCATGCCGGGCGGCCGTGCGCAGCGCCCGGTCCAGCGCCACCCAGCACATCACCTTGGTGTAGATATGGTGCCGCGGCGCCCGCCGGGCCTCCCAGATGCCGTGGTCGGCCTCATGCCAGCGGGCCAGCACGGCCGCCGCCATCTGGACCATCAGTTCCCAGTGGGCGTCGGAGAGCGCACCCTGGCGGGCGCTGAGGGCGTCGATCAGCTCGGCGATCGGGCCAAACACGTCCAGCTGCACCTGGTGGTCGGCGGCATTGCCGATCCGGACCGGCCGCGATCCCGCGTAGCCGGGCAGGCTCTCGATGATCGCTTCGGTGGACAGCGGCGCCCCGGTCACCGAGTACAGCGGATGCAGCCATTCCGGGCCCGGGGCGTGGGCCAGGATCCGGCCCAGCCAGGCCAGGAAGCCCTCGGCCTCGACGGTGGAGCCAAGGTCCACCAGGGCGTTGACGGTCATGGACCCGTCCCGCAGCCAGCAGTACCGGTAGTCCCAGTTCCGGGTTCCGCCGATTCCCTCCGGCAGCGAGGTGGTGGGGGCGGCCAGCACGGCGCCGGTGGGTTCGTGGACCAGGGCCCGCAGCACCAGCGCGGACCGGCGCACCAGCGACGGTTTGACGCCGGGCATCTGCAGCTCATGGACCCAGCGGCGGGAATGGTGCGCGACGGCGGCGCGGCGCCCCGTCTCGTCGTCGGGCACCGCGGGCTGCGGTTCCGTGTCGCCGCAGCGCAGGTTGAGGACCACGGGCCCGCCCCGCAGGTCGACCTCGCCCGTGGCGGTGGCGTGCCGGCCGTCGGAGGTGATGGTGAACTCCACTCCGGGCGCCCGGAGAATGATCGGGTCCGCGGTGCCCACGACGTGCAGTTCCGTGCCGCGCGCTTCCATGCTGAACGGGGCATTCGCGTAGTCCGGCCGCGGCGCGAAGACGACCCTCGCCACGCCGGTGCCGGAGAGCACCCGGACCAGGCTCGTGATGCCATCCGGGGCCGGCTCCAGGTAGTCCGTCACGGTGACGTCGGCCCAGCGGGTTTCCACGATCATGGTGCTGTCCACGTAGCGCTGGCCCAGGACCTGTGAGGTCTTCACCGGCTCCACGGAGAAGTGCCCTGCCGCATCGCCGCCGAGGAGATGGGCGAACAGCGACCCCGAGTCCGGCAGTGGGTGGCTCATCCAGCAGATCTTCGCGTCCGGAGTGATCAGGGCGGTGGACGAGCCGTTGCCGATCATGGAGTGCCGTTCCAGCCCGACGGCGTCCTCACCGAAAAGCCACGCCCGCCGCAGTTCGAACAGGATCGCCAGGACGCGGGCGAACGACTCCGGGTCCCGGAGCCTGTGGTTCGCCACGGTGGGACCCTCCCCCACCCGCAGCGCCATGTCCGGCCCGCGCAGTGTCGCCATGGCCAGCTCGTCGCTGGACGCGTCGCCGGCGTAGAGGGCGGCACTGACGCCCAGCATGGAGCGCAGGTGCTCCATGGCCGAGGCCTTGGACGGCTCGACGACCGAAAGGTCCAGCACCGAACCGTCCACGATGAAGTTCAGGCCGTTGTCCTGGGCAATCCGTGCTGCCTTGCGGGCCGCCAGCTCAACCGTGTCCGGCGCCGCGGAGCGCGTGTGGACGGAAACCGCGACGGGCTTGCGTTCGATGCTGATGCCCCGGTAGGCGCCGATCGTTTCGGCAAGCGCCTGGTGGGTCTGCTGGAGCACGGACTCGGTGGCCAGCGAGAGGCTGTGGGCATAGCCCATGTCGAACTCGGTGCCGTGCGAGCCCACCAGGTGCACTTCGGCGGGTAGGCGTGAGACGGCCGCGAGGTCGCGCAGGGACCGGCCGGAGATGATGGCGGCGTGCGTATTGGGCAGCGCGGCGAGCGCGCGGAGGGCGATCGCCGCGCTGGCCAGCGGCAGGGTCTCGGTCGAGATGCCTTCCGCCGTGCACAGGGTTCCCCCATAGTTGCACGCCACCAGCAGCCCGGGCGTGCGGGCCAGGATCTTGAGGTCAGCCAGCAGCTGCGGCGTCAGCCCGTCATCAGCGGCGTCAGTCTGCACAAAGGCCCGGAGCAGGCCCAGCGGCAGGGATTTGGTCAAAAGGGCAGAGTCAGCCAAGGACTGGTTGAGCGGAGTGGGCATGCGCGGAGTCCTTCAAGTAGTCCCCAATGCCAGCATGAGAATCGTCCCCGGGAGGGCGTAGTTCCAGTATCCTCCGCCACCGATTTCGCGGCGGTGTCCCGGCCGTTGCAACTATGTAACTTCTGCCCGCCGCCAAGGGCACCCCGCCGCCAGGGGCACCCCGGCGGCGGGAGTCCGGTGGGCTAGCCCTGCTCGGCGCGGTAGAAGTACATCTCGCGGGATCCCTTGGGAGCATCCCAGCCCTGGGCAAACACCCAGCTTCCGCCGAATTTGAGCAGCCCTCCCCATGCCAGCGACCCGCCCTTGTGGACCGCTTTCTGGGTGAAGGGCTGGCTGATGTCATACAGTGCCTGCGCCGCGGAGAACTGGCCGTCGGCGTCGCCGTAGAAGAAGTCCAGGACCAGCTCGGTCCGCTCGCCTTCATTGACGATTGCGCAGGCCACCTCGTGGAGTGAGCCGCCCAGCGGTTCAAGGTCCAGGTAGTCCTGCGGCTCAAACGTCCAGTTGACCATGTCGGAGGACCGGCCGACGTGGGTGGTCCCGCCGCAGCCCTCGGACAGGTACATCAGGTAGTCCCCGCCAATCTTGACGGCCTCGCCGCGGGCGTTTCGCGGGATGACGGCCCCTTTGGCCCAGTATCGGGAAATCTCGTGGGGGACCGCCAGCCCGAGCTTTTCCCAATGGATCAGGTCATCGGACACGGCGACATTGATGTCGCAACCAACCTCGCCCAGGGGATAGGCATCGGAATTCCCGGCGGCCGGCTGATCGGCACGGTCGATCGTCCAGATGCCGTTGTAGAACATGTAATACCGGCCGTTGGCCTGGTACACCTTGGGATCTTCGCAGCCAAGGATCTCGTTGTCCAGGGTGGGGTAGATCACCGGATTGGACGCGCTGTCCTGCCAGCCGGTTTCGGGATCGAGGACGGCGACGCCGATGCGGCTGGAGACTGATTCCTTGCGCGGGGATGCGCGGTAGAACAGGTAGAGCTTGCCGTCCCGCTCCATGATGGACGGGTTGAAGATTGAATCCGCCGTCCAGCCGATCCCCGTGGGGTCCTCCCAGTCCTGGACCTGCCGGAAGGAAAGGGAATCATCCTTGCGGAACGGGCCCACCGCCCATTCCGGGCGTTCCGGGTACTCGGCGGAGAACTGCTCGGTGGAGATGGTGTCGGTCAGCGGATTGCTGAACGCGAGCGCTCCCTCGTAACTCTCGAGCAGTGCCTGGGTGGTGATTTTCTGCATCTGGGTTCTTCCTGTTCTTGATGTTGCGTGCCATGCCGCCGGGACCGGTCGCCGGCGGGGTGAGGGATTAGTTGCGGACGAACGTCACCCAGGTGAATCCGCCCGGGGCCACCGCGACACGGCCGGACCGATCGGCCGCGTTCTGCTGCGGACCGGGAGTGACGGGCCGGCCGGAGGCATCAAACGCCTCCTGGTTCAGGCGGAAGCCTGCGGGCAGGTTCACCTGCCGTTCGGTGCGGTTGGGGGCTGCACTGACATACAGCGTGGACGCGCCGGCGTCGCCGGAAACGGAGACCGTGGAGAGCTGCGGCTGGACCAGCAGGGCGTCGAGGGCAACGTCACCGTCCGTCGTGCCGACGACGGCGGCCGCCCCGGCGGGCAGCGCGCGTCTCAGCGCGAACGGGAAGAGGATGCCCGGGGCATCGGTGATGCCCTGGGCGCCGGCGCCTCCGTTGCGGGTGCTGCCGAGCGGGCCCTTGTCCGTGGTCCAGCTGGTAGTGCCGGAGGAGGCTGTCCCCTGGTTGACGATCGGGTAGATATTGCGGGGTTCCTCGGCTGCGGGAAGCGGCAGGCTCAGGGATCCCCCTGCCTTCAGGGCGACGTAGGCGCCGCCGGAGATGTTGGCTTCCCCGGTCCAGGCCGAGGCGGGCTTCACCACGGTGCCGTTGCCGGCGATGGTGCCGGATTCGGCCTCGATGACGCTCAGTCCGTGGGTCGAGACAGTGCGGTTGATGCCCAGGGCCTTGGTTTTCAGCCCGGGGTTGGCGTCCAGCGCCAGCATGGTCAGCAGCGCGTGGATGGTGGATTCGGCGCCGGAGTTCGGGTTCACCCGGCCGTCCGGTTCGATCCCGTCGATCGCGGCGCCGGTGGCTCGGTTGTAGGCGGGGGCGCCGCTGGGGTTGGCGCCGAAGAACCAGCCTGCCGCAATGGCGGCGACGTCCAGCAGGCCGGGGGCGTTGGCGGCTCTCGCCGTCGCCACGAGGCTCTGGACGCGGGAGTCCACGCCGTAGGCGATCTGGGCCTCCCCGGGGGTGGGGCTCCAGGCGTTGTCCGGACCGCCCGCGGCGAGGAGCTGCGGGGTGAACTGGGCGGAATCCTTCACCGCGGCGTCGAGCAGCCGGGGCTGCTGCAGCACGGTTGAGGCGGTCGCGACGGCGGCCGGGGCCATTCCGCCCCAGGCGTGCCAGAGGGTCCGGGACTTGTTCCACGGCAGGATGGCGCCGAACGGCCATTCAGTGCCCGAACCCGAGGACATCGCGGCGACGCCCTCGCTCAGGTGGGCCAGCGCCGTCGTGGCAACGCGGTCACCGGGGGCGGCCTTGACGTAGGAGGCGAGCCCGAGGACGGCTTCCCCGGAGGCGTCGGCGCCGCCGGAAATCAGCCAGGCCGGGACCTTGGCGCCRTCGGCCGTGTCGTATGTGCCGTATTTGCCGAGGGACTGTTTGTTGAGCGAGCCAAGGGCCAGTTGCAGGCGCTCCTGCAGGAAAGATGCGAACGCCGGATCGGCGCTGGCGAAGGCGGCGTAGCCTTCGCCGAGTGCCCAGACGGTGCGTGCCAGCCAGTAGGACTCGGCAGAATCGGACGGGTCCGGCAGTTCCACCGGCTTGGCGCTCGGGGTGAGGGTACCGTCGGGCTGCTGCCAGAGGACCACGTTGCCGGCGTTCGGCCCGGACGTGGTCTGCAGGTAGGTCAGGGCGCGCAGCGTCTGGAAGGCGCGTTCCTTGCTGGCGGGGTCGCCGGTCTGCTGCCAGTGGCGCAGGTAGACGACGGCGGTCCGGGCGATGTCGTCGGCGTTGAAGGCGCCCTGGCTCCAGTGCCCGGTGGCGGGATCGAGGTCGCCGCCGCCGATCCGGGTGTAACTGCCGTCGGCCTTCTTGTCCGCGTAGGTCCACGGGGCCTGGGCGGAGGGATTACGGTCCAGCTGATAGGTGGTGTGGCCCTCCACCGGGGAGAGCGGCACGGTGTCCATCAGGAAGTTCAGGTGGCCGAGGTTGGTCAGGGGTGCCGCGGCGGGAGCGGGAGCGGCCGGAACGGCCGACTGGCCAGTACCGGCCGGTGCGGGTGCCGCGCTGGCTGCACCCGCACCGAGCGGGACCAGGAGCAGGACCATCGATGCGGACACGGCGGTGGCCGTGAATCGACTTGTCAGTTTTGAGCGGACATCGTTGTTCGTCATCGGTGGCTCCTGGTGGCTGGCTGGCTGGTCGTCGGGCGGGGACGGCGGTGCTAGTTGGCGGCGGGAATCCGGTCCAGCTTGGCGACGCCGATCTTCGAATCAGCCATGCCGTAGAACACAAACAGCTGCTCGCCGATCTTCTCGATCGCGGTCGGGAACACGACGTTGGGCACGATTCCGGACATCTCGTCCTCGGTTTCGGGTGCCAGGAGCGGCTTGTCGCTGCGGGCGATCACCTTGGAGGGGTCCTCGCCGTCCAGGATCATGGCGGCCGCGGTGTAGTTGACGTTCTGCTGGTGGTCGAACGCCGACTTCGCCAGCTCACCGGAGACGCCGTGGTGGATCAGCAGCCAGCCTTCGTCCACCCGGATCGGGGCGGGGCCGCCGCCGATCTTCAGTTCCTCGAACGGGAACTCGCTCAAAGCCACGAGCCGGTGCTTGGCCATGTGGACGAGGTTGCTGATGTCCTTTTCGACGTCCGCGACCGGCACGTAGGAGATCCAGATTCCGGGGCGGTTGTCCGTGACGCCGGCCGGCAGGTGCTCGCCCTCGCCCTCGCGGATCCAGCCGAGGTCCCACATCGGGCGGTGCAGCATCGCGTAGGAGGGCACGCCGTCGGGGTCGTTGACCGGCTCCGGGAAGAACACGGCGTCCTTGTTCGGGAAGAGGTTCAGGTCCATGGACAGGTCGGCCTGGTAGCCGAAGAGGCACGGGCCCAGGCGTTCCCAGTTGCGCAGGTCCTCGGAGTAGGAGAAGGCCAGGCGCGGACCCAGCGGGCCGTACGCGACGTAGGTCATCAGGTGCTTGCCGAGGCTGGGCACCCAGGTGGTGCGGGGGTCCTCGGTGCCGGCGTTGTTCAGGCCCCGTTCCCAGCCCTCGTCGGGGGCCAGGACGATGCCCTGGCGTTCGACGCCGGTGGGGACGCCGTCTTCGATGACTACCTTGGCCAGTCCCACGCGGGAGACGTTGCCCTTGGCGACCAGGCGCGGTAGCAGGTAGAGCTCGCCGTCAAGGCCGCGGCCGCTGGCCGGGTTGAGCACACCCTCGGCCTCGTATTCGTTGCCCGGTTCCGGGGTCATGATGACGCCAGCGCGGGTGAGGGTGAAGGGGACGGTGGGAAGTGCTGAAGTCTGGGGGGAGGTCATAGATTAACCCTTTACGCTGGAGCCGATATTGGTGGAAATGAACTGACGCTGGAAGAAGATGAAGAGCGCGACGGCGGGTGCGGCGAGGACGCAGGCGCCCGCCAGGATGGCGCCGAACGGGTTCGACGCCGTCGCGGAGATGTTGGAGATGTAGTTCGCCAGGGAGACGGCGAGCGGCTGGATGGACTGGTCCTTGGTGACCAGGAAGGGCCACAGGAACTCGTTCCACGGACCGATGAAGGTCAGCAGGATCGCCGTGACAATCGCGGGCTTCACCAGCGGGATCGCTATCTGCCAGAGGATCCGCAGTTCGGAGGCGCCGTCGATCCTGGCCGCCTCGAAGAGGGTGGAGGGCAGCTGCATGAAGTACTGGCGGAAGACGAACACGGCCGTGGAGTTGATCGCGAAGGGCAGGATCATGCCCAGGTACGTGTCGGCCAGCCCGTAGTCCCGCACAATCATCACGTAGAGCGGGATGAGCAGCAGCTGGAACGGGATCATCTGCACCAGCAGCATCATGCCGAACACCAGCCCCTTGCCGCGCAAGTGCATTTGCGCCAGGGCGTATCCCACCAGCAGCCCGAAGATGACGGTGAAGAAGATGACACCGCCGGTGAAGATGCCCGAATTGATCAGGCCCTGGAGCAGGTTGATGGAGTTGTTGATGTTCGCGTAGTTCTCGCCGGTGAGGTTCGCCGGGTTGGGGAACGCCCCGGCCACCGAGGTGTCCGGTGAGGTCTGCAGCGAGCCGATGAACATGTAGTAGAACGGGAAGAGGAAGACGAACGCTCCCAGGGCGAGCAGTGCGAAACTGCCGAGGCCGAGGCTCCGGCGCTTCTCCACGCGCGAGGCGCCTGCCGGCTGCTTGCCGAGGCGGCTGAAGGCGCCGGGCCGGCGGGGGCCACTGTCGTCGTCGTTGTTGCTGTTGCTGCCGCTGTTCTCATCGTTGGGCGCAGCTGCCTTGTTGAGGATCGACATGTCAGTCCTCCTTTCCGCCCACGAGGCGTTTCTGGATCAGGGCGATCAGCAGCACGCCGATCACCAGCACCACACCCAGCGCGGCGGCCAGATCGGGATTCCCCTGCAGGATGCCCATCTGGTACATCAGGAACACCGGTGAGGTGGAGGCGCCGTCCGGTCCGYCGCCGCCGGTGAGCAGGTACGGTTCCGTGAACAGGTTGGCGCCGGTGATGGTGGCCAGCAGGGTCACCAGCACGCTGGCCGAGCGGACGCCGGGGACGGTGATGTTCCAGAACTGCACCCATTTGTTGCCGCCGTCCACCGAGGCGGACTCGTAGAGCTCCTCCGGGATGTTCTGCAGCGCGGCCAGGTACAGCAGGATGAAGAACCCGAGCTGCTTCCAGGTCACGAAGAGCGCCACGGTGGGCATCGCAAGCCAGGAGTTCACGAGCCACGAAGGGTTCGGGGCCAGCGGCCCCAGCAGCGAGTTGACCAGGCCGTTCTGCTGGAACAGGAACAGCCAGACGCCGACGACGGCGACGCTCGCCGTGACGTACGGGACGTAGTAGCTGACACGGAAGAAGGTCTTGAGCTTCGTCACCCGGTTCAGGGCGTTGGCCAGGACCAGGGACAGGCCCACGGTCAGCGGGACGTTGATGATCAGGAAGATGCCGATGTTGGCGAAAGAGCGCTGCACCGCGGGGTCCGTCAAGACGGTGATGTAGTTCTCCAGGCCCACGAACGGGCGGTCGACCTTGACCTTTGGCGCGGTGAAGAAGTAGTCGTGGAAGGAAATGTAGACGGCGTAGCAGAGCGGAAACGCCAGCACGCCCAGGACGTAGATGATGTACGGGGCGCTGAACAGCAGCCCCAGGGGCTGGCGGCCCAGGAAGTTCTTGCGCTTCCTGGCCGCCGGCCTCCGGCCCCCTGCTTGCGGGGTGCTGTCCCCCGCGGGGGGGGACCCCTTCAGCTGAGCGAAGTGACATGGTGGTTCACCCGCTACTTCTGGGCTGCCAGTTGGTTGATCTTCTCGGCAGAGCCCTTGAACGCGGCGTCGATGCTTTCGTTGCCGAAGATCACGGACTTGGCGTAGGCGGTGCGGAAGGTCTGCCAGACCTCAACCGAGTTGGACACGTTGGGCACCTCGACGGTGTGGCTGGCCTGCTCCGCGAACTGCTTGTAGAGGGGATTCTTGGCGAAGTAGTCCGAGTACGTGGCCGGGAGGTCCTTGCGCATCGGCATCTGGCCGGTGTCGGCGAGGAGCTTGCCGTCCTGTTCCTTGCTGGTGGCGAACTTCATGACTTCCCAGGCGGTGCCCTGGTTCTGGCAGGCGGAGTACATCGCAACGTTCTTCGCGTCCGAGAACGTGGAGCCTTCGCTCTGGGCCTGAGCGGCGGGCACGGGCACGGCGCCCCAGTTGACCTTGTCCTTGTAGGCGGCGATGGCCCACGGACCGGCCAGCGACATGGCGGCCTTGCCCTCGGCGAAGGAGTCACCCTGGTAGACCTCCTTGGAGGCCAGGTTTTCCTTGTACAGGGTTTCGAACATGTTCGCTACCTGCTTGCCCTGCTCGCTGTCGAAGGTGGCCTTGCCGTCCTTGATCAGCGGCGCTCCCCCGGAGTTGGCGGCGTAGAACGGGTAGAAGTCGAACCAGGACTGGAAGAAGTCACTGGCCGGGGACGGCCAGATTGCGTTGGCCGCGGCGCCGGACTTCACCAGGGTGCGGGCGGTGTCCAGGAATTCGGCCTGCGTGCCGAGCTTGGGGTGCTCGGCGTCCAGGCCCGCCTTGGTGAAGAGGTCCTTGTTGTAGAACAGGACCACGGGGTTGGACTTCCAGGGCAACTGGTACATTTTGCCGTCGCCGGACTTGTACTGGTCCGCGAGGTCGCCGGTGCGGTCCTTGATGTACTGGTCGCCGTCCGGGAAGGAATCCAGCGCGACGAGTCCGCCCTGCTTCTGGAATTGGGGAACGGCGACGGGAGCGGTGTTGAAGACCAGGCAGGGGGCGTTGCCGGCGGTGATGGCGGCGCCGATGACTTCCTCGGAGCTCTTGCCGGCCGGGATCTGCTGGGCATCGATCTTCTGGTCCGGGTGGGCGGAGTTCCACGACTCCACCATGGCCTTGCCCCACTTGACCTCGAATTCGTTGTTCGAGTACCAGATCTTGATGGGGCCCTTGGCCGTGGTGGCCGAGTCGGCGGTGCCGCCGCTGGCGCCGCCGCCGCAGCCGGCCAGGCCCGCTCCCATGATGGTCAGTGCGGCCACGGACAAAACTCGCGTGGCAATTGAAAAGCGCTTCATTGCGTCTCCTTGGGAGGGGTTTGCTGACGGATACGTGCAAGGTTGGGTGGTCGTGCGGGAAGAGAAATGACGGTCTGGGGTGGGCTTTCGGTTCGGTCGACGGACCAGGTCAGGCCGGGGCCGGTCCCGTCGAAGCCCTGACCAGCAGACGGGGCGCCGGGAGGACGGTGTCCTCGCCCGGGTGGGCCCCTGCCAGCTGGCTGAGGAGGACCTGGGCCGCAACCCGCCCCCACAGCATGGGGTCGGTGGCCAGGGTGGTGAGCGGCGGGTTCAGGTACTGGGTGAATTCCGCGTTGTCATAGCCGGTGACGGATAGGTCGCCGGGGATGCTGAGCCCCAGGGACTGCGCGTACGACTGCCCGGCAGTGGCCATGAGATCGTTGGCGTAGACGATGGCGGTGGGCCGGTCCGCCCGGCGGAGCAGTTCGGCCGTGGCGGCCGCTCCCCCCGCGGCGGTGAAGTCGGCTGCGGCGAAGAGGTCGGAGGGAAGACCGGCGGCGGCCAGCGCCCCTTCCCAGGCTTCGCGGCGGCTCCGTCCGTGGATGTACTCCTGCCCTCCGCCCACGTGGGCGATCCGGCGGTGCCCGAGGGCCACGAGGTGCTTCACGGCCGCGACGATGCCGGCCGATTCGTCCACGGACACGGCCGGGAACGGGGAGTCGGCGTCGGGCCGGTTCAGCGTGACTGCGGGCAACTTCAGCTCGAGCAGCAGCGGGATGCGGGAGTCGTTGCGGCGGACATCGGTGAGAATTACGCCGTCGACCCTGCCGTTGTCCACCAGCTTGCGGTAGCAGCGTTCCTCGGCGCCGGGCGCCGTGGCGACGCTCAGCACCAGGGTGTAGTCGTGCTCGGCGAGCGCGGTCTCGATCCCGGCGATGACGGCCGGGAAGAACGGGTCCGTACCCAGCAGGGAAGGGTCCCGGGCCACCACGAGGCCCAGTGCGTAAGCCTTGGCCGAGGACAGCCCCTTCGCCCGGAGGTTCGGTTTCCAGCCGAGGTCCTTGGCGACCTTGAGGATGCGCTCCCGGGTGTCCGGGCTGACCCCGGGCTGACCGTTGAGGGCATAGGACACGGCACCCTTGCTGACGCCGGCCGCCTGGGCGACGTCGCTGATGGTGACTGCCATTGGCCGTTCCTTTCGGATGTGGTCCTGAGGCAGCTTCCTGCACTGAACCGGTTAAGTGATTTCTACTACTAAACCGGTTCAGTTGTTGTTTGTCAAGGATGGGCCCGCGGCCGCACCCGCCTCACGCCACCGGAGCCCCCCCGGCGCAGGCGATTCAGCAGCCGGGCGGCCTGTACTCGTAGGTGCCCGCATCGGCCGCGCCGCCGCCCTGGCAGTCGCCCTTCTGGTTGGCCGGCCGGCCGTCCAGATCCGCGGGGAAGGGGCTGTTCCCGGCACGGTCGATGGCCGGACTCGTGCTGGAAAGGTGGAGATCGGCGGGGGCATTCACAAACTCGGCCGGATCAGTGGTGGAGGTGGCGCTGGGCACGATGTTAGTGGGGCCGTTGAGGACATTCTGCCCCTCGGTCCAGCCGGTGCCGTCCATCCACAGGGCATTGCGGACCGCGACGAGGATGTTCCCCCGAATGACGGTCGAGGACGGGCATGAGGCGTGGCAGACGACGGCCTGGGTGTCCGGTCCGTCCAGCCAGACGGTGTTGTATTCAAAGGTGGTGCCGTTGGTCGGGCCGAAAGACGACGTCCTGCCGCGCGCGATCAGGCCCATGGCCTGGGAACAGTTGGGGCCGCAGGTGGACCGGACCAGGTTGTAGCTGTAGGTGTTGCCGTCCGCGGTTCCGCCGGGTCCGCGCCCCAGCTCGGAGAAGACGTTGTTGTCCACCGCCACGTTGTGGTGGATCCTGTTCCGGTTGCCGTTGAAGATCTCGAACGCGCTGCCGTCGTGGCCGAAGTCGTAGGACAAGGCGGTGGAGCCGGTGATGGTGTTGCCGGAGAACTCGTTGTCACTGCCGTTGATCAGGAAGCCGAAGGCGCCCGAATCATCGTTGCACTGCACGGCGGTCGCGGTGCCGCACCCCGCCCCCGGGGTGTTGACGTTCATAATGTTGTTATCCGCCAGGGTGTTGTTGGCATAGGTGCCGAAGTCGGAACCCTCGCTCACCTTGATCCCCGCGGCATTGTTCTTCGCTGCGGAGTTCCGCACGGATCCGTGGTCGCCGTAGATACTGAACCCCGCATAGCCGCACGAATCGGCCCGCAGGCCATCCACGGTGATGTAGTCGCCGTCGAGCCTGACGCAGGTGCCCGCCAGCCCTCCGGTGACGGCGGGCGGATCGCCGCTTCCGTAGGCATTCAGGGTGATCCTGAGCCGGCCCGCGCCGCTGTTGCCGACCACCAGGCCCCCGGAGAAGACGTCGCCGCGGCGGAAGCTGACCGAGTCCCCGGGCCGCAGTATGGTCGCGTTGACCTTGTCGATGGTTTCCCAGGCGGTCTGGGGCGATGTCCCGTCGTTGGCGTCGCTGCCGTCCGCGCTCACGTAATAGGTGGCCCCCTCGGCCGACGCCGGCGCGGAGGCGCCGCCGAGCAGTCCCCCCAGGAACAGCAGGATGAGCAGCGTGGCGGCGGCTGTGGCCTTGATCTTCATGGGTGCACCTGGGTTTTCGCCATGTATCCGCGGATCCGGGCACCACCGCCGGCCGGCGGACCACGTCGGCACCCTGAGGGGCTTAACGCTAAGAGCGGGTCAGCACTAAGTCAACGGACAAGCGGCAATGTTCTTTTTTGCTACTTGACGTTCTTTATTGTGCGATTATGATTGCTAATTATGTGAGCTGCTTCACGCCATCCGCGTTATTTCAAAGGAGAAATTATGACCATGCATGAAGACGCACTGCTTCGGGCCTCCAGCCAAGGCGGGTGGGACCGGAGGACGCTGCTGAAGACATTCGGCGCCGGAGCAGTCGCGATGGCCGGCATTCCGCTGCTCACAGCCTGCACGGGCGGCAGCGCCCCTGCCAGCAGCGGATCCAACACGGCCACCTTCGGCTCAGGATCCTCGGACGAGGTCCCCAAGGCCGCCTACAAGGCGGTGACCGATGCTTTCCAGAAGAAGTCCGGCGTCGCCGTCACCACCAACGTGGTGGCGCACAACGACTTCCAGAACAAGATCAACACCTACCTCCAGGGCAGCCCGGACGATTCGTTCACGTGGTTCGCCGGCTACCGCATGCAGTACTACGCCGGCAAGGGGCTGCTGGCCCCGATCGACGATGTCTGGGAAAAGGTCGGCGGAAATTACTCGGACGCCCTGAAGAAGGCGTCCACGGGCGCCGACGGCAAGATGTACCTGATCCCGAACTACAACTACCCCTGGGGCTTCTTCTACCGGAAGAGCCTCTGGGCGGAAAAGGGCTACACCGTCCCGACGACGTTCGATGAGCTGAAGGCCCTCGCCACCAAGATGAAGGCCGACGGCCTGATCCCGATTGAGTTCGCGGACAAGGACGGCTGGCCCGCCATGGGCACCTTCGACTACCTGAACATGCGCCTGAACGGCTACCAGTTCCACATGGACCTGACCGCCCACCGGGAAAGCTGGGACCAGAAGAAGGTCAGCGATGTCTTTGACACCTGGAAAGCCCTGCTTCCCTACCAGAACCCGAACGCCCTCGGCATGACGTGGCAGGACTCGGCGAAGTCCCTCGCGGACAAGAAGTCCGGCATGTACCTGCTCGGATCCTTCCTCACCCAGCAGTACACGGACAAGGCAATCGCCGACGACATCGATTTCTTCCCGTTCCCCGAGGTCGCGGTGGAAGGCCAGGACGCCATCGAGGCACCGATCGACGGCCTCCTGCTCTCCAAGAAGGGCGGCCAGAACCAGGCCGCCCGGGACTTCCTGGCCTACGTCGGCACTCCCGAGGGGCAGGACGTGTACGCCTCCGTTGACTCGTCCAACATCGCCACCGCCAAGGGCGCGGATACCTCCAAGTTCACTCCCCTGAACAAGAAACTGGCCGAGGCCATCAGCGGCGCCAAGAACATCAGCCAGTTCTTCGACCGCGATGCCCTGCCAGCCATGGCCAACAACGTGATGATCCCGGCCCTGCAGTCCTTCATCAAGGACGGCAACGTGGATGTGAAGAACCTGGAAGCCCAGGCCAAGTCCCTGTACGCCGCGCAGTAGCGCCGTATCCGCCCGCATTTCAACCGTATTTCACCCTGCATGTCCCAAGGCAAGGAATCTCCATGAGTGTCTCTACCAGTCCGTCCGCGCGGGGGCGCAAAGCAGTCGCCGCCCCCGCGCGGCGGGTTCGGCGGCTGTCCCGCCGCGACAAAGTGGTGCTCGGCTTGATGGTGGGCGTCCCCACGCTGATCCAGCTCGTGTTGGTCTGGATCCCCACGCTCATGTCGGTCGGGCTGTCCTTCACCCGCTGGAACGGGCTGGAGCTGACCGACATCAAACCCGCCGGCGTCGAGAACTACCAGTTCGTCGCCCAGGACTACCCGCCGTTTTGGCCGGCCGTGCAGCACAACGTGCTGTGGCTGGCATTCCTGGCACTTGTGGCCACCCCGCTGGGGCTGCTGCTGGCCGTGCTCCTGGACCAGAACATCCGCGGCACCAGGATCTACCAGAGCATCTTCTTCGCCCCGGTGATGCTGTCCCTGGCCCTGATCGGGATCATCTGGCAGCTGTTCTACAACCGTGACAGCGGCCTGTTGAACTTCGTCCTCGGCACGGCCGGGACACCGCAGGCCGTCGACTGGTTCGGGGACTCCAGCGTCAATATCTGGGCTGCCCTCTTCGCCGCCACCTGGCGGCACGCCGGCTACGTCATGATCCTGTACTTGGCCGGGCTCAAGGGAGTGGACCCGACCCTGCGCGAGGCGGCCCAGATTGACGGTGCCAACGCGGTGCAGACCTTCTTCCGGGTGATCTTCCCGGCCATGCGCCCGGTCAACGTCATCATCATCGTCATCACCGTCATCGAATCCCTCCGGGCCTTCGACATCGTCTACGTGATCAACCGCGGCACCAACGGCCTGGAACTCATCAGCGCCCTGGTCATCCAGAACCTGGTGGGCGAGGGCCAGGTGATCGGCATCGGCTCCGCGCTGGCCGTCATCCTGCTGGTCATCTCGCTGATCCCCATCACGTTCTACCTCTCCCGCGCGTTCGGAAAGGACAAAGAGGCATGAGCATCGCCCATCCCACCGACGCCGCCGCAGGCACCCCGCCGGACGCCCGGCAGCGCAGCTCGGGCGCGGGCAGGACCGGCCCCGGCCGTCCGGCCAAGAACAAGCAGGGCAAGCGGCACTACGGCACCCACATCTTCCTCACCGTCATGGCGGCGATCTGGCTGGTCCCCCTGGGCTGGGCCATTTTCACCGCCCTGCGGCCCAAGGCGGACACGGACAAGTACGGCTACTTCAGCACCGGCGGGGCCTTCAACTTCGACAACTTCACCCAGGCCTGGACGCAGGGCGGGTTTGCCAAGCTGTTCTGGAACTCCGTGCTGATCACCGTCCCGTCCGTGTTCCTGATCCTGTTCTTCGCCTCCATGATGGCGTTCGCCGTGAGTAGGGTGAGCTGGAAGTTCAACATCACCCTGCTGATCATGTTCACGGCCGGAAACCTGCTGCCCCCTCAGGTGCTCGCGGCGCCGCTGTTTGAAATGTTCAAGCACTTCGAGCTGCCGTACGCCTTCAGCGACTCCGGGAACCTGCTCAACACCTATATCAGCGTCATCGCCGTGGACACGGCCTTCCAGATCGGCTTCGTGACCTTCGTGCTCTCGAACTACATGAAGGCCCTGTCCCCCGAACTGACGGAGGCGGCCCTGGTGGACGGTGCCGGAGTCTGGCGCCAGTACTGGGACATCATCCTGCCGCTGTGCCGCCCGGCGCTGGCCGCCATGGGCACGCTCGAGGTGATCTTCATTTACAACGACTTCTTCTGGCCCCTGCTGTTCATCCAGAGCGGTGACCGTCTTCCGGTGACCACCGCCATCAACAACCTCCAGGGCCAGTTCCTCTCCAACTACAACCTGATCGCCGCCGGCGCCATGATCACGGCTGTTCCGGCCCTGATCATCTACCTGCTCCTGCAGCGCCATTTCGTGGCGGGCCTGACCCTCGGCTCCAGCAAAGGATAAACGTGGACAACAGCTCCAACCCCAACAACGCCATGGACTACATCACCGCCCGCCTCGGTGCCGACGGCGCCCCGATGCTGGCCTTCGGCGGAGACTACAACCCGGAACAATGGCCCGAGGAGACCTGGGAGGAGGACGTCGCGCTGATGCGCGAGGCCGGCGTCAACCTGGTCAGCGTGGGCATCTTCAGCTGGTCGCTGCTGGAGCCGTCCGAGGGCGTGTACGAGTTCGGCTGGCTGGACCGGGTCCTGGACCTGCTGCACGCGAACGGCATACGGGTGGACCTGGCGAACGCCACGGCATCGCCGCCGCCCTGGTTCAGCCACAAGTACCCCGAGTCCCTGCCGGTGACGGCCGACGGCGTGCGGCACAGCTACGGTTCGCGGCAGGCCTTCGCGGCCTCGAGCGCAGAATACCGCCGGGCCGCCGCGGCGCTGACCGAGCAGATCGCGGTCCGGTACAAAGACCATCCCGCCGTCGTGATGTGGCACGTCCACAACGAGTACGGCTGCCACAACCAGCCGGACTTCTCCGACGGCGCCGCCGCCGGCTTCCGGCGCTGGCTCGAACGCCGGTACGGCAGCCTCGAGGCGCTCAACGCCGCCTGGGGCACGGCCTTCTGGTCCCAGCGCTACTCGGCCTGGGAGCAGATCCTGCCGCCGCGCACCTCCGGGACCTGGGTCAACCCGACCCAGCAGCTGGACTTTGCCCGCTACTCCTCCGACGAGCTGCTCGAATGCTACAAGGCCGAGGCCGCGATCATCCGCTCGCACTCGAGTCACCCCGTGACCACCAACTTCATGGGGTTCAACATGGGCCTGCACCAGCCCGTGGACTACTGGCGCTGGTCCGAGGAGATGGACGTGGTCTCCAACGACCACTACCTCATCGCCGAGGACTCCCGGAACTTCCAGGAACTGGCGGCGACCGCGGACCTCACCCGCGGCTGGGCCAAGGGCAAGCCGTGGCTGCTCATGGAGCATTCCACCTCCGCCGTGAACTGGCAGCCCCGCAACGTCGCCAAAGCGCCCGGCGAGATGCTGCGCAATTCCCTGCAGCATGTTGCCCGCGGTGCCGACGGCGCGCTCTTCTTCCAGTGGAGGGCCTCCCGCGCGGGCGCCGAGAAATTCCACTCCGGGCTGCTCCCGCATGCCGGCACGGACACCAAGGTGTGGCGCGAAGTGGTCCAGCTGGGGCAAGCGCTGCGCAGCCTGGCGGAAGTCAGCGGCTCGGTGGTCACGGGCGCGTCCGGCCGGGTGGACGTCGCCATCCTCCACGACACCGATGCCCGCTGGGCCTCGGAGCTGGACTCGCACCCGAGCGTGGACGCCTCCAACATCGCCGAAACCCGGCGCTGGCATGATGCCTTCTACCGCGCCGGGATCCCCACCGACTTCCGCCAGAGCACCGAGGACCTCTCCGGCTACCGGCTCGTCGTCGCCCCGATGCAGTACCTCATCAGCGATGCCGGTGCCGCGAATCTGGACGCGTATGTGCGCTCCGGCGGCCACCTCGTGGTGACCTACTTCTCCGGTATCGTGGACGAAAATGACCACATCAGGCTTGGCAGCTACCCCGGCGCGTTCAGCGGACTGCTCGGCGTCCGGATGGAAGAGTTCTTTCCGTTGCGCGGCGGCGAAAGCGTCCGGCTCAGCGGCTTCGGGGCGGGCACGTGCTGGAACGAGCTGGGACGGGCTACCACCGCCGAGGTCCTTGCGGCCGTGGACGAGGGGCCGGCCGCCGGTTCTCCCGCCGTGACCCGCAACCGCGCCGGCACCGGCCGCGCCTACTACGTCGCCACGACGCTCGCGCCGGAGGGCATGGGCGAACTGCTGACCCTTATTTGCGCCGACGCCGCGGTGCAGCCGCTCGTGCCGGAAATGCCGGACAATGTCGAAGTCGCCCGGCGCAGCAAGGACGGGACCGACTGGACGTTCTGCATCAACCACGGGGCGCACGAGGTCCGGCTGCCGCTGGACGGCGTCGACCTGCTCACAGGCGCCGAGCTCGACGGCGGGCTCGGCCTCCCGGCCGGAGGTGTCGCCGTCGTCCGTTCACGGGCCGCCCAACTGGTCACCACGTCCGCCGGCAGATCAAACCAGTCAAGCCTTCCAAACCACTCAAGCCAGTAAGGACTCCACATGCTAGCCGCAGCCCGTCATTCAGCCATCCTCGCAGAGGTCCAGCGTGAGCGGATCGTCCGCGTCGCGGACCTCGCCAAGATGCTCGGTGTCTCGCTGATGACCGTGCGGCGGGACATCGAGTCCCTCGACGCGGCGGGCTCCGTGGAGAAGATCCATGGTGGGGCAAAGCTGCCTGGCGGGGCCGGAACCCACGAGCCAGGCTTCGAGCTGAAGGTGACCCAGCTCAAGGACGAGAAAATGGCGATTGCGCAGGAGGCGGCCGCCCAGGTGCGCGAGGGCATGGCGGTGGGACTCAGCGCCGGCACCACCACGTGGGCGCTGGCGCAGCTGCTGTCCGCCGGGCCGCGGATCACGGTGGTCACCAACTCGGTCCGGATCGCGGATGTCTTCCATCAGAGCTCGTCCGCGTCCACGGTGATCCTCACTGGCGGCGAGCGTACCCCCTCCGATGCCCTCGTGGGGCCGCTGGCCACGTCCTCGCTCAAGCAGCTGCACCTGGACGTGCTGTTCCTCGGCGTCCACGGTGTTGACGCCGACGCCGGGTTCACCACTCCAAACGTGCTCGAAGCCGAAACGGACCGGGCTTTCGTCACCGCGGCCCGCCGCGTTGTGGTGCTGGCCGACCACACGAAGTGGGGGACCCTGGGCATCAGCACCATCGCCAGCCTGGAGGACGCTGACGAACTCATCAGCGATGACCTCCTCGGCAGCGAGGCCCGGCGCATCCTCGGCGAGCGCGTCGGAAGGCTCCGTCTGGCCCGCACCAGCGACGACCCGCACGGCGCTCTTGATCGAGCCGCAGCCACCCCCGCAGCAGCCGCAGGCTGACCCCGCACGGCCCCCGCCCGCCCTCAACTACTACGCCTGGAGCTGCCGTGAACAACCCGGACCTCACTCTTGCCGCCGAGACCCGCGCCCTCGGTTCCCCGGCCCTGACGTCGTCGGATCTGGAGCCGTTGCACCTGCGCCGCTCCGGAACATCCCTGCTCATTGACTTCAGCACCGGCGAGGCCGCCATGCTGCACTTCGGCGCCGACCTCGGCCCGGCCCTGCCGGACCTTTCACTGCTGGGCGACGCCGTGCCGCGCTCCGCCCACGACGTCCCTGTCACGCTGGGACTGATCCCGCAGGCATCCTCCGGCTGGCGCGGGCGGCCCGGCCTCCGCGGGCACCGGAACGGCCAGGCATTCTCGGCCCGCCTGCGCGTTGTTGCTGTGGAACGCACCGAAGGGGAACAGTGCTCTGCCGTCATCACCCAGGCCGACCCCGACGCCGGTGTCACCGTCCGCACGGAGATCAGGATCAACCACGGCGGCCTGCTCCAGCTCAGGCACCGGCTCGAGAACGACGGCGCTGAACGGTACAGCCTGGACGAACTCGCGGCTGTGCTGCCGCTGGGCCGCGCCGCCACGGAAATCCTGGACCTGACCGGCCGCTGGTGCCGGGAGTCCCACCCGCAGCGCCTGCCGCTGCGCCAAGGCACGTGGGTCCGTTCGGGCCGGCACGGCCGCACTGGCCATGACGCCTCGCTCCTGCTGGCGGCCGGCACCCCCGGATTCGGCAACCGCCACGGGCAGGTCTGGGCCGTGCACCTGGGCTGGAGTGGCAACCACGAGAGCTTCGTTGACGCCACTGCGGACGGCCGGACCGTGATGGGCGCCTCGGAACTGCTCGGTTCCGGCGAGATCAGCCTGGCCCCGAACGCCAGCTACGAGACGCCGTGGTTGTTCGCGGCGTACTCCGCCGCGGGGCTGGACGGCATCAGCGACGCGTTCTACTCCTGGTTCCGCGGGCGCCCGCACCACCCCGGTATGCGGACCGGCAAGGCACGTCCGGTGGTGCTCAACGTCTGGGAGGCGGTGTATTTCGACCACCGGATGCCGGTGCTGCTCGAACTCGCAGCATCGGCAGCCCGGCTCGGCGTGGAACGCTATGTCCTGGACGACGGCTGGTTCCGCGGCCGGCGCAACGACCGGGCGGGCCTCGGCGACTGGTACGTCGACGAGGAACTGTGGCCCGGGGGCCTGAGCCCGCTGATCGATGCGGTCACCGGCCACGGCATGGAATTCGGGCTCTGGGTCGAACCCGAAATGGTCAACGAAGACTCGGACCTGGCCCGCGCCCACCCGGACTGGATCGCCGGACCGGCGCCCGCGACCGGCGGGGGCAGGCTGCCCATGCAGTGGCGGCACCAGCAGGTCCTTGACCTAGTCAACCCGGAGGCCTGGCAGTACATCTTCGACAGGCTGGATGCCCTGTTGAGCGAAAACCGGATCAGCTACCTCAAATGGGACCAGAACCGGGACCTGACCGAGATGGGGCACGACGGACGCTCTTCCGTGCATGCCCAGACGCAGGCCGTCTACCGGCTCCTCGACGAGCTCCGCCTGGCCCACCCGGATGTCGAGATTGAAAGCTGCTCCTCCGGGGGCGCCCGGGTGGATCTCGGTATCCTCGAACGCACCGACCGGGTCTGGGGCTCGGACTGCAACGACGCCCTGGAACGGCAGACCATCCAGCGCTGGACCGGCGTGGTGGTGCCGCCGGAGCTCGTCGGATCGCACATCGGCCCCACCACGAGCCACACGACCGCGCGAACGCACGATCTCTCCTTCCGGGCAATTACAGCGATGTTCGGCCACTTCGGGCTGGAATGGGATGTCCGGCACCTCACGGACTCCGAGCGCACCGAACTTGCCGGGGCGATCGCACTGTTCAAGCAGTACCGTCCCCTGCTGCACAGCGGGCGGATGGTCCGCGCCGACGAGCCCGACCCGGCGCTCCGGCTTCACGGCGTTGTGTCCCACGACGGCGGCGAGGCCCTCTACGCGCTGGTGTCCGTGGCGACGTCGTTCGCCGAGGTTCCGGGACGGATCTGCCTGCCTGGACTGCTGCCGGAAGCCACGTACCGGGTGGACGCGGTGTACCCCGCGGCCGGGGACAAGCGGGCGTTCCTGCAGGCGGTGCCCCCGGCATGGCTTTCCGGCGGCATCGAGGCGACCGGACGTTTCCTGGCGGAGTCCGGTCTCCCCATGCCTATCCTGAACCCGGAACACGGGCAGCTCCTGTCCGTCCGCCGTGCCAATGCCGCCGATCCAGCCGCATCCGTCGGCCACCCCGTGAGGAGCTCCTGACAATGGGCCAGATTACGAAACGCTCCTACAAGCTCTCCGACGGCCGGGACATCATCTACTTCGATGATGCCGATACCGTCCTGACCCCGGAACGCGGGGACGATCTCCGCGAGCCGGCGGTCCGTCCGCCCACGGCGACCATGCGCCAGGACGTCCTGACCGGGGAGTGGATTTCGATCGCGGCCGCCCGGCAGAATAGGGTGGTCCTTCCCCCCTCGCATCTGGACCCGCTGGCCCCGGCCTCGCCGGAGAATCCCTCGGAAATTCCGAGCCCCTATGACGTCGCCGTCTTCGAAAACAAGTCCCCGTCCTTCGGACCGGATCTGGCGGGCGCCGCCGACGCGCCGGCCGGCCTGGACGACCTCGCCCTGGTGGGGCTGGGGCGCAGTCGGCAGTCTGTAGGCCGGTGCGAGGTGGTGTGCTTCTCGCCGGAACACACCGGATCCCTGGCGGCGCTGCCGCTGTCCCGGATGCGCACAGTGGTGGAGGCGTGGGCGGACCGGACCGCCGCGCTGTCCGCGCTGCCCGGCGTCGAACAGGTTTTTCCGTTTGAGAACCGCGGGGAAGCGATCGGCGTGACTCTGCACCACCCGCACGGTCAGATCTACGCCTATCCCTACATCACACCCCGCACGGCCCAGCTGGTCCGCACGATCGAAAGCTACGGCGGCCCGCTGTTCGAGGATATCCTCAGCTTCGAACAGAAATCCGAGCGGGTGCTGCTTCAGGGCGAGCACTGGACGGCGTTTGTCCCGTTTGCCGCCCGCTGGCCGCTGGAAGTGCACATCCTCCCGCACCGGCACGTTCCGGACCTTGCCGCCACGACGGAGCAGGAACGCGACGAGTTCTCCTTGCTGTACAGCCGGCTCCTACGCGGCGTCGATGCCCTCTACGACACTCCCACCCCGTATATTTCGGCATGGCACCAGGCCCCCGTCCATGCCCACCGGGAAGACATCCGGCTCATGCTGCAGCTGACCTCGCCCCGCCGGGAGGAGGACAAACTCAAGTATCTGGCCGGTTCCGAGGCGGCAATGGGTGCGTTCATCGCGGACATCCCGCCGGAAACCGCCGCCGCCCGGCTGCGCGAGGCGATGGAAACGGCAGGTCTCGAGCCGTTCAGCCCGGACCTCCCCGAACCCGAACTCCCAGCAACAGAACTCCCAGCACCCGGACCCCGGGACACAGAACCCCCAACAACAGAACAGGAAGCCGCCCAGCCATGAACAAGGTCCTTCAGCTGGGAAGCGAGTACTTTGCCAGCCAGTTCGGCGGCGCGCCGGACGGGTTGTGGTCGGCGCCCGGGCGGGTCAACCTGATCGGCGAGCACACGGATTACAACGACGGCTTCGCGTTTCCGATCGCCATCGACAAGCGCACCACGGTGGCGGCCCGCGCCCGGGAAGACCGCCTGCTGCGGGTCACGAGCAGCTCCTTCCCCGGCATGGTGGAGGTGAACCTCGATGACGTGGACCCGGATGCCCTCACCGGCTGGGCGGCCTACCCGCTGGGCGTGGCCTGGGCGATGTCCCTGGCGGCGGCGGGCGGCGCCTCCGGGCTCTCCGGCATGGACCTGGCGCTGACCTCGGATGTCCCGGCCGGCGCCGGGCTGTCCTCCTCTGCCGCCGTCGAATGCGCGGCGGCCCTGGCCTTGAGCGATCTCTGGGGGCTGGGGCTGGACCGGCCGGATCTGGCCCGGATCGGCCAGCTGGCCGAGAACAGGGTGGTCGGCGCGCCCACCGGGATCATGGACCAGTCAGCCTCGCTCCTGGGCGAGCCGGATCACGGCATCCTGCTCGACTGCCAGAGCCTGAAGACCGAGAGCGTAGCCCTCGGGTTCGCCGGCGCCGGGGTGGGACTCCTCGTGATCGACACCAGGACCAGCCACTCCCATGCCGACGGCGGCTACGCCAGCCGCCGTCGTTCCTGCGAGGACGGCGCCCGCCGCCTGGGCGTCGGGAGCCTCCGGGCTCTGGGCCCGGACGACCTCCCGCGGGCAGCGGCACAGCTCGACGGTCAGACGTACCGCCGGGTCCGCCACGTCATCACGGAAAACCAGCGGGTACTGGACACCGTCGCGGCGCTGCGGACTTCCGGCGCCGCCGCGATCGGCCCGTTCCTCAACGAATCGCACGTGTCCATGCGCGAGGACTTCGAGATTTCCACCGCCGAACTCGACCTCGCAGTGTCGAGCGCCCAGGAGCTGGGTGCGATCGGCGCGCGCATGACCGGCGGCGGTTTCGGCGGCGCGGCCCTGGCACTGGTCCGGAACGGCGACGCCGGGACGGTGGCCGAGGGCATTGCCCGCGACTTCGCCCAGGCGGGGTACACGGCCCCGCACATCTTCCCCGTCACCGCGTCGGAGGGCGCCCGCCGGGAACTGTAGCCAGGGACGGCGCCGTCAGGCGTTCGGCTGTTGGGCCGTTACGCCCGGACGAGCCGGGCGGCGTCGGCCAGAAGCTCCACGGAACGGAGACGGGTCCCGGTGCCGGTGCTCTGATGGGCCACGATCAGCTCGTCGGCGTCGGCGTGCTCCGTGAACTCCTCGAGGTACGCCAGCACGGCATCGGGAGTGCCCACCGCGGAGTACTTCATCATCTGCGCCATGTGCTGGCCCTGGGGCGAGTCCAGGATCATGTCCGCCTCGTCGTCGCTGAACACGCGTCCATTGCCGAAGAACAGTGAGACCCTGGCCCGTTTGGTGGCCTGGAACATGGCCTGGGCTTCAGCGGCGGAGTCCGCGGCGATGACGTTGACGCCGGCGATCACGTGCGGGACGTCGAGCTGCGCGGAGGGCCGGAATTCGCGGCGGTACGTGGCAACCGCGTCCTGCAGCGCATTGGGCGCGAAATGGGAGGCGAAAGCGTAGGGCAGGCCCAGCTGGGCTGCCAGCCTGGCGCCGAACAGGGACGAACCCAGGATGTACAGCGGGACGTTCGTGCCCTTGCCCGGGGTCGCCTCGACGCCCTGGATGCGGGTGGGTCCGGTCAGGTAGCCCTGGAGCTCCAGCACGTCCTGCGGGAAGCTCTCAGCCGACATCGGATCGCGGCGCAGGGCCCGCATGGTGTTCTGGTCGCTGCCCGGGGCCCGGCCCAGCCCGAGGTCGATCCTGCCCGGGTGCAGGGTTTCGAGGGTACCGAACTGTTCCGCGATGGTCAGCGGCGAGTGGTTGGGCAGCATCACGCCGCCGGCGCCGAGTCGAATGCTGGAGGTGTGGGCCGCGACGTGGGCGATCAGCACACTCGTGGCGGAGGAGGCGATCGCGGACATGTTGTGGTGCTCGGCGTACCAGATCCGCCGGTAGCCCCGATCCTCGGCGAGCTGCGCCATGGCCACGCTGCCAGCGAAGCTCTCCGCCGCTGTCTGGCCCGGGCCGATGGTTGCGAGGTCAAGGATGGAAAGCGGAACAGTCACGGAAAAGCCGGCCTTTCGTAGCGGAGCAGTGTGCGGGCCGGAGTTGGGAACTGCGGTCCTGGCGGCACCGGGCTTCCGGAGCGGGCACACTGGCATCAACGACGGCGGCCCCCGGGATATTTCTGCACATGTTTCTGCGCATGTTTCTTGCCCGGTACGGCCAGCCTGCGGCCGGCCGCACGCCTCCTGCTACCTGCCTGCCTGCTACGTACTTCGCAGATCAGTGAATCAGCGGGTCAGCTGCATGAGTAGTTGTAATCGAGGCCGCCGGAAATGTACTGCGTCATCGACACACGGCTGCCCGGGGTCAGTCCGGGAAGGGCGCAGTTCTTCTTGGCGCCGGCCGCCGATCCCGCTCCCGCAAGCCAGCTCGGCAGTCCTGCCAGCGGGCTGGTGAACTTCACGGCTCCGGCGATCCTCCCCCACTGGTAGGCAGTCGAGTAGAGACCCACGCGGGCTCCGATCCGCTTGAAATAGGCGGTCATGCCTTCGAGGACGGCGACGTTGGCTGCCTTGTCTGCCTGCCAGGTGTTTTCCGTTTCCACATCCAGCCACCAGAGGTAGGTCTGAGGGTTGCTGACGCCGCGGCGCCTGGCGTCGTCGGACGCCTTGGCCCACCCGTACATGTAGGAGCAAGCTTTGAACGACCCCAAGGCGCAGTTGCCGTAGGGGTTGGTCACCTTCACCCCGTTGTAGGTGTTCGATTTGGGCCACCAGGACCCCTTCAGGCCGGGGTTGGCCGTATTGACGTACAGGGCCACCCGCGGCTGCGACGTCGCTGCTGGAGACTTCGCTGTGTTCGCCCAGGCCAGCTGGCTTGCCAGGCACGGGTTCGTGTTGTTGGCCAGGCCGTAGTTGACGCCGACGACCGCGAAAGCGGGCTGCTTAGGCAGCGTCTTGCCGCACTGCGGCCAGGACACGTCGATGCCCGGTCCCGGGGAGGTGGCCGTGGCGGCCGAGGCAGCGCCTCCACCCAGGAAGACAAGGCAGAGGGTTACGACAAAGGCCAGTACGATGCGAGGGAGCGAGTTGGGCATGCCACAGTCTAAAGCAAGAAAAGCAAATCGGTGGCGTAATTCTGTCACGGCGCCGGTGCGCCGCCGACACGGTCACACAACTCGCCACCGCCGAATAGGCCGGCCTGAGCCGGGTCTGGGAACCCCGGACCCGGCTAAGCTAACCGCATGGCCATCAAATCCACTGCAGATAAAGTCGCCACGATCCAGAAGGGCTACACCCTGGACGGCCCGACGATCGAGCTCGGGGCGGCAATCGTAGACGGCGAACTCCACAAGGACGCGCCCGTCCGGCTGCCGCTCGCGATGATGAACCGGCACGGCCTTGTGGCCGGGGCAACGGGCACCGGCAAGACAGTCACGCTCCACATGATGGCCGAACAGCTTTCCACGGCGGGCGTGCCCGTGTTCCTGGCCGACATAAAGGGCGACCTCTCCGGGCTGGCCACCGCCGCCACAGGCAGCGAGAAGCTCCTGGCACGCACTGAGAGCATCGGCCAGGCATGGTCGGGGAAGACCTTCCCGGTGGAGTTCCTGGCCCTCGGCGGCGACGGACAGGGCATACCCGTCCGCGCCAGCATCACTTCCTTCGGCCCCATCCTGCTCTCCCGGGTCATGGACCTGAACGAGACCCAGGAATCCAGCCTGCAGCTGGTCTTCCATTTCGCGGACAAGAACAACCTGGAGCTGATCGACCTCAAGGACCTGCGTGCGGTGATCCAGTTCCTGACCTCGGCCGAGGGCAAGGACGCGCTCGAGGAACTCGGCGGCCTCTCGAAGGCCACCGCCGGCGTGATCCTGCGCGAACTGATCAACCTCGAGGCGCAGGGCATGGAGAAGTTCTTCGGCGAACCCGAGTTCAACACCGCCGAACTGCTGCGGACCGCACCTGACGGCCGCGGCGTGGTGAGCTGCCTGGAATTGCCCACCCTGCAGACCAAGCCGATGCTGTTCTCGACATTCCTCATGTGGCTGCTCGCAGATCTCTTCGAGGACCTGCCTGAGGCCGGAGACCTCGACAAGCCCAAGCTCGTGTTCTTCCTGGATGAGGCGCACCTGCTGTTCAACGGCGCTTCGAAGGCCTTTCTCGACGCCATCACCACTACCGTCCGGCTCATCCGGTCCAAGGGCGTCGGGATCTTTTTCGTGACACAGACCCCCAAGGATGTCCCCGCGGACGTCCTGGGCCAGCTGGCAAACCGGGTGCAGCACGCACTCCGCGCCTACACCCCGGAGGACGCCAAGGCACTCAAGGCCACCGTCTCCACCTTTCCCACCAGCGACTACGACCTCGAGGAGACCCTCACCACCGCCGGCATCGGCGAGGCCGTCATCACAGTCTTGAACGAAAAGGGCGCGCCGACGCCCGTGGCCCTGACCCGGCTCCGCGCCCCGGAGTCCGTCATGGGTCCCAGCACCGATGCCCTGATTTCCAGCACGGTCGCTGCCTCCGCCCTCCTGCCCAAGTACGGCACCGCCGTCGACAACATCTCGGCGTACGAGAAGATCACCGGGAAGGGCGCCGCCCCCACCGGGCCGGCCGCCGGGACCGCTCAGCAGGGCGCCGGTGCGGGTGCCGGGACCCAGGGAGGGGCCACCGCCGGCGGACTGGACCCGAACGCCATCGACGCCGAAGCCCGACGGATCGAGGAAGAAGTCCTCGGCCGTCCCAGCAGCCGAACCAGCAGCAGTCCTGCGCCGGCACCAGGGATGCCGCCCGAATACGGGGAGGCGCCCGAGCGGCGTGCCCCCCGGCCGGCACAGCCCACAGGCGGCGGCTTCGGCGGCGACCTCGCGGGGGCCCTGGGCGGCGGCCTCCAGAGCATGGCCCGCTCGCTGGGGACCCAACTCGGCCGGGAACTGCTGCGCGGCGTCTTTGGCACTTCCTCGAAGCGCCGCCGCCGCTAGCGGATGACTGCTGTTGCGGCCCGCCGGAGGTCCGGGGCCTTCTAATCGGCCGGCGGCCGGCATGGTCCGCGTCACAGAGGCGGTCCTTGACACGGAGATTCCTGTGGGGTGCAGGTAACGTAAGAATCGTGCAGATGAGTCAGGCCTTGGTCAAAATCGCAGCAGCGTGGCTGCTGGGACTGATGCTTGCCGTGGCCGGAGCCATTGTGTCGATCAACCTGGTGAACGACTCCATTGCCGGGCCGCAGCAGCCCGTCCGCGAATATCTCAGCGCCCTGCAAAAAGGCGAGGGCGAAAAAGCCCTGGGCCTGCTGCGCGCCTCCGTGCCGGACAGCAACCCGGCGATGCTCGACGGAACCGCCCTGCAAACCGCGGCCTCCCGCATCTCCGACGTCAAGCTCGGCGACGCCGAAGAGCGCGGCGCCAACCGGGTGATGGTGCCCATGGACTACACCATCGATGGCAGCCGGCTGCGGACCGAGTTCCTGCTGGAGCGTTCCGGCACCGAGTGGCTGTTCTTCCACAAATGGTCTTTCGTCCCCGCTGCGCTGCCCGTCCTGGACGTCACGGTGGTCAACTCCAGCGAGGCAACCGTCAACGGCGTTCCGGTGAACATGCCCAACGGCCGCAACTCCTTCGCGGTCTTTTACCCCGGCGAGTACGAGGCCTCTCTGAACGGCCAGTACTTCTCAGCCCCGCCCACCCGGGCCACCGTCGCCGGAGAGGAAGCGCACCCGGCCTCGCTGAACCTGCTGACTGAGGCCACCGGCGCCCTCAAGGACGCCGTGAGCGGCAAGGTCAAGGACTTCCTGGACTCCTGCGCCCAGGAGGCCGACAAGCAGCAGAAGCTGCAGCCCGACTGCCCGTTCTATCACGCCACGAACAACCGGGTGATCGACGGGACCATCCACTGGAGCATCACGGACTACCCCACCGTCAGCATCGAGCCGTTCGGCGGCCGCTGGGTCGTGTCCCCCTTGGACGGCAAGGCCCGGATCCAGGGCCGCCAGGTGGACCTGTTCTCGGGCGCCGTATCCGACATCGACAGTGTCCACGATTTCAGCTTCACCACCCGCCTGGACATCGACGGCGACACCGTCAAGCTCACCCCGCAGCTGAACTACTAGGCCCCCGGCTAACTCCCGGAACCCTGGCTGATTCCCGGCGCCGGGCCCCTTCCTGTCACGCAGGGCAGACTTTGAACCCCTCGCTGGCCCGGCTCCCCGGCAAATCCGCGGATTCCTTCTCGCTCGGTGCCAGAAAACCTGCCGGCCGTGACGCCTACCCGGGCGCCGTGACGCCGGCAAGGACAGCGAGGACCTCCGCCACCATGTCCGCCGGGTTGTGCACCACGTCCGCATAGTAGTAGCGGAGCACCACAAATCCTCAGACCACGGAGCGGTTGTTGCGGCGCTGGTCTTTCTTCACCTGAGCCCATTCGCCGTGATGGCGTCCGTCGAGCTCCACTATCAGCCTGCCCTCAAGCAGCAAATCAAGGGAGCCGACGCCGCCGATGTGCACCTGCGCTTCCACGCGGATACCGGCTTGCCGGAAATAGGTTCGCGCCAGGGTTTCGAGCAGCGATTCCGCGCCGCGGTCCACCCAATTCAGGACCTCCCGGGCCCGGCCATTGCGCGTCCCGGGCAGTCGCCGTCCCAGGAAGTCCAGCGTCATATCCCCCCTGCCGACCGCGCACTCCACCATCACCGGGGACTCGCGGAACGGCAGGCACCTCAGCGCATGGATGAGGACATCACCCAGGGCCGCAACCGGCCGGTGCGGATCCGGGGCGAACAGCAGTCTGCCGTGCCCCGGCTCCCCGCCTGCCGCACCCCCGCGCCGGTGGTACACATGCCCGGGCCCGGGCCGCTCCAACGCCCACAGCCCGTAGAACGGCGCGGCGCTCACACACGTGAGCAGCTGCCTGCGCTGGAGCAGCGCAACATAGTCGGGGTCCGCCGTCGGAAGCGCATACAGTCCGCGCGATGGTTGCACGACGCCGGCCCTCACCGCCCGCCGCAGCGCGGCGTCGTCGACGCCCAACCGGGCCAGGGCGGGCCGCCGGGCCGCTCCCCCGCAGATGGTCAAGGCCGTAGGGACATCCATTGACCCATGATTCGCCCGTCGAAGCAGGCGCGCCCCCGTCCGGCGGCCGTATGTGGATAATCCCGTGTCACGCCGGGCAGTCTTTTTGAAGCCCCCGCCGGCGCCGGGCCGCGGGATTCCGCGTCGTCACAGCCCGAAGAAAGCCAAAAGGCTGCTGTCCGTGACGCGAGGTCACAGACAGCAGCCTTTTGATCAGCCTTGGCGCAGCGGCCAGGTGTTGCGGCTCAGTCCATTCCGCGCAGGTCCAGGACCAGCTCGGTGTCGCCGTCGGCCTGCAGGAGGACGGGGATTCCCCAGTCCTGCTGGTACAGGTGGCAGGCAGCGTGGTCCGGGATCTCGCCGTCGGCGTCTTCGGGGCCGTCGCACGCCGCCGCGCGGGCGGTGATGTGCAGGACGCCCTCGGGAACGTCGGAGGAAAGTTCCAGGGTGCGCAGGAGACCCACGGACGTCCCGCCGCCGGAGACCAGCAGTTCGGGCGGGGTGGAGGAGATCTTCAGCTGAGTGGGATCGCCCCAGCGGTCGTCCAGTTTCTGTCCGGTGGGCGCCGTGAAGCGCACGGCCAGTTCGAGCAGCCCGGGCGCCACAGGGCTCTTGGGCCGGTGGGTCTGGGCGGCGCCCTCGTCCACCTGCTGGGCTTCCTTCGGGATGGGCACGTAGACGAGCTGGTGCTTGTTGGCCTCGACCACCACCAGCAGCGGTTCGGCCCCGGCAACGTGGGTGTGATCCACAATCACGTCCGAGGGCTCGGACAGCCCGCGTGCCAGTGTGGAGACCGTGCCAGTTGCGGGGTCGTAGCGGCGGACTGCGCCGTTGTAGGTGTCGGCAATGGCCACGGAGCCGTCGGGAAGCACCGTCACGCCGAGCGGGTGCTGCAGCCGCGCTTCGGCGGCGGCGCCGTCGCGGAAACCGAAGTCGAACAGGCCCTTGCCTACCGCCGACTCGACGGTGATGGTGCCGGCGTCRTCAATGACGAGTTTGCGCAGGGCGGAGGTCTCGGAGTCAGCCACCCAGATGTTGCCGTCGGCGTCTTCGGCCAGGCCGGAGGACTGGGCAAACCAGGCTTCGGCGGCCGGGCCGTCCAGGAGCCCTTCGAGGCCGTTGCCAGCGATGATCTTCACGGCGCCGGAGGTGGGTTCGAAACTGAAGATCTGGTGCACGCCAGCCATCGCCACCACCACGGCGTTCAGTTTGGTGGACCAGACGACATCCCACGGGGAACTCAGCGATACCGCAAGCGGGTCCGCCTCGAGCCGGGAACCGTAGGCTGCGCCTTCCTCGTCCACCCGGGCCGGGCCCGTTTCCAGCAGCCGCTGCACGCCGTTGCCGGCAAGTGTCCGGACGGTTCCGTCCGCGAGGGACAGCCCGCGGAGCCGGTGGTTCACGGAGTCGGCAATCACGACGTCGTAGCCGGTGTCCGCTGCGACGTGCTCGGGCAGCAGCACCAGGCCCTGCGGTTCGTTGAACCTGGCGGTGGCTGCGTTGCCGTCGGCGTGGCCCTTGTCGCCGGAGCCGTACGTGGCCAGAACCGTCTCAAAGTCGGTGGAGAGCTCCACGAGCCGGTGGTGGCCTGTATCGGTCACCAGCCACGACCCGTCCCCAGCGCTTCCGACGCCACGGCCGGCAGGAAGGTACAGAGCCTTGCCCGGGAAGCGTAGCGTGCCCGACGTCGGCTCCGGCGCCACGTAGGGGCCGTCGCCGCGGTGCAGGGTGCCCTTGGCCTCATGCTCGGCGATGAGTTCGGGGATGAGCACCGCGAGGCCGTCGGCGTGGCCCTCGCCGGAGAGGTGAGCCACGATGTAGCCCTCGGGATCGATGACCACCAGGGTCGGCCACGCCCGGGCCGTGTAGGCCTTCCAGGTGTCCAGTTCCGGGTCGTCCAGGACCGGGTGGCGGATCTCGTAGCGTTCGACGGCGGCGGCCAGCGCCACGGGATCGGCTTCGTGCTCGAATTTGGGCGAATGCACGCCAACGGTCACAAGGACATCGGAGTACTCCTGCTCGAGCGGGCGGAGTTCGTCCAGGACGTGCAGGCAGTTGATGCAGCAGAACGTCCAGAAATCCAGCAGGACGATCTTGCCGCGCAGGGATTCGAGGTCCAGGGATTTGCCGCCGGTGTTCAGCCAGTTGCGGCCCACAAGCTCGGAGGCCCGGACCCGGAGGTGGGTGCGTACGGTTTCGGTCATGAGCGTCCTTCCAGCTTTGAATTGCGTTCGGCAAGCCTGGCGTCGCGCTCGGCCAGCTTGGCAAACATATCGTTGTAAGCAGTGAGATCGGCGTCGTTATTCCTGTCCGCCGCCCGGTCGGTGCGCTTGGACTCCCGCGCGTCGGAGCGGGACCACATGACGGCGACGCCGATCGCCACCAGCAGGGTTGGCACTTCACCGATGCCCCAAGCCACGGCACCGCCCATCTGCTGGTCCAGCAGGGCACTGACTCCCCACGTCCGGCCCAGGTTGCCGAAGTAGTCTGCGGCCAGCAGCCCGGTGCCGCCCATGATGGCGACGCCGAAGAACGCGTGGAAGCCCATGGTGGCCAGCAGGATCAGCAGCCGCATGGGATACGGTGCGCGGCGCGGCAACGGGTCCGTGCCGATCATGGTGAGCACGAAGATGTAGCCGGTGAGGGCGAAGTGCAGGTTCATCAGTTCGTGGCCCACGTGGTCCCGCATCGCGTAGCCGAACGCGTCCGAGTAGTAGAAGAGCACGATCGAGCCGGCGAAGTTGGCGGCGGCGAACAGCGGGTGGGTCACCAGTTGCGAGAACTTCGAGTGGATGAAGATCAGTAGCCACTCGCGTGGTCCGCGGGAGCTGTCGCGCCGCGGCGTGAGTGCCCGGAGCGCCAGCGTCACGGGGGCGCCGAGGACCAGGAAGATGGGGGCCACCATGGTCAGGGCCATGTGGTCCACCATGTGCGCCGAGAACAGGACCCTGCCATAGACCGACGGCGGGCCCGAGGTCACGTAGGTGAGGACCATGAGGCCGATCACCCAGTTGATGGTCCGGAACCAGGACCAGGAGTCTCCCCGTTTCAGCACCTTCCGGACACCGAGGGCATAGGCCGCGAGGCCAAAGATGGCGACGGCGATCCAGAGCCAGTCGAGCCGCCACTCCGTGAGCCAGCGTTCCGGCGTCAGTTCCGGGGGCAGCTCGTAGCCGGAGAGGATGAAGGCCGGCGACGCGTCGGGGGCGAAAGTGGTGGGCTGCGGCGGGGCAGAGCGGCCCAGCGCCACGGCGATCCCGGACGTCACTCCCATGACGAGCAGCTCCACGATCACCAGCTGCCACAGCACACGGCGGGCGGAGCTTCCCATGGCGCGGTTGCCCAGCTGCGGGATGACCCAGCGGCGGTGCATGAACCCGATGCCGCCGAGCACCAGGACCGCCGCCGTCTTGGCGAGGATCAGTTGCCCGTAGGCCGATCCAAAGAGGTCGGCCCAGGAGGTGAGGCGGATGCTGGTGTTGATCACGCCGGAGGCGAAGACCAGGATGAAAGCGAAGCCCGCCAGGGAGGAGAACCGGCGCAGGGTTGGCTCGGTGATGTCCGCAGTTCCGGAAGGGGCCCCTGAGTTGCGGCTGCCGGCACCTGCGCCGCCCAGCACGCCCGAGAGCACTGCCAGCATGATGATGCCGCCCACCCACGCCGAGACGCCCACCAGGTGCAGGCCGAGCGAGTTGATGGCGCCCTCGTGGTCACTGGAGCTTGAGGAGTGTCCGATCAGCGCAGCGGGGACCAGCCCGATCAGCGAAAGGACCAGCGTCAATGCCAGGCCTCCGCGGGACCGTACGCCGAAAAGGGCGGTGGTGACAACGGCCGCGATGATCACGACAGCCAGCCAGGCGCGTCCCGTTTCGATATCCGTCATGAAGTACACGAGCGAGCGGGTGAATTCCGGATCCCCGGATAGGCCCTGCCCTGCAATGTCCGAATAGCCGAGCACCAGCACGGCTATAGCGGAGAGGGTCCAGACGGCGCCCGCCGCCGCGGCAACGGCCAGCGCCCGGCTGAAGGCCGGGTGCTCCGGGGCGTCCCGGTCCTTGGACCGGGTGCCGTTCCTGTTCATCGGCAGGATCCCGACGGCGAAGATGAGTCCGCCGATCACGGTGGCCACGGCGACGTTGTGGACAGCCTTGCTCACCGGCAGCCCCCAGCGCACCAGCGCACCCGGGTCCGAGACTTCGCGGGCGGCTGCAGCGCCGGAAAAGATGAGAGCCGCGGCCAGTCCCACGAACAACGCGCCAAGGCCTGCGATCAGCCACGGCCGGCCAACCCCGCCTGGACCGGGACCAGGGCCGCGTGCGTCCCCCGGGGGGACGGGCGCTGAGGTTGTGGGCGTGGGATTTGCTGCGGAAGGCACACCTCCATTGTCCGCTACGCCGCCCTGCGCAGCGAATCGGCGCCGGAGGTCCGGTCCGAGCGGAGCGGGCCCGCAAAACGGCCGGGGGACGCAAAAGGAGCGGCAACCCGAGGGTTGCCGCTCCTTTGAAGCCTGGGAAGAAGACTACTTCTTCTTGGCGACTGCAGCCTTCAGCTTGGAGCCGGCGGTCAGCTTGACGCTGTGGCCAGCGGCAATCTGGATGGTCTCGCCGGTCTGCGGGTTGCGGCCGGTGCGAGCTGCACGGTCGGTGCGCTCGACGGCGAGCCAACCCGGGATGGTGATCTTTTCGCCCGCGGCGACAGAGGTCTCGAAGACCTCGAACAGTGCGTCGAGCACGGAGTTGACTGCTGCCTGGCTGGTGCCGGCCTTGCCTGCTACCTCTGCAACAAGTTCACTACGGTTCTTAGCCATTTATGTCCTCCTGGACGGTCATGATTTCTGGAGCCTGCACACGGCATGCGTACAAACCACTGTTCGAAAACTTACCAGCTTGGCGCCTTCGAGGTGGCAAATTCCGCGTGTTTTCGGCGTTTTTTGGGGAAAATCACTGGAATCGGCGCCGATCGCAGGTGAAATTGCGCCGAGAGCGGACGCCTCGCTGCCTGCTCCATTTCGGCGAGGTCCGCCGACGCCTCCGCCCGGATCCCCACTGGCGAACTTTCCGCGACCAATGGAGGTGCCGGAAGGCGTGCCGGTGGTGTGTGGGGGCCGGTTGTCGGGGTGTCCGTCCCGGTGTCCGGGGCGGGTGTCCGGGAGGTGCCGGGGTCCCTGTCCGGTGCGGCGTGGGGCCGGTTGGCGGGGTGCCGGGGCCCTGGTGTCGGCTTCCGGCGGCGGTAGGGTGCCGGGGGGTGCCGGGGCGCTGGTGCCGGGTTCTGGCGGCGGCAGCGGGGTCC
>NZ_JBFRGZ010000025.1:0-54749 GCF_052115605.1 Arthrobacter sp. 2MCAF15 | reverse complement strand
CAGGCGTCTTCCATGAACTGTCAGTCGGGCATTAACGTGGGACACGAGGACCTCCGAGCGCAAAGTGTGTGAACTAGACAGCTCCACTAAGCCCGGAGGTCCTCCTCGTTTTCAAGCCCAAAGTGTCAACAACGTCCCGGCGCAGTACAGCTAGACGCTACCACCCCGCGGGGCGCGCGGCCGATCCCGATGAACGGGATTCGATGCGTCAGCCGCGGGCTTCCGGAGTAACATCCGTCGTGGATGCCAGTGACGCCGTCGTACCATTCCGACCGCTGCGAAAGGGACCCCCAACCCGTGATGACAAGCCCATGAATGCCTGCCAGGGACTAATCCGGCCGTGGAGCGGGCGCTGCGACACTGGCCCCGTGGGACCGGCACTGTGAAGCTGCTCGCCGGGATGCTCACCATCGCGCCGGCCAACAAGGACCACCAGGTTGCCCTCCGCTGCGCCATCGGGGTGTTCGTTCCGCTGATCACCCTGGTGCTGCTGGACCGCCTCGACCTGGCAATCTTTGCCTCCTTCGGCGCCTTCACCGGGATCTATGGCCGCAATGAGCCGCACGCCCGGCGGCTGAATCTCCAGGTGCGGGCCGGTGGCCTGATGCTCCTGGTGATGTTCCTGGCCGCCCTCACCGCGCGTGTGGACGCTCTTGCAGGGCTGTCGGCGGCGGGCACCACCTGGGTCCTGGTCGGGACCACAACCCTGGTGGCCGGCGCCTGTTCCCTGGTGGTCGCCCTGTGGCGCCTTCGTCCCTCGGGCTCGCTCTTCCATATCTTCGCGTTCGCGGCCATCGCCTCAATCCCGAACCAGCCGCCGCTGTGGCAGGCCATGCTGGTGGCGGTGCTGACGGTCGCGTTCTCCCTGCTCATCGGGCTGTCATCGCGTGTGGCCAGGAGCCGCCGGACCCCATGGGTGTGGCCGGAACCCCTAAGGCTGACGCCGGGCCAGAAGCGCGCCGCGTGGCAGGAAAGCGGGGGCTACCTCGTGGCGGCAGGCCTGGCGGGCACGCTGGGGACCCTGGCCGGCGAATGGCTCGGCGTTGGCCACAACTACTGGGCGATGGTGGCCGCCGTCGTCCCGCTCGTGGGCCACACCACGCGGCACCGGGTCAGCCGGGGCCTGCAGCGCATCGCCGGGACCGCCCTGGGGCTGGTCCTGCTTGCCGGGATCCTGCTCCTGCAGCCGAACCCCTGGCAGACAGTGCTGGTGATCGCCACGTGCCAGTTCGGTGCCGAAATGTTCATCGCGCGGCAGTACATGCTGGCGCAGGTCTTTGTCACGCCCCTGGCCCTGACCTCGACGCTGCTCGTGGCACCCATCCCGCCCGGCATCCTGCTCCGCGACAGAATCGTCGAAACGATCATCGGGGCCGCCGTCGGCATCGCCGTCGTGCTGGCGCCCGGCGCCTGGCGACGCCTGACGAGCTAGTATCTACGGGATTCCGTGTGGCCGGGCCCTGCTGGCCTGCCTCTTCCTGTTGTGAGAGTCCTATCGCCCGAGGGTGTTGGGTGGGACACTTAAACCCATTCAACGGAAGGGGTGTGATGGCCAATTCGAACTCCGGCGACTCGGTGGTGGACCGCGTCCTGCGGCTGATTGCGGCCTTTCCGGAGGGTGTCACCTCGCTGCAGCTCTCGGAGCTGGCCGCGAGGGCGCAACTTCCCGTGACCACCGCGCACCGGTTGGCCCGGCAGCTTGCCGGCCACGGCCTGCTCGACGTCGGCCCCGGCGGTTCGGTCAGCCTGGGCCTGCGGCTCTGGGAGCTCGCCAACCGCAGTTCGCCCACCCTGGAGCTCCGCCAGGCGGCCCTGCCGTTTATGGAGGACATCCAGCAGGTGCTGAACCAAAACGTGAATCTCGCCGTGCTGGACGGCGCCGAGGTGCTCTTTGTGGAGCGGCTGTCCCGCCGGGGCTCCGCAGTCAACCGTGCGCAGGTGGCGGGCCGGATGCCCGTGCACGTGTCCTCCGCCGGTCTGGTGCTGATGGCCAACCAGCCCGCCACCGTCCAGGCCGAGTATCTCGGAGCGTTCAGCGACCCGGCCGGGCGGCTGGCCCCGGCCGAGCTCCGGGCCCTCCTTGGTGAGGCCGTCCGCCAGGGCTATGCGCAGCTGGCCGGCGTCGTCGATGCGGACACATGGGGCATCGCCGTCCCCGTGCTGGACCGCCGCAAGCGGGCCGTGGCGGCCCTCGGCGTCGTGGTTCCCCTCCGTGAGATGCGCCTGCAGGCGCTGATCCCGGCCCTCCAGACCGCGGCCCGCGGAATCGGGCGGCGGCTTGGCGAGCCCCGCGAAGCTGGCGGATTCCATTCAACGGGATCCATGTAACGTGCATTACGCCTGCGGGGGCACACTGTTAGCCGGACCACGAATACGGCTCCGGGACCGCCCGGACCCCGCGACGAAGCGAGACGCACATGGCACAGCGGAAAGTCATCACCACCCAGGTAGCGATCATGGGCGCCGGCCCGGCGGGGCTCATGCTGGCCCACCTGCTGGCCAAAGCCGGCATCGAATCCATCGTCGTCGAGCTCCGCAGCCACCAGGAGATCTCCGAAACGGTCCGCGCCGGCATCCTGGAGCACGGGTCGGTCAACCTGCTTGTAGACAGCGGTGTCTCCGACCGCGTGCTGCGTGAGGGCGACCGCCATGACGGCATCGAACTGCGCTTCAACGGCGAAAGCCACCGGATCGACTTCCAGGACCTCGTCGGCGAATCGGTGTGGCTCTACCCGCAGACGGATGTGTTCCTGGATCTCTCGGCACGGCGGAAGGCCGACGGCGGGGACGTCCGGTACGCCGTCAAGGAGGCCACCATCCATGACATCGAGGACGCGCCCAAGGTCTGGTTCACGGACGAGGAGGGCGTCGACTACGAGCTCCAGGCCGACTTCATCGCCGGCGCGGACGGTTCACGCAGCCACTGCCGCGCGCAGATCCCCGAGGCACGGCGCAAACGGTACTTCCACGAATACCCCTTTGCCTGGTTCGGCATCCTGGCCGAGGCCCCGCGCAGCTCCGCCGAGCTGATCTACGCCAACTCGGCGAACGGTTTCGCCCTGATCAGCCAGCGAACCGAGACGGTGCAACGGATGTACTTCCAGTGCGACCCCAGCGAGGACGCCAATAACTGGGACGAAGAACGCATCTGGGACGCCTTCCGCAGCCGCGTCAACGGCAACGGCTTCGAGGTGAAGGAAGGGCCCGTGATCGAGAAGACCGTCCTGAAGTTCCGCAGTTTTGTCCAGGCCCCCATGCGGCACGGCAAGCTGTTCCTCGCCGGCGACGCCGCGCACACCGTGCCGCCCACCGGGGCCAAAGGGCTGAACCTGGCGCTGAACGACGTCAAAGTCCTCTTCGATGGATTCGACAGCTTCTACTCGACCGGCTCCACCGCGCTCCTGGATGCCTACAGCGACCACGCGCTTGGCAGGGTGTGGAAAGCCCAGCAGTTCTCCTATTGGATGACCTCCATGCTGCACACGGCGGCCGACGCCGACGACTTTTCCCGGGCCCGCCAGCTTGGCGAGCTCCGGTCCGTGGTGTCATCCCGCCATGGCCGGGCCTATCTGGCGGAGGCCTATACGGGCTGGACGGGCGAGCGGTAGGGCCGAGTCCGAAGTCCTCCCGGAGGGTTCTTCCGCGGTGCATATTTTCCATCGACAGCCACCGGGGCCAGGACTACCCTTGAACCGTCCCAGCATGACCCGACAAAGATGACGGAGAGGTGCACGATCATGGGAACCGCAGAGAATGTTGAACTGGTCCGACGCGGGTACACGGCCTTCAACGCAGGGGATATGGCGACCCTCAGCGAGATGTTCGCGGAGGACGCAGTCTGGCACGTTGCCGGAAGCGGCGTGCTGTCCGGAACAAAACAGGGCCGGGACGCGGTCCTGGCGTACTTCGGTGAACTGGGCGCGCGCACCCAGGGTTCCTTCCAGGCAGACCTCGAGGACATCGTCGGCGGGGAAAAGTACACCGTCGCCATCCAGAAGACCCGCGCACAAAACAACGGCAAGACCTTGGACATGGCCACCGTCATCACGTTTGTGGTCCGCGACGGAAAGATCACCGAAGGGCGGGAGTTCTTCGAGGATACGGCCAAGGCAGACGACTTCTGGACCTGACCAAACAATCCGTGCGCTCTGGCCTAGTCCTGATCCAGGGTCTCGGTCAGGTGGTGCGTCGGAATCCGGTCCCGGTCATAGGTGATTTCGGTGTATCCGTGCGGCTCCGGTTTCCCGGACGGGCTCAGGTTCACAAAGACGATCTCCTCAATCGTGAGGATGCTGCGGCGGGTGATCATGTTCCGGACCTCGGCGCGCATGCTCAGCGACGTCCGGCCGAAGCGGGTAGCGGTCAGGCCCATTTCGATCAGGTCGCCCTGGACGGCGGAGCTGACGAAGTTGATTTCCGAAATGTACTTGGTGACGGCCCGGCCGTTGCCCAGCTGCAGGATGGCGTAAATCGCAGCCTCTTCGTCGATCCACTTCAGCAGGCTCCCGCCGAACAGGGTGCCATTGGCGTTGAGGTCCTCTGGCCGCACCCATTTGCGGGTGCGGAAAGTGATGTCGGCCGATTCCATAGTGCGAGGTTAGCCCACTCCGGAACGGCCCGGCGTTCTGTGACGGCGCCGGTCCGCGCCGCCGGTCCGCGCTGCCGGTGTGCGGTGCCGCGCGGCCTCACGCCATGGCGGTGTGCGCGGCGCTGTGCGAATCGATCGGCTTCGCGTAGCAATACGAGTGCTCCACGCCGATATACGGTCCGAAGTTCGGCACCGGGACGAAGCCCGAGTTCTCGTAGAACTGCCGTCCGTCGGTCTGCACCGAGCCCGCCTCCGCAGTCAGGGTGGTGATCCCCAGCGCGTGGGCGTGGGCTTCTAGGGCCGCCAGGATGGAACTCGCCACTCCGGAGCCGCGGGTGTAGGGCAGCACGTAGAGGCGCTTGATTTCGGCGGTCCGGGCGTCCAGCATGCGAAGGCCGCCGCAGCCCACCGGCTGGCCGGAGGCCTTGTCGTGTGCCACCAGGAACACCGCCGTGTCCGCTTCCGACGGCGGCGGGCCGGGTTCGTGGTCCGGCCGGCCGAAGCGGGCCTCGAGTTCCGCCTGCTGGGCGGCCCTCAGGTCCGCACCGACGGGATTCGCCCAGGTGACCTGACGGATGTTGAGCCGCGGATTGGTCTGCATGACTGCCTCGATTCGCCGAAGTGTTATGCAGTCCAAGGCTAGGCACCAGCCGTTTCGGCCGTGTTTCCTGCCGGTAAGAGTCGGGAGAACTGTGTATGGATGGATGGCGGTGCAGTTCCATCTTTCGGCTCGACTTCCGGGTGGGCTTGGGGACGGCCGCTGCCTAGCGGCGCACGAGTGTCCGCAGGAGTTTCAGCGCCACGGAGATCGAGGCGATATCCACTTGCCCCGGTTTGGTCACTTCCGCGAAGGTGTCCTTGATCCGTCCCAGCTGCTCCTGATGCCCGCGTTCCCACACCACGATGCGCTCCACGGAATCGGACGTGCCGTTGTCTGCGGCGCCGGGGCCTCGGGCAGTCTCCATCACAGAGACAGTCATGTCCGCTACGGCGGAATACACATCATCGCGCAAGGCGGCCCGTGCGAGGGCGTCCCAGCGGCTGTGCCGCGGCAGGTCGGTGATGCTGAGCAGCAGGTTCGCGGCTCCGATTCGCTGGAACACCGCGTAGTACACGTCGGCGATGGTGGCGATCGGTTCACGGACCTGTTCAGAGATCAGGGAGATGTCCAGCAGCCCGAAGCTCTCCAGCAGGTCCGAGAAGCGCAGGCCCAGCTCACGGGGCATCCCCACGGCGTCCCAATGCGCGAGCCGCTCTTGCGCGCGGTCCAGGTCGGAGCCCCGGAGGTAGTCCAAGGTGCAGGTCCGCAGCATCTCCAGTGTGGGCATGATCCTGCCCAGGGCCTCGTCCACCGGCTGGTCGCGATGGTCGTGCGTCACGTACCACCGCGTGGCCCGGTCGAGGACCCTGCGCATGTGCAGGGTCGCTTCGGCGACGTAGTCGTTCGGATATCCGGCGGGGAGTGTGGCCAGCCGGTTGACGATCCACGGCAGGTCGTAGGCCTCCCGCGTCACCACGAAGGCCCTGGCAACGCTGGCGGCCGTCGCCGTCGTTTCCTCGACGGCGCGGAAGGCGAACGTGATTCCGCCGAGGTTGATCATGTCGTTTGCCACCACGGTGCACACGATCTGGCGGCGCAGCGGATGATCTTCCAGCTCTGCTTCAAAGCGCTCGGACAGCTGGGGCGGGAAATAGCCGCGGAGGACGCGGCGGAACCACGGGTCCTCGGCAAGGTCGCTGGCGTTGAGTTCCGCCGCCAGTTCGATCTTGGCGTATGCCGCCAGCACCGACAGCTCTGGCGCGGTCAGGCCCTCCCCTGATTTCAGCCGTGCCCGGAGTTGTTCGTTGCTTGGCAGGCCCTCCAGCCTGCGGTCAAGGTCGGTGGCGTTCTCCAGCCAATCCATGGTCCGTTCGAAGCCCGGACTCCACTCCCGCACCAAGTGCCGGTCGTTGATAAGCAGGACATTCTGGTCCGCGTTGTTGGCCAGGACAAGACGGGCCACCTCGTCCGTGAGGGACTGCAGGAAGCCGGTGCGATCCGACGGCGGCATCTTTCCCGCCGCGATCATCCGGTCCACGAAGATCTTGATGTTTACCTCATGATCCGAGCAGTCCACGCCCGCCGAGTTGTCGATCGCATCGGTATTGAGCAGGACGCCGGACAAGGCGGCCTCAATCCGCCCGAGCTGCGTGATTCCCAGGTTCCCGCCCTCGGCGATGATCTTCGCCCGCACCTCATTGCCGTTGACCCTGACAGGGTCGTTGGCCTTGTCGCTAACCTCCGCGCTGGACTCCGACGAGGCCTTGACATAAGTTCCGATGCCTCCGTTGTACAGGAGGTCCACGGGCGCCCGGAGAATGGCCTGAAGCAATCCATGGGGCGGCAGCGACACGGTGCCCGGTTCCAGGCCGAGTGAGCTCCTGACTTGTTCGGTAATGACGATGGACTTGGCACGGCGGGAGTGGACACCACCGCCGTCGCTGATCAGCGCTGGATCGTAGTCCGCCCAGGACGAGCGGGGGAGGGCAAAGAGCCGCCGCCGTTCCTCGAAGGAGGCCTCCGCATCCGGTGCCGGGTCAAGGAAGATGTGGCGGTGATCGAAAGCCGCTACCAGCCGGATGTGGCGGGAGAGAAGCAGCCCGTTCCCAAAGACGTCGCCGCCCATATCGCCGATGCCGGCTACGGTGAAGTCCTCTTCCTGGCAGTCCATCCCGAGCTCGCGGAAATGGTGTTTTACCGATTCCCAGGCCCCGCGGGCCGTGATGCCCATCTGCTTATGGTCATAACCCACGGTCCCGCCGGACGCGAAGGCATCGCCCAGCCAGAACCCATACTCCGCCGCGACACCGTTCGCAGCATCGGAAAATGACGCCGTTCCCTTGTCCGCCGCCACCACAAGGTAATAGTCGTCGACGTCGTGCCGCACCACGCGCGGCGGGGGAACCACCGATTCGCCGTGCGCGGTGGCGACCAGGTTGTCGGTGACATCCAGCAGCCCGCGGACGAATATCCGGTAGCACTCCAGGCCCTCCGTCAGCCACGCGTCGCGGTCCAAGGACGGGTCCGGCAACTGTTTGGGATAAAAACCGCCCTTGGCGCCGGTGGGTACGATCACCGAGTTCTTAACGTTCTGCGCCTTGACCAGGCCCAGAACCTCGGTGCGGAAATCCTCGCTTCGGTCGGACCAGCGCAACCCACCCCTTGCCAGTGCCCCGAAGCGCAGGTGCACGCCTTCCACGCGGGGCGAATACACCCAGACTTCGTACTTGGGACGGGGAAGCGGCGCACCCGCGATCGCGGAAGGGTTCAGCTTGAAACTCAGGTGGGGCCTGGCCTGGAAGTAGTTCGTGCGGAGCGTGGATTCCACCAGGTTCATGAAGGTGCGCAGCAGCCGGTCGGCGTCGAGGACGGGGATGTCCTCGATCGCGGCCAGCAGGTCCCTCCGGGCCGCGTCGGTGTCCCTGAACCGGCGTGGCGCCTCCAGATCGGGATCAAACTTGGCCCTGAACAGTGCCAGGAGAGCATGGGTTGCCCGGGCATTGGCCAGCAGCGTGTCGGCCATGAACCCGTAGGAGGTTGTGGTGCCCAACTGCTGCAGGTACTTGGCGTAGCTGCGCAGGATGGCCGCCTGCCGCCATTCGATGCCCTCCCGGAGGACAAGGCCGTCAAAGCGGTCCGATTCTGAGTCACCGCGCATGGCAGCTCCGAAGGCATCCCCCAGCAGCCCGCTGGTCCGGGCGGGATCCACGCCGGCCGGGTACCGGACGCCAAGGTCATAGAGGAACAGAGCCCGGTCGCCCCCGCGCACCACATCGAAGGGCCGTTGGTTCAGCACCTCCAGTCCGAGATTGTGGAAGAACGGCAGGATCCGCGTCAGGCTGTGGGCGGTGGTCAGGTAAAGCCGGATCCGTGCGTCTTCGGCCAGCGTCGGGGAGGCATCGGTGCGGACATAGACGGCCAGCTGGGGATCGTTCAGCTGCCGCCCGCCCGTGCCGTCGAGATCGAACCGCTCGAACGTCTTGATGTCCTCGACGGCGTCCTCGACTTCAAAATCAGCCCGGTAGCTGGCCGGGAAGGCGGCGGACCACAGCGCCGACAAACGGCTGGCCTCCGCCGACGGCAACCTGTCACGGAGCGCCTCGTCCAGGCCTTGGGCCCACGTCCGCGTTGCGCTAACAATGCTTCGCTCCACTGCGGCGGGGTCGACGTCGGGCATCCCACCGGCGGGCAACAGGATCCGGAAGAAGACCCGGGCCATCGGGGATTCACTTAGCCTGACTTCGAACTCGAGCGAGGAGGACCCGCAGGCCTGTTTAAGCTCGTGCTCAATCCGGAGGCGTACGGCCGTGCTATACCTGTGCCGGGGAAGGAATACCAGCGCGGTCATGAAACGCCGGTAGCTGTCAGCGCGCAGGAACACCCGGGTCTGGTGGTGGGCCTGCAGGCGCAGGATTTCACGGGCGAGCCCGGCAAGTTCATGCAGGTCCCGGTGGAACAGCTCGTCCAGGGGGAATGACTCGAGGACGGTGATGAGCTGCTTGCCAGGGTGGGAGGCCTCGGTGAAGCCAAAGCGCTCCTGGATGGCGCGCACCTTGTCCCGGATGACCGGGATGCGCCGCACGGACCGGCCCGTGGCACCCGGGGCGAAGAGGCCAACAAACCTGACCTCTCCCGTGGCCTTCCCGGCGCTGCTGAACGTCCGGACGAGGATTTCATCCAGGTAAGCCGGGCGGGGGACGGACGATCTCAGATCCGAAATGGAGATGGTGAGGACCTGCGGATGGGGCAGTCCCGTTACAGGCTGTCGGGCCTCCGGCCGCCCGTCCCTGAGCAGGCCGAGTCCCGCGCCGGGCAGCAACGACACAACATCCGGACGGTCCGCCGACGGGTATTCATATTCGCCGTATCCCAGGAACATGAAGTTGCCGCGATCCAGCCAGTCCAGGAGCTCACCGAGCTGCTCAGGAGTCGGCACCGTGCCGGCGGGCAGCCGGTCCAGGGAGTTGATGGTGCGTGCGAGACGGGCGTGGATGGCGGGAGTGTCATCGGCGACCAGCTGGACGTCCGCCAGGACACGCCGCACGTTGGCGGTGAGTTCCGCGATGGCCCGCGAGTCCGGCAGCCGGCCTATCTCTGCCGCCACCCATGTTTCGGATCTCCACCCCGGCGGATCTTGGTCGGTGCCTGTCGCCGCGTTGACGGGCATGCCGGCAATTCGGCCCGCCGGTCCGGGCTGCGGGGACCCATGCCGTACTTCCACCAACTGATCAGTCCGCGGATCACGCCGCACCAGAAAATTGGGATGCACCAGCAAACGAATGGACTCGTTTTGGCGGGCCAGCTCCGCGGTGAGCGAATGAATCAGGTGCGGTGTGGAGTCTGCAACCACCAGCAGGACGCTGGCGTCACTTTCGTTCAGGATGTCGATTGCCGCCGTGCCTGCCGGCCGGCTGTCGGCAAGTTCCGCATGGTGCCTGGAGCGCTGCTCCAGGTTTTCCGGACTGTAGCCTTGGAGGTCCTCCGGCGCAGCGTGCTCGTAGTAGGCCGCTAGGAACTGTTCATCGAAGCCGGGGAAGACGCTGGTGGGAGCGTGCCCGGGGTGTACCGATTTGCGTGACATGGGCCTGCGCCTCCACGGCGCGGGCCCAACCGCTTGCCGCGGCCGACCATCCTGTCCCCACGCCTGTTTTCATCATCGCCGCGTTCCGGTTAGCAGTCCAGTCCAGTCCAGTCCAGTTCAGTCCAGTCCCCGGCGGGCAGGCTTCGCCCGCCGGGGACTGACGGGCCCGCTACGCCAGACGGCCCGTGGGATCCTCCGCCGTCGGATCCGCCAGCGCCAAGCCGCCCACAGGGCTGTCGTCCCAGTGGATGAGCTCCCAGCCGCTGTCCGGGTCGCCGTCCAGTGCCACGATTCCGGTATTGTCCAGCGCGTGCTTGATGGCGAAGTCCGGTCCGATGTTGCCCGCCCGCATGCCGGCCCACACCCGGATGGCCGCGCCGTGGCTGACCACGGCGACGGATCCTGAGTTCCCCGAACCGTTTTCCCGCCCAGCGATCTTAGCCATCGCGGCGTCGTAGCGCTCAAAGAAATCCCGGCCGCTGGGACCGTCAGGCATCCGGCGGTCCAGGTCGCCGTCCGCCCAGGAAAAAATGGTGCCCATGTACCGCTTGTGCGATTCGTGGTCCGTCATCTTCTCCAGCGACCCGGCTTCGATCTCGTGAATGCCCTGGAGCACCTCGATTTCCAGCCCGTGCACCCGGGATAGGGGCGCGGCCGTGATCTGCGTCCGGATCAGGGTGGAGGCGTAAAGGGAGGCGATCCGCTCGTTCGCCAGGACGCGGGACAGCGCCTCGGCCTGGCGTTCGCCGAGTTCTGTCAGCCCGGGCCCCGGGTGCGCGGTGTCCAGCTGGCCAAGGACATTGCCGGGGGTCTGGCCGTGGCGGATGAGCAGGAGCCTCATTTGAGGTGGTCCACCAGCTGGTCGGCGATGCCCGTGTACTTGCCCGGGGTCAGGGCCAGCAGCCGGGCTTCGGCGTCGGCGGACAGGCCGAGGCCCTGGACGAATTCCTGCATCCGGGCAGCGTCCACGCGCTGCCCGCGGGTCAGGTCCTTGAGCCGCTCGTAGGGGTTCTCCATGCCTTCGACGCCGGCGATTGCCTCGGCGCGCATGACCATCTGGATGGCCTCGCCGAGGACTTCCCAGTTGGTGTCCAGGTCCGCGGCCAGCACGTCCTCGGCGACCTTGAGCCGGTCCAGGCCCTTGGCGACGTTCGAGATGGCGAGCAGCGAGTGGCCGAACGCCACGCCGATGTTGCGCTGCGAGGAGGAGTCGGTGAGGTCGCGCTGCCAGCGGGAGGTAACCAGGGTGGAGCCCAGCACGTCCAGCAGGCCGGAGGAGATCTCGAGGTTGGCCTCGGCGTTTTCGAAACGGATCGGGTTCACCTTGTGCGGCATGGTCGAGGAGCCGGTGGCACCCGCCACGGGGATCTGCACGAAGTAGCCGATCGAGATGTAGCTCCAGATGTCGGTGCAGACGTTGTGCAGGATGCGGTTGAAACGCGCGACGTCGGCATAGAGTTCGGCCTGCCAGTCGTGGCTTTCGATCTGGGTAGTCAGCGGGTTCCAGGTCAGGCCGAGGCCTTCGACGAAGCCCTTGGAGACGTTCTCCCAGTCGGCGCCCGGGACGGAGGCCACGTGGGCCGCGTACGTGCCGGTGGCGCCGTTGATCTTGCCGAGGTACTCGGTCCGGGCAATCCGGTCCAGCTGCCGGTTGAGGCGGTGCGCGATGACGGCCAGTTCCTTGCCCAGCGTGGTGGGAGTGGCGGGCTGGCCGTGGGTGCGGGAGAGCATCGGCACGGCGCGGTTGGCCTCGGCCATGGCGCTGATCTGGGCAACGAGGGCGCGGGCCGCAGGCAGCCATACGTCCTCCACGGCGCCCTTGACGCCGAGGGCGTAGGAGAGGTTGTTGATGTCCTCCGAGGTGCAGCCGAAGTGGACCATGGCGGTCAGGTGATCGATGCCGATGCCGGGCAGGCGGCGGCCGATGTAGTACTCCACCGCCTTGACGTCGTGCACCGTGACAGCCTCGATCTCGGCCAGCTCGGAGACGGATGCGGCGTCGAACTCGGTGACGATCGCGCGCAGCTGCTGCTGCTGTTCGGCCGTCAGCGGGCCGGCCCCCGGCAGGACGCTGTTGGCGGTCAGGTGGATCAGCCACTCAACTTCCACAGCCACACGGTCGCGGTTCAGGGCCGCCTCGGAAAGGTAGTCCACCAGCGGCGCGACGGCGGACTGGTAGCGGCCATCCAGCGGGCCGAGCGCGATCTGGTGGTCGGACGCGGCGAGGGCCAGGCGTCCGGATGGCGTGCGGGTATCAGCTGTGGCGGCAGTTTCAGGCATGTGCCGATTCTTTCACGAAGTGCCGCCGGGCCTTAAGCGCACCTTTTCTTATGACAGTGCCGTATGAATATCCCGGGCCGACGCCGGCGGCCTTCCGGGGGTTGTCCACATAGCCGGGCGGCGCCCTTCAGCCGGTCCCGGCCGCCCGTTAGCGTCGCTTCATGAGCAGTGGAATGACGCAGAACAGTTCGATATCACAGTCCAGTTGGATATCACCCGGACCGGCGGGCAGCGTTGCTGTTCTTGGCGTGACGGCCGCCGATGCCCTCGAGTGTGCTTCGCGCAGTTATGAAGTCCAGCAGCTCGCGGCACGCGTTGGGAGGTGCGCAGATGAAGTTGACGCCGTCATCGCCAGCCTCGCGCGCCTGGAACTGCAGACGTGGCAGTCGCCGGCCGGCCGCGCCTACCGGCTGACGCTGGCCCTGCACGCGGCGGCGCTGCGCCGGAGCCGGGACGCCCTGCTCGACGCCGTGGCCGCCGTGCTCCGGCATGCCCGGAACGTGACGCTCGCAGACCGGACCGGCCCCTGATGGCCGAGGTGACGCCGGCAGGCTCCGGCGGCACCCCCGGGGTTTCCGCGCCACCGGCTGACGGCAGCCTGCGCATCCGGGGCGGAATCGGAGGGGTGAGCTTCCAGTTTGAGGAGCTGCTGGCGGGCGCCGCGGCACTGGACGGGCTGGTCCGGCAATTGCAATGGGTTGAAACCGAGACCGATTCCGTCCGGCGGGCGCTGTTCCCCTACCAGTCCGACTCCTATGCCAGCGGCAGCAACGCCATCATTGCCGTGGGGGAGGCCGGCCGGAATGTCGGCCGCGTCCGCTCAGAACTCGGGCGCATCGGGGACGACGTCCGTGCCAGCCACCGCGAGTACGAATATGCCGAGGCCCGGAATGCCCTGCTGCTGCGGATGGGACTGCACGGCCCGGAGTACGGCGCAGCACCCGAGCCCTTCGCCCTGCCCGGGGTGCGCGGCACCGTTGAAGCCTGGATCGCCATGGCGCCCGGGAACCTCTCCGTGCTGCTTGGCCTGCCCCTGCCCTTGGCCGCCGTGGCCGGAGCAGTCAGCGGTCCCACTGACGTCCGCCGGATGGTTCGGGACACCTCGGATGCGCCGGGGCTCGCGTTCCTCAAGCCCCGGCCCGTCGACATCGTGGGTCGAGAGACGTTTTCGGCCAACGTCGATCTCTCTCCGGCCGGGCTGCTGCGGCGGGCCGGAGCGGTGGGGGAGCAGGAGGGGCGGATCGAGGTCATCGAGGCCGGCGGCGGGAGCCGGCCCGCGTGGGTGGTGATCATTCCCGGAACGCAGCAGGGCGGCCTGCCGGAGGGCACCAACCCCTTTGACTCCGCCGGAATCGCCGAGGCCCTGGGCTACGACTCGGCATCGACAGCTGAGGCGATCCGGCAGGCGGTGCGGAAGGCCGGAGCCCAGGCCGGTGACCAGCTCGTGGCCGTCGGCTACAGCCAGGGTGGGATCCACGCCATGAATCTGAGCAAGGACCGCGCTTTCCTGGCCGAGTACGATCTCAAGTTCGTGCTGACTGCGGGTTCTCCGGTTGGCGGAATCAACCCGGAGCCGGGGATCCGCAGCCTGCATCTGGAACACGAACAGGACTGGGTGCCCGGGGCGGACGGGCTGGCCAATCCTGATACCAGGGACCGGGTGACCGTGACCCTCACCAACCCGCTGGCCGTGCCGCCACTAAAGGACTTCGGTTTGGGGCCAGGGCACCGGCTGGAGAATTATGCCGACGGGGCTGCGCTCGTTTCAGCAAGCCGGGACAACACGCTGCGGGACTCGACGGCGGCACTGGCCGCAGTCGTCGGGACGGGAGGGGCGGCGACCGTGACCCGGTTTTCGCTCCGGCGCGAGGGCCGGCCGGCGCTGCGGGAAACGCGCGCAGGCCCGGGACCGCGGGGCGGCCCGGGAGCCCCTAGCGATCGAGGGCGGGAAGGAAGCTGGCCACAAGCGACACCACGCTGATGATGATGGCGGCGAACACCGCGGTCCAGAAGAACGAGTCGATGGTGAAGTGCACAGTGGTGTAGCTGCTGATCCAGGACGTCAGGTAGAGCATGCCGGCGTTGATGACAACCGTGAACAGGCCCAGGGTGAGGATGGTGATCGGAAGCGAGAGGATGCTCACGATGGGCTTGACGAAGGCATTGACCAGGCCGAAGATCAAGCCGATGAACAGGTAGCCCAGCACAACGTTGATGGTGCCGTCACCCTGGGTGGAAATATCCAGGCCGGTGAGGATCCAGCAGGCGATTGCCAAGGCCAGCCCGTTGATGATGACTCGAACGATGAATGAGCGCATGGCCCCATGCTGTCATACGCCCGGCCACAGCGGCAGGGATCATATCCTCCAATGGCGGCAGCGACCCGAAGTAGGCTAGTTGGCATGACTTCATCAGAGAACCCGGCCGGGGGCATCAGGCCCCGTCCGGTGGTAGACCTCCTGCCCCGCTACGCGGCCGGCAAACCGCCCGTCCCCGTGGAGGGCATGGTCAGCTACAAGCTTTCCTCCAACGAAAACCCTCTGCCCCCGATTCCTGCAGTGCAGCAGGCCATCGCGGCGCAGACTGACTTCAACCGCTATCCCGACCCGCTCAGCAGCAAGCTGCGTGAATCGCTCGCCCGCTTCCTGGACGTTCCCGCCGAGGACATCGTCACGGGCGCCGGCAGCCTTGGCGCCCTCAACCAGCTGCTGACCACCTTCGCCGGCCAGAACGACGACGGCAAAGCCGACGAGGTCATTTACGCGTGGCGCTCATTCGAGGCCTACCCGATCTGCGTCGGACTGGCGGGCGCCGAGAGCGTCCGCATCCCGCTGACGGCTGATGGGCGGCATGACCTTGAGGCCATGGCGGCCGCAGTTACCGCGCGGACCAGGATGATCCTGCTGTGCACGCCCAACAACCCGACCGGCCCCATCCTGACGTCCGAGGAAACGGAGCGCTTCATCAAGGCCGTTCCCGCCGACGTCGTGGTGGTCATCGATGAGGCCTACCAGGAATTTGTGCGCGACAACGATGCTGTGGACGGCATCGCAATGTACCGCAAGTACTCCAATGTCGTCGTCCTGCGGACGTTCTCGAAGGCCCACGGCCTCGCCGGGCTCCGGGTGGGCTACAGCGTCTCCCGGCCCGAGCTCACGCAGCACCTGCGGGTCGCCGCCACACCCTTCGCGGTGTCCCAAATCGCCGAAACTGCGGCGGTCACCTCGCTCGAGCACTTCGCTGACGTTGTAGAAAGGGTACAAAGTCTGGTTGACGAACGGGACCGGGTCGCGGCCGGACTGCGGGAACTCGGATGGTTCATTCCGGAGGCCCAGGGCAACTTCGTCTGGCTCAATCTGGGCGCAAACAGTGCGGAATTCGCCGCCCTGGCGGCGGAACGGGCGCTCTCCGTGCGTGCCTTCGGCGACGAGGGCGTGCGGGTCAGCATCGGCGAACCGGAAGCCAACACCCGGTTCCTGGAGCTCTGTGCGATCTATACAAAACCGCCACGGCGTTCCTAGTGCTTAACATGACGGGTCCTGGCCGCCCCGTGCGGATAAAGTAAGGACGAGTAAGCCAAAATATATGCCGGAGCGGGAATGTATTCCCGGTCCGGCATATATCCCAGCGATTGCGGCGCATTCGGATGCGGCAAGCAAGGAGACGGTATGGGCGCCACACATCTGCCCTCTACCGAGTTCGACGGAACCGAGATGGATGACCAGCTCGAGGCGGAAGCCGAGGCCCAAATGGGCGCTCCGGCCGAGCCGATGGTGCAGCTGCTGGGCCCTGACGGCACCCTGGGCTCCGACCCGGTTTTCTCGAAGTACGCCGAAAGGCTCGATCCCGATACGCTGCGCGGTTTCTATGCGGACATGGCCAAGATCCGCCGCTTCGACGTGGAGGCCACTGCCCTGCAGCGGCAGGGCCAGCTGGCGCTGTGGGTTCCGCTCACGGGCCAGGAGGCGGCCCAGATCGGCTCCGGCCGGGCCAGCCAGCCGCAGGACTACATCTTCCCGACCTACCGCGAGCACGGCGTTGCCCTGACACGCAATGTGGACCTGGCCGAGGTGCTGCGCCAGTTCAGGGGCGTCTCCAACGGCGGCTGGAACCCCAAGGACACAAACTTCCACCTCTACACGCTGGTCCTGGCCGCCCAGACCCCGCACGCCGTCGGCTATGCCATGGGCATCCAGCGGGATCAGAAGCTGGCGGCAGCCAACGCCATCGCCAGCGGTGAAACGGGACCGGCCGCGGAGCCGAAGGCCGCCGTCATGGTGTACTTCGGCGACGGCGCCAGTTCTGAAGGGGATGTCCATGAGTCCATGGTGTTCGCCTCGTCCTACCAGGCGCCCGTGGTCTTCTTCTGCCAGAACAACCACTGGGCCATCTCAGTGCCGACTTCGGTGCAGACGCGCATCCCGCTGGCCAACCGCGCCAAGGGCTACGGCTTCCCGGGCATCCGGGTGGACGGCAACGACGTAATCGCAGTGCACGCCGTCACGGAGTGGGCGCTGGAGCAGGCCCGCGAAGGCAACGGCCCGGTGCTGATCGAGGCGTTCACTTACCGCGTCGGGGCGCACACCACGGCCGATGACCCCACGAAGTACCGCGAATTCGCCGAGGAAACCCTGTGGCGGGCCAAGGATCCGCTGGAACGCCTGGAAAAGTACCTCCGTGCCGAGGGCCTCGCGGACGACGCCTTCTTCGAGGAGGTCAGGGCCGACGGCGACGAGCTCGCCGCCTATGTCCGCAAGACCACCCATGACCTGGAAACCCCGGACATCCGGACTGCCTTCGCCAACACGTACGTTGAGGCGCACCCGCTGGTGGCTGAGGAGCTGGCCTGGTTTGAGGAGTACAGCGCAGGGTTCGCCGACCAGGCGGAACCGGCCGAGGCAGAAACAGGGGCGGCCCAGTGACGACCACCATGACCATTGCGAAGGCTATCAACGAGGGCCTGCGGGCGACGCTGAACAACAACCCCCGCTCGCTGCTCATGGGCGAGGACATCGGGGCCCTCGGCGGCGTCTATCGCGTCACTGACGGTCTGATCGCCGAATTCGGTGCCGACCGCGTCGTCGATACCCCGCTGGCCGAATCCGGCATCATCGGCACCGCGATCGGACTCTCCCTGCGCGGCTACCAGCCGGTCTGCGAGATCCAGTTCGACGGCTTCGTGTTCCCCGGGTTCAACCAGATCACCACCCAGCTGGCCAAGATGCACTCGCGCAGCAACGGCAACCTGACCGTTCCGGTTGTCATCCGCATTCCGTACGGCGGCGGCATCGGCTCGATCGAGCACCACTCCGAATCGCCGGAGGCGCTGTTCGCCCACACGGCCGGCCTGCGCATCATCACGCCGTCCAACCCGCACGATGCCTACTGGATGATCCAGCAGGCCGTCGACTGCCAGGATCCGGTGATCGTGTTCGAGCCCAAGCGCCGCTACTGGCTCCGGGGCGAGGTGGACACCGAGACCCCGGGCGCGTCATCAGACCCCTTCAAGGCACACGTGCTCCGCGAGGGAACCGACGCCACTGTCGTCGTCTACGGTCCACTGGTGCCCGTGGCACTCGCTGCGGCCGAGGCCGCCGCCGAGGACGGCCACAGCGTCGAGGTAATCGATCTCCGTTCCATCTCGCCGATCGACTTCGACACCGTCACAGCCTCGGTCCGCAAGACCGGCCGGCTGATCGTGGCCCACGAGGCCCCCACGTTCGGCGGCATCGGCGGCGAAATTGCGGCCCGGATCAGCGAGCGGGCATTCCATTCGCTGGAGGCCCCCGTCATCCGTGTCGGCGGATTCCACATGCCCTATCCCGTGGCCAAGGTCGAAGAGGACTACCTGCCGGACATCGACCGCATCCTTGAGGCGCTGGACCGCGCCCTGGCGTACTGACGAGGACCCATGACGCTCAATAAGTTCAACCTTCCCGACGTCGGCGAAGGGCTGACGGAGGCCGAAATCGTCGCCTGGAAGGTCAAGGCCGGGGACACCGTGGCCATCAACGACGTCCTGTGCGAGATCGAGACGGCCAAGTCCCTGGTGGAACTTCCCTCACCATTCGCGGGAACCGTCACCGAACTGCTGGTTCCCGAGGGAGTCACGGTGGACGTCGGCACGCCGATCATCAGCGTGAGCGACGCCGTCGAAGCCCCGGCAGCCGAAGCTCCGGCACCGGCCGCTGCGGCCTCCGAAGCTCCGGCCACTCCTGCCCCCGTCGTCACGGCACCCATGTACGGCACCCTGCCGGCCGACCCGTCCGACGCCGGCGAGGCAGCCGGTCGCCCGGCCGCCGGTCCGCTGGTGGGATCCGGCCCCAAGGCCGACGCCGTCAAGCGCCGGCGGCGGATCTCCGCCCCGGCGGCACAGGGCCAGGAAGCCCCGTCCGCCCCGGCAAACCCCAGCGCCGGCCCTGCCGCGGCCCCAGCCATAACCGCTGCTGAGACCGTTGCCAAGACTGCGGGCGCGACTGCCGCCCCGGACGCCGGCACCGCCGACTCCTTTGACGCGCGCCCCACGTTGGGCGGTGCCATCAGCGGCCTGGTCGGCAAAGTGCTGGCCAAGCCGCCGGTCCGAAAGATCGCCCGGGATCTCGGGATCAACCTGGCCGACGTCGTACCCACCGGCGCCCGCGGGGAAGTGACCCGCGAGGACCTGGTGAGCTACCAGGCCCAGCGCGACGCCGAGGTGGACCAGGCGGACTCGTTCTGGGGCAAGTCCGGCCGGCCGCAGGACCAGCGGATCGAGCGGATCCCGGTCAAGGGAGTCCGCAAGGCCACTGCGAAAGCCATGGTGGAATCGGCGTTCTCGGCCCCGCACGTCAGCATCTTCGTGGACGTCGACGCCAGCCGCACCATGGAATTCGTCAAGCGCCTGAAGGCCTCCCGCGACTTCGAAGGCATCAGGGTCTCCCCGCTGCTGATCCTGGCCAAGGCAGTCATCTGGGCCGCGGCCCGGAACCCGAGCGTCAACGCGACCTGGGTGGACAACCCGGACGGCAGCGACTCCGCGGAGATCCACGTCAAGCACTTCATGAACCTGGGCATCGCCGCCGCCACGCCCCGCGGCCTGATGGTGCCCAACATCAAGAATGCCCAGGACCTCTCGCTCAAGCAGCTGGCCTTGGCCCTGAACGAGCTCGCCACCACGGCGCGCGCCGGCAAGACCCAGCCCGCCCAGATGCGGGGCGGCACGCTCACCGTGACCAACATCGGCGCCCTCGGGATCGACACCGGCACCCCGATCATCAACCCCGGCGAGGTCGCGATCGTGGCGTTCGGCACCATCAAGCAAAAGCCCTGGGTCCTGGACGGTGAAGTCATCCCGCGCTGGATCACCACCCTCGGCGGCTCCTTCGACCACCGCGTGGTGGACGGAGACCTCTCGGCACGCTTCATGGCCGACGTCGCCGCCATCCTGGAAGAGCCTGCACTTCTGCTGGACTAAACAGCCGGGCCACCCGGCAAGCCAGCCACGAAACGACAGAACCCCGCCGCTGAACGAGTCAGCGGCGGGGTTCTGTCTTTGCCAGGCGGAGTCTTTGTCAGGCGGTGTGTACCAGGCCGGGGCCCGATCAGGCCGAATGGCCGGCGCGGCTCAGGTTCCCGAGTAGGCGGCCAGCACCTGGGCCATCGCGGGATCGCCGCTCATGCTGGCCAGTGCCGCCGAGGCGGCAAACATCAGGCCCCCGAGCCCCAGGCTGCACGCGCTGATCCCGGTGAGGAATCTCCAGTCCTCGCGGAGCACGCTGCGCACGGTGTCGGGCATGCGCAGGCCCGGCGCAATCAGGTTGGGGGCACTGTCGGTTGAACCGTCATCCAGGAACGCCACAACGCGCCCGGCACCGCGGTCCACGCGCATGGCACTGATGTGGTTGCCATGACGGGCCAGCAGGATGTCGTGGCCAACCAGTTGGCGGCGCTGAAGAGTGAGCATTGGGCTCCCTTGATAGGTGGGGTTCTTGGATGTCCGCACCATCGCAGGGCACTTCCCATTTTACCGATCCGCCCCGGCCCGGGAGGCTGATCGGCGGTGAGGCTGCCCACGGGACCGGGTGATCCCCATCAAGTCCGGACACAGTCACGGCAGAACCGCGCCATCCTGTCCCGAAGGGACACACCGCCACTAGAGTGGCACCAGCCGCCGACAGCCCGGGCGGACGCGGATCAAAGGAGATGTTGCGTGTTTTCAAGCCCGTACCCCGACGTCGATGTTCCCAATCTCAGCATTTACGACTACCTCTTCGGCGCTCTTGCGGAGGAGGACCTGAACCGGGTCGCCGTCGTCGACGGCGCCAGCGGTGCGGAAACCACCTACCGTTCGCTCCGCGGGCAGATCGACGCCCTCGCCGGTGCCGTGGCCGCCCAGGGCCTCGGCGTGAACGGAGTGGCGGCCATCCTGTGCCCCAACATCCCCGCCTTTGCCACCGTCTTTCACGGCCTGCTGCGGGCGGGCGCCACGGTCACCACCATCAATTCGCTGTACACGGCGGACGAGATCGCCAACCAGCTGACCGACGCCGGCGCGGACTGGCTCTTCACGATCTCGGCGCTGCTGCCCGCCGCTCGGGAGGCCGTCGAAAGGACGGGGATCCCGGCGTCGCGGCTCGTGGTGCTCGACGGCGCCGCCGGCCACCCTGCGCTGGCCGACCTGCTCGCCGCAGGCGCCCCGGCGCCCAACGTCTCGTTCGATCCCGCCACGCATGTGGCCGTGCTGCCCTACTCCTCCGGCACCACGGGCCGGCCGAAGGGCGTCATGCTCAGCCACCGAAACCTGGTCGCCAACGTGGAACAGGCCAGGGGGCTGCTCGACGTCGGCCCCGAGGACCGGCTGCTGGCGCTGCTCCCGTTTTTCCACATCTACGGGCTGACCGTCCTGCTGAACCTCGCACTGCGCCAGCGGGCCAGGCTCGTCACGATGCCCAGGTTCGATCTGCCCGAGTTCCTGCGGATCATCCAGGACCACCGGTGCAGCTACCTGTTCATCGCACCCCCCGTGGCCGTGGCGCTGTCCAAGCACCCGCTGGTTGCCGAGTACGACCTTGGCTCGGTTCACACCACCCTCTCCGGCGCCGCGCCGCTGGACGGCGAGCTGGGCAGCCGACTGGCCGAACGCCTCGGCTGCCGGGTGCTGCAGGGCTATGGCATGACGGAGATGAGCCCGGTGTCGCACCTCATTCCGCGCGACAGCAGTGACGTGCCCGTCAGCTCCGTCGGGTACACCGTGCCGAACATGCAGTGCCGCCTGGTGGACCCGGCCACCGGTGAGGACATCGACGTGCCCGCGGAAGGATCCAGCGCGCCCGGGCACCTGTTGTGCCGCGGGCCGAACGTAATGCTCGGCTACCTGAACCGGCCGCAGGAAACCGCGGACACCCTGGACGCGGACGGCTTCCTGCACACCGGGGACATCGCCACGGTGCGGGCGGACGGCGTGGTGACGATCGTGGACCGGCTCAAGGAACTGATCAAGTACAACGGCTACCAGATTGCCCCGGCGGAACTTGAGGCGCTGCTCCTGACCCACCCCGGGATTGCCGACTCGGCGGTAGTCGGATTCCTCGACGCCGACGGCCAGGAAGTGCCCAAGGCGTTCGTCGTGCGCCAGCACGGCGCGGAGGGCGACGCCCTGGACCTGGAGAGTGTCATGGCCTTCGTGGCGGCCAAGGTGGCCCCGTTCAAGAAGATCCGCCGCGTGGAGTTCATCGAGGCGGTGCCCAAGTCCGCCTCAGGAAAAATCCTGCGGCGGATGCTTAAGACAGCAGAGCCGGCCGCGGTGCCAGAGAATCGAGCGGTGCCAGAGAAGCAGTAGCGCCCTAGCCGACGTCGGTCTTGGCGATGTAGACGTCGCAGGGGGCGTTGTGGGCCACGCTGTTCGCAACGCTCCCCAGGACGCGGCCGATCCCGGACATACGGCGGTTGCCGACTACGATCATCCGGGCACTGGTCCGTTCGGCTTCGCGGATCAGGGCCTCGGCCGGCTTGCCCCGCGCGGCGGCGTAGGTGACATTGGTGTCCGGGCGGCGCAGGCTGTCCGCCACCGTCCGCGCGACCTTCTCTGCGTTGCCCGCGTCAGAAACGATCCACTGGTCACTGCCGCTGCCGAAGACCTCGGTCCTGTCGCTGTCAAAGGCGCTGACCACGTGAAGTGTCGCCCCCACGGACACTGCGAGGTCGCGCGCAGTGTGCGCCGCCCGCAGGGCAGTCTCACTGCCGTCGACGCCGACAACGATAATTCCGGTCATGGACCGCTCCCTCTGTCGATGAGTAATGCCGTTCACTAAGCCCGGCCGGTCTACACGCTACCGGTCCTGGCGCGCCAAGTTTGACGTTGCTGCTTTCGCCTTGCCGCTTTAACGTTGCTGTTTTGACGTTGCTGCCTTGACGTTACAGTGCAGCCACTGCTTCCCGCAGGACCGGCGCGAGCCGGCGGACGCCCTCGCGGATCGATTCCGGCGGCACCGCGCTGAACGCCAGCCGGATCTTGTTCGACGTGTCGTCCGAGGAAGTGAAGGCCGCTCCCGGGATGAAGACGACGCCGGCGTCGATCGCCTTTTTCAGCAACGGGTACGTGTCCACGCCCTCGGGCAGGGTGACCCACACGAAGAAGCCGCCGTCCGGGTGCGTCCAGCTCAGTCCTTCCGGCATGAACTCAGCCAGGGCGGCAAGCATTGCCTCGCAGCGTTCCTTGTAGAGCCCGCGGTAGGTCTTGATCTGGCCGAGCCAGTCATAGTCGCGCAGATAGGCCGACACCAGCATCTGGTTCAGCGTCGGCGGGCACAGGGTGACGGCCTCCGACGCCAGGTAGTAGCGGCGTTGCAGGTGGGCCGGAACGAGGGCCCAGCCGATCCGCAGGCCCGGGGCGAAGATCTTCGAAAAGGACCCCATGTAGATGACGTCATCCGGATTGGCTGCCCGCAGGGGCGTCAGCGGCTTGCCGTCGAAGCGCAGCAGGCCGTACGRGTTGTCCTCCAGGACCAAAATATTCGATCGCCGGCATATATCGACCACCGACTGCCGGCGTTCCGCGGACAGGGTGATCCCGGACGGGTTGTTGAAGCTGGGGATCGTGTAGAGGAACTTGATGTTCCGCCCGGCGGTCTGCAGGGCGGCGATCTTGGCCTCGAGGAGATCCGGGATGATGCCGTCGTCGTCCATCGGCACGGCCTGGACTTCCACCTGGTAGGCCTCGAACGTGTTGAGGGCGCCCACATAGGTGGGATCCTCAACGAGGACCACGTCCCCCGGGTTGCAGAAGACCTTGGTGGCCACATCCTGTGCGGACTGCGAGCCGGCCGTGATCACGATGTTCGCGGGGTCGGCGTCCAGGATTCCTTCCGCTGCCATGACCTCGCAGATCTGGGTCCGGAGTTCCTCGGTGCCCTGGCCGCCGCCATACTGCAGGGCCGTCATGCCCTGTTCGGCGATGATCTTCGCGGCCGTCTGGCCAAGGCGATCCAGGGGCAGGGACTGCAGGTAGGGGCTTCCGCCGGCGAGGGAAACGAGGCCGGGGCGCATCGAGATGTCGAAAACGTCCCGGACTGCCGACTGCTTGATATTTGCTGCGCGCTCCGAGAACAGGATCTCGTGGCGGTGGGCGGACGTAGCCGCACGTTCGATTGCGTCAATGGCCTCTGCCGGAAGTACTGCTGCGGCGGCATCAAGTGTTTCGTGGGTCACAGTCCCAAGGATACTACCCTTGTTGTCCGGGGGAAAACGATTGTTTTCCGAGGCGCGTTCCAGCCCAAGCTGTGCGCCCGGGCCCAAGCCCAGGGGTGGCCGGAATCCGAGATGGCCCCCGGCAGCTGCATGCTGCCGGGGGCCATCTGTGGTGAAGCGGAGTGAGGTGTCGCGAAGTGCGGAGAGCTTACGCCGCTTCGGCGGTGCGGGCCTCGGCCAGCGCGTCGAACACGCCCTTGATCTGCTCGACAACTTCGGCGTCATCCTTGGGGTGGACCTCGGCGAAGCGGACCATCGAGCCGGGAACAGCCAGCTTGACGTCTTCAAGAACCTGGGCGCCGGCGATGCCGACGGCCTTGCGGGCCTCGTCCTGGGCCCACACGCCGCCGAACTGGCCAAAGGCGGTCCCGACAACTGCGGTGGGCTTGCCGGACAGGGCGCCGGCGCCGAACGGGCGGGACAGCCAGTCGATGGCGTTCTTGAGCGATGCCGGGACGGTGCCGTTGTGCTCCGGGGTGACCAGCAGGATGGTGTCGGCGTCGTTGGCGGCGGCGCGCAGGGCGGCGGCCGCTGCGGGAACCTGGCCTTCGACGTCGATGTCCTCGTTGTAGAACGGGATGTTGCCCAGGCTCTCGTGAATGACCACGTCCACCTGTTCGGGGGCGTTGAGCTGGATGGCCTCGGCCAGCTGCAGGTTGGTAGAGCCGGCGCGAAGGCTGCCGACGAGGGTGAGGATGGTCTTCTTGGACATGTGTACTCCTGTGCATCACGCCGCTGGATGATTCCGGCGGCTGGCGGATCGTGGAGGCTTGGGGGGCCTTCACCCATGCTAAACGGACTGCGGTCCGGTTATATTCCGAGGCGCTAGAATCAGCGGTGTGAGYCTCATCCCGATCCGTCCCGGCGCCCAGCCCGGTGGTGGGCGCGCCGTCCCGCCCTCCGCGGAATCCGGGCGCCGCGACGCGGTGCGCAACAGGGAGCTCCTGCTCTGCGCAGCCCGGGAAATCGTTGAGGAATCCAGCGTCGAGGCCCTCACCATGGACCGGCTGGCGCAGCGTGCCGGCGTTGGGAAGGGGACCGTTTTCCGGCGGTTCGGCAGCCGTGCGGGATTGATGGTGGCGCTCCTGAGTGACGCGGAGGCCGAATTCCAGGGCCGGTTCATGTTCGGTCCGCCTCCGGTGGGTCCCGGTGCGCCGCCCCTGGAGCGGTTGATCGCCGTCGGTGCCGCCCGCATCGCCTGGACCCTGGAGTTCGGGGAGCTGGCCCGGGCAGCCGACGCCTCGGCGTACAACCGGTTCGACGTGCCGCCGGCGGTCCTCTGGCACCGGCACCTGGAGATGCTGCTGCGCGAAGCCGGCGTGACGGCGGACCCGTGGCTCATGGCGTCCGCCCTCGGCGCTGCCCTGGAGCCGGAATTGCTGCTCCATTCCGTCGGCGTGCACGCAATTACGCCCGAGCGGCTCACGGAAAACTGGCGCGAGCTCGTCACCCGGATCGTGGGCGGAGCGTAGCCTAGGCACCATGAGCAACGATTCAGCGACCGACCAAACAAGGGGGCCCATCCGCACCGCCGTCGCCGGGTTCGGCCTCTCCGGCAGCGTCTTCCACGCACCGTTCATCGCCGCAAACCCCGCCTATTCGCTGCTTGCCATCTCCACCTCCGACGCCGGCAGGCAGGCTGCCGCCGCGCAAAGCTACCCGGCGGCCCGGATCCTCGACACCCCGGCGGACCTCCTGGAGCTCGCCGGTGAACTGGACCTGCTGGTGCTCGGCACCCCGCCCGCCACGCACTATCCGCTCGCCAAAGCGGCCCTGGAAGCCGGGCTCGACGTCGTAGTGGACAAGCCGTTCGCCGTCCGCAGCGCTGAGGGGCAGGAACTCATTGACCTCGCCGCGCGGCTGGGCCGGGTGCTCACCGTGTTCCAGAACCGGCGCTGGGACGGCGATTACCTCACGGTCCGCGGACTGCTGGACAGCGGCGTCTTCGGCACCGTGGCCCGCTTTGAGTCCCGCTTTGAGCGGTGGTCGCCGGACGTCCCCAAGGCATGGAAGGCGGCCGCCACGGCGGACGACGGCGGCGGCGTGCTGTTTGACCTGGGCACCCACCTGCTGGACCAGGCGGTGCAGCTCTTTGGCCCGGCCACGGTCACGCATGCGGAACTGGCGGCCCGGCGCCCCGGAGCCCTCGCTGACGACGACGTTTTTGTGGCCCTGCAGCACGGCTCCGGGGTTATCAGCCACCTGTGGATGAACATGCTGTGCGCCCAGCAGGGGCCGCGGTACCGGATCCTTGGCAGCGAGGGCGGCTTCACCAAGCACGGAGTGGACCCGCAGGAGCCCTACATCGTGGCCGGCGGAAGCCCGCTGGACGCCGATTACGGCGTCGAGGATCCGGAGTGGGCCGGGCTGCTGGGACGCGACGGGCACCTGGACCGGCTGCCTACCGAGCGCGGCGCCTACCCGGAGTTTTACCGGATCCTGGCCGCAAAGATCGCCGACGGCGGCGCCGGCTCGGCGCTGCCAGTCCCGGTCGACCCCGCGGGCCCGGTGGAGGTCCTGCGCCTGATCGAGCAGGCCCGGGAACTGGCCGAACGCGCCTAGCGGGGCTTAAACAACAATCGGCTGCTCCGTAACTGCCGTTCTGGGGGTCCAAAAGGGCGGTTACGGAGCAGCCGATGCTAACTCCGCAGGGGTTACGCGGAGACCAGTTCGTGCCAGTCGGAGACGAGGGGCAGGTTGTGCGCCTCGGAGACCGAGCGGTGGGCAACCTTGCCGCCGGCGATGTTCAGGCCGGAGGCCAGGGCCGCGTCACGCTCGAACGCGGCCTTGACGCCCAGGTTCGCCAGGGACACGGCGTAGYGCAGGGTGACGTTGGTCAGCGCGTACGTGGAGGTGTTCGGGACGGCGCCGGGCATGTTCGCGACGCAGTAGAAGATCGTGTTGTGGACCTTGTACGTCGGTTCCTGGTGCGTGGTGGGGTGGGTGTCCTCGAAGCAGCCGCCCTGGTCCACAGCGATGTCCACCAGCACGGAGCCGGGCTTCATCCGGGACACGAGCTCGTTGGTGACCAGCTTCGGGGCCTTGGCGCCGGGGATGAGGACCGAACCGATGACGAGGTCGGCGTCGACCACGGACTTCTCGATCTCGTACTTGTTGGACGCGACCGTCTTCAGGCGGCCCTGGTACTGGGCGTCCAGCTCGCGGAGGCGGTTGATGTTGATGTCCAGGATGGTGACGTCCGCGCCCAGGCCCAGGGCCATGGCGGCGGCGTTGGTGCCGGCGACACCGGCGCCCAGGACAACAACCTTGGCCGGGCGGACGCCCGGGACGCCGCCGAGCAGCACACCCTTGCCGCCTGCCGGGGCCATCAGTGAGGTGGCGCCCACCTGCACGGAGAGCCGGCCGGCAACCTCGGACATCGGGGCGAGCAGCGGCAGGGACCGGCCTTCCTGGACGGTCTCGTAGGCGATGGCGGTGACGCCGGAGTTGATCAGTTCCTGGGTCAGTTCCGGCTCGGCGGCCAGGTGCAGGTAGGTGAAGAGGATCAGGCCCTTGCGGAAGCGGTGGTATTCGGCCTTGACGGGCTCCTTGACCTTCATCACCATGTCGGCGCGGCCCCAGACGTCGTCGGCTTCGGCGACGATCTCGGCGCCGGCGATCGCGTACTCCTCGTCCGTGATGCCCGAGCCCAGGCCCGCGCCGCGCTCGACGAGGACCACGTGGCCGTGGGTGCGGAATTCGTGGACGCCGGCTGCTGTGATGGCGACGCGGAATTCGTTGTTCTTGATCTCTTTGGGTACACCGATGATCATTTGTTGGCTCCAGTAGTGAAGGCCTCGTGGGCCTGGATGAGCGGGGGATTTCGTACTTCCAGAATAAATCCCGCTGTGAGGCACGCGACAGGAGCCGCCGGCGGGTGCTGCGCGCCTGCCGCATGATTTCGGGGTTTTTCAAATCCGGGGGTAGACATTTGTCGATTGAGCGGGCGTCAGGTGTCGGCTGGTGTCCGTCGCCGGATGTATTCGCAGTGCGGCGGGCCGGGGCAGTAGTCTGGCAGGATGCAGCAGCAGGACGTGGAGCAGCTCGTGGAGCAGGTGGCGCAACGGCTGGGCCGCGGACTCTCCCTCGAGGACCTCGACGGCCTGCTCCTGGCCTACAGCTCCAACCAGTCGCATGCGGACCGCGTCCGGGTGAACTTCCTGCTCAGCAAGCGGGTCCCCGTGGACGTCATCGCCTGGCAGCTCTCCCACGGGATTGCGACGGCGGTCCGGCCGGTCGTCGTGCCGGCCAATGCGGATCTCGGCATGCTGGGCCGCGTGTGCGTGCCGCTGCTGGTGCGGGGCTTTAGGGTGGGGTACCTGTGGGTCCAGCTCGACGCCGAGGAGCCAAGCGCCGCGACCGTCCTCGCCCAGCTCCAGGACGTGGCCCCGGAGCTGGAGCAGCTCTCCTTCCTGCTGCTGGATTCCAATACGGCCGAGTCCGAGTTCCGCCGCCGCCGCGAACAGGAATTCCTTGCCGCCTGCGCCGGCGAGGCCAACGCTGTGGCGGCCGTGGCGGGCTGGAAAGAGGTCCAAGGCAAGGGGCCCTGGCAGCTGGTGACCGTCCTGGACGCGGACGGCTGGGCCGGAGGCTCGGACCCCATCGCCGATACCCTCATTCACCGCTCCGCCGCGCTGCAGGCCACCATCGGCGTGGATGCCGCACTCTTCAGCGCCGGCACTGAAACCCATGCGGTGGTGCTCTTCAAGGAATCCACCGGACGCGCGGACCATGCCCAGGTGCTGGTCCATTACCAGCTCGAACTGGCCAAACGCTCCGGGCGGACGGTCCGGCGGATCATCCTGGGCACCAGTGAGGGATTTGCCAGGCCACGGGAACTCGCCGAGGCCTACCGGCAGTCACGGCGGGCAGCGCAGGCCGCGGCAGTGGATCCGCAGCTGGGCGAACTGGTCGACTGCCGCTCCACCGGCGTGTACCAGCTCCTGGCCTCGGCCGGCGGCGGGGCGGGAGCCTGGGCAGACGCGGGATCCGTGTACTTCCGCATCCTCGAGGACCATGACCGCAACCACGAGCTGCTGCCCGTGCTGGAGCTGTTCTATGACAACGACGGTTCGGTCCAGGAGGTCGCCGCGAAACTGCACCTGCACCGGAGCAGCATCTACAACCGGCTCGGCCGGATCCGCCAGCTGCTGGGCGTGGACCCGCTGAAGGGAATGGTGCGGCTGGAACTGCATGCGGCGCTCAAGGCACGGCGCTGGGCGGGCCGGCCCCGGATTTAGGGGTCGGCCCTCGCGCTTGGGGTTCAGCCCTCGCGCTTGGGGGAGTCGGTGTCGAGGGACAGCCCGGCACCGGCCTCGGGGCCGGTGTCGGGGGCGGCCCGGCGGACGGCGTCGCGGTGCCGGGAAATCCGGCTGTCCACCCACAGCGACACCGCAACGAAAGCGACGCCGCTGGCCAAATAGGTGGCGGTATTGTTCAGGCCCATGGCGGTTCCGAGGATGCCGGCGAGCAGCATCGCGGCGATGCCTGCCATGATATGCCACCCTCTGAATTTACCCACAAACCAAGCTTAACCCGCGGCATATCAGTGTTTCCGCGCAAGGGAGGGATCGTTGCTTGATCCTTATCACTGCGTCATGAAGCAACTGGTCACTAGTCATTTAGGTCGCTAGTCATTTATGCCGCTAGTCATCTGGGCCGTCGCCGGCCTGGCTGCCCGGCGACCCGGCGCCCGAACCGTTCTTCTTCTGCGTTTCGAGCCAGGCCATGATGTCGGCCAGCCGGATCCGCCGGTGCGTTCCCCGGTATTCGACCGGAATCTCGCCGCGATCGGTCATATTCCGCAGGTACGTGTGCGAGATCCCCGCAAGCTCCGCGGCCCGGGACGTCGTCAGCATCTCCTCGACGCTGCTGACGGTAACCGCCTCGCCGCGGCTGAAGCGGCCCAGCAGGTCGACGACGGCGTCCCTCGCCGCCGGCGGCAGCCGGTGGACGGTGCCGTCAACGAACACCGTGATGTCATCGCCGCCGTCGAGGGCGTACTTGAGTTTCTGCGCGTCCTCGGCCGGGAGGCCGGCCGTCACCCGGGGAGCTATCAGTGCCATGAGTGCATCCTAGCGGCGGCTACAGCCCCAGATCCTCCAGGACCGGCAGCTTTGCCCGGACCCAGGCCCGGGCATCCGTAGCGCTCGGCGCCGAGAGGGCCAGCTTGGCCAGCTCCTGCGCTTCGGCCAGGGTGACGGTCTTCAGCACGGCGGCGACGGCCGCGATGGATCGCGCCGTCATGGACAGTGTGGTGACACCAAGCCCTGTGAGGACGACGGCGAGGGCCGGGTCAGCCGCAGCCTCGCCGCATACACCTACCGGCTTGTTGTGGCCCTCGGCCGCCGAACCTTCCACTGTCAGGCGCACGAGCCGCAGCACGGCCGGCTGCCAGGGGGTATTCAGGGCGGCCAGCGGGCCGAGCTGGCGGTCGGCGGCCATGGCGTACTGGGTGAGGTCGTTGGTGCCCAGGCTGGCGAAGCCGACTTCGCGGAGGATGGACTCTGCCGTCAGCGCGGCCGAGGGGACCTCCACCATGACGCCGGGGGTCTTGATCCCTGCCGCGGCGCACAGGGACGCGAACCGGGCCGCTTCCTCGGCGGTGGAAATCATCGGTGCCATCACCCAGACGTCGGCCTCGGATGCCTTCTCGGCCTGGGCGATCGCCTGCAGCTGGCGCTCCAGGACGCCGGGCGTGGTGAAGTCAGTCCGGTACCCTCGGACGCCGAGGGCCGGGTTGGGCTCGGTGGCGTCGGTCAGGAACGGCAGCGGCTTGTCCGCGCCGGCGTCGAGCGTGCGGAGCACCACCTTCTTGCCCGGGAAGGCGTCAAAAACGCCCTGGTACGCGGCGGCCTGTTCCTCCACGGTCGGCTCGGTGTCCCGCTCCAGGAAACAGAACTCGGTCCGGAACAGCCCCACGCCCTGAGCGTTCAGGCCGGCCGCCTTGACGGCGTCCTTCGCTCCGCCGACGTTGGCGAGCAGCGGAACGAGGTGGCCGTCCGCCGTCGTGCCCGTCCCGTCAAAGGCGGCCAGCAATGACGCCGTGGCGGCCCAGTGGGCCGCGGCCGCGCGCTGGGATTCGTCAGGTTCCGCGGTGATGAGGCCGGCCGCTCCGTCAACGTACACCTCGGTGCCGTCAGTGAGCTCGTCCACTCCGGCAGCGGCCACTACTGCGGGCAGGCCCAGCGAGCGGGCGATGATGGCCGTGTGGGACTGCGGGCCGCCGCCGGCGGTGACCAGGGCAAGGACCTTTTCCGGATCCAGGGTGGCGGTGTCGGCCGGGGCCAGGTCCTCGGCGATGAGGATGAACGGGGTGGCGGACACGGGAATGCCCGGCGCCGGAACCCCCCGCAGTTCCGCGACGATCCGGGCCCGGACATCCAGGACGTCCGTGGCACGTTCGGCCATGTAGCCGCCCAGGTTGTGCAGCATTTCCGAGACAGAGGCGCCGGCCTCCCAGATCGCCCGCTGCCCGGAGGTGCCGCGGCCGATCAGTTTGGCGGCGGACTTGAGCAGCATGGTGTCGGTGGCCATGAGCGCCGTGGCCTCCAGGACGGCCTTGCCGTCGCCGGTGACGGTCTCGGAACGGCCCTTGAGTTCGTCGTGGACGGACTTCGCGGCGGCCTTCAGTGCCGCCGTCGCCTCCTCCGCCGTGACGCCGGCGGGAAGCTGCTCTCCGGCGGGCGGTTCGCTGATCGGTTTGGGCATCTGCCGGATGGTGCCGATGATGCGGCCGGGGCTGACGCCTACTCCTGGGAAGTTCTGCACTGAAGGTCCTCATTCTCTGTCGTAGGCCAGTGGCCAGTAAGCCGGTAAGCCAGGCGCCGCCAATGACCGTGCTGGTCATTGCTGACCGCGTCCGACTGCTGCGTCAGCGGGCTGGTCACGGCACCTGGAAAAATTGTATGTGATGCAGTTCATATAGCGTTGCTATAGGTGCTAGGGTAGCGGTTATGAGTATCGATGGCCAGCTACCACCCAAGGCCCGGCTGCTGCGCGCAGCCGCCGAGCTGCTGGCCAACTCGGGCGGATCCGCAGTCTCGACCCGCCAGATCACACAGCTGGCCGGTGTTACCGCACCGACCCTCTACCACCACTTTGGTGACAAGGAAGGGCTGTTCGACGCCGTCGTCGCAGCAGGTTTTGACGAATATGTCGCGGGCGAACGTGACTTCGCGCCCTCTGGCCAACCGCTGGAGGACATCCGGAGGATGTGGGACAACCATGTCCAGTTCGGGCTGAAACAGCCCGAACTGTACCTCGTCATGTTTGGCAATATCCGCCCTGAGAGCCGGCCGGCGATCGTCGCCGATGCCGAGGCCCTCATGGAGGAGATGCTGAACAAGGCGGCTGTCTCCGGGCAGCTCAACGTCCCGCCCAGGGAGGCGGCCAGGTCAATCCTGGCGGCCAACGTGGGCGTGACCCTCATGCTGATCGCGGAAAAGGTGCCGGAGCGGAACCTCGAGCTCTCCACCATGACCCGCGACGCCATGATCTTTGCGGTTTCCACCGAGCAGGCCCGGGACAACGGTTCTGTCGACAACGGAAAATCCTCAGTGGTTGTGGCGGCCATCGCATTGAACGCAGCACTCCAGGCGTCCCACTCGGACCAGCTTTCCAGCTCGGAACTCAAGCTCTTCCTCGAATGGCTCCACCGGATCTCCAACAGCTAGCTCGGCGAAATTATCGGACCATCCTGCAAAGCAGCGGGAACGACGGTTAGGAATTCACATGGCAACAGAGACAGTTGCGAAACCACGCACCAGCGCGCGGGTACACGTCCAGAAGTTCGGGACGTTCCTGTCCGGCATGATCATGCCCAACATCGGCGCCTTCATCGCCTGGGGCTTCATCACGGCACTCTTCATCCCGGCGGGCTTCTTCCCCAACTCGGAGCTCGGCAAGCTGGTCGGTCCGATGATCACGTACCTGCTCCCGCTGCTGATCGGCTACACCGGCGGCCGCATGGTCTACGGCGTGCGCGGCGGCGTGGTCGGCGCGGTGGCCACCATGGGCGTGATTGTCGGTACGGACATCCCCATGTTCATCGGCGCCATGATCCTGGGCCCGCTCACGGCCTGGCTCATGATGAAGGCGGACAAGATCTGGGAAGGCCGCGTCAAGCCCGGCTTCGAGATGCTGATCGACAACTTCTCGGCCGGCATCCTGGCCGCCATCATGGCAGTTGTCGGCATGCTGATTGTCGGTCCCGTGGTGAAGGCCTTCAGCAACGGTGCCAGCGCCGTCGTCGAATTCCTGGTCGCGAACGGCCTGCTGCCCTTTACCAGCATCTTCATCGAGCCCGCCAAGGTCCTGTTCCTGAACAACGCCGTCAACCACGGCATCCTCACCCCCCTGGGCACGCAGCAAGCGCTCGAGCAGGGCAAGTCCATCCTGTTCCTGCTCGAAGCCAACCCCGGCCCGGGCTTCGGCATCCTGCTCGCCTACTCGTTCTTCGGCAAGGGCCTGGCCAAGGCGTCCGCGCCGGGCGCAGCTGTGATCCAGTTCGTCGGCGGCATCCACGAGATCTACTTCCCGTACGTCCTGATGAAGCCGATGATGATCTTCGCGGCGATCGGCGGTGGCATGACCGGCATCTTCACCCTGGTGGTCACCGGCGCCGGACTCCGGTCCCCCGCGGCCCCGGGCAGCATCATCGCGGTCTACGCCTCCACCGCACGCGACAGCTACGTCGGCGTGACCCTCTCTGTGCTGTTCGCCACCACGGTGTCCTTCCTGATTGGCTCGGTGATCCTGAAAGCCAGCAAGGCGCCCGCGGAAGATGACCTGGACCAGGCCACCCACAAGATGGAGGCCCTGAAGGGCAAGAAGAGCTCGGTTTCAGCGGCCCTGCTCGGTGAGGGCGTGGGCGCCAGCGGCGTCGCCGTCCTCGCGACCCCGATCAAGAACATCGTCTTTGCGTGCGACGCCGGTATGGGTTCCAGCGCGATGGGCGCCTCCGTGCTCCGCAACAAGATCAAGGCCGCCGGCTTCCCGGAGGTCAAGGTCACCAACTGCGCAATCGCCAACCTCAGCGACACCTACGATGTTGTCATCACCCACCAGGACCTGACCGAGCGGGCCAAGCCCGCCACGGCCAGCGCGGTGCATGTCTCGGTCGACAACTTCATGAACAGTCCGCGCTATGACGAGATCGTGGAGCTGGTCAAGACCAGCAACACGGAGGCAGGCGGCACGGACGCTGCAGCGGCCCCGGCCGCGGCGGCCGCCGCCGCCGGTGCAGCCGCCGGCGGCACCCCGGAGGCCTCTGCCGAGGCTCCCGAGGACGCCGAGGAAGGTCCGGCAGGCATCCTGGTGGCCGAAAGCGTCGTCCTCAACGGCACCGCCACCACGCGCGACGCCGCGATCGACGAGGCTGGGCAGCTCCTGCTGGACCGCGGCGCCGTCGACTCCGGCTACGTGGACGCCATGCACGAACGCGAGGAATCCGTCTCCACATACATGGGCAGCTTCCTGGCCATCCCGCACGGCACCAACGCCGCGAAGGACCACATCATGAAGTCCGCGGTGTCCGTGATCCGCTACCCCAACGGCATCGACTGGAACGGCAAGGAAGTGAAGTTCGTGGTCGGCGTGGCCGGCGTCAACAACGAACACCTCCACATCCTGTCCTCGATCGCCAAGGTCTTCACCAACAAGGCGCAGGTGGCCCAGCTCGAGGCCGCCACCACCGTCGACGAAGTGCTGGCCCTGTTCGGAAAGGTCAACTCCTAGTGAAGGCCGTGCATTTCGGAGCCGGAAACATCGGCCGCGGCTTCGTGGGGCTGCTGCTGCACGACGCCGGGTATGAGGTGGTGTTCGCCGACGTCGCGGACGCCCTCATCACCCAGCTGGCCGCGGCGGACAGCTACCAGGTCCACGAGGTGGGGGACCACCCCGCCGTCCGTACTGTCGAGAACTTCCGTGCGCTGAACTCCGGCACGCAGGAAGCCGCCGTCGTCACGGAGATCGCGACGGCGGACATCGTCACCACCGCCGTCGGGCCGCACATCCTGAAGTTCGTGGCGCCCCTGATCGCCAAGGGGATCGCCGCCCGCGCCGCCGGGCTGGCGCCGCTGCAGGTGATGGCGTGCGAGAACGCGATCAACGCGACCGACATCCTGAAGGCCGAGGTGGCCGCCCAGTGGGATCCGGCCGCCGGATCCCTGGACGCCGCCGCCGTGTTCGCCAATACGGCCGTGGACCGGATTGTGCCCAACCAGGAGGCCGGCCAGGGCCTGGACGTCACCGTGGAGACTTTCTATGAGTGGGTGATCGACCGTACCCCGTTCGCCGGGAAGGAGCCGGTGATTCCGGGCGCGACCTTCGTGGACGATCTGGGGCCGTACATCGAGCGGAAGCTGTTCACCGTCAACACCGGCCATGCTGCCGCGGCGTACTTCGGTTTCGAGGCAGGCCTCGGCAAGATTTCCGAGGCCATGGCCGACCAGGACGTCGCCGCCGACGTGCGCTCCGTCCTGGACGAAACCAAGGAACTCCTGGTGGCTAAGCACGGCTTCAACCGCGGGGATCAGGAGGCGTACGTGGAGAAGATCCTGGGCCGCTTCTCCAACCCGCACCTGCCGGACACCGTCACGCGGGTGGGCCGTGCCCCGCTGCGCAAGCTCAGCCGGAACGAGCGTTTCATCGGTCCCGCTGCCGAGCTGGCCGAACGCGGCATTGTCCCCGAGGCGCTACTCGGGGCGATTGCCGCGGCCCTGCGCTTCAATGATCCGGCGGACGCGGAGGCCGTGGAGCTGGCGAAAATCCTCTCCGCCTCCACGCCGGACCAGGCCACGGAGAAGATCACCGGCCTGGCGCCGGACCATCCGCTCTTCGCCGCCGTCGCCTCCCTCGTTGAGGAAGCCAAAACGGTGGTCTAGTCCCGGCATTCCGTCGAGGTCCGAACCAGCAAAACGGCCCTCCCGCAGACAATCTGCGGGAGGGTCGCTCCCGTTGCGCTATCAGCTAGGGCTGCCATTCGCCGGTTTTGGCAACCAAAAGTGATAGGGTAACCCGTACCCTTGACCATTAGGTAGCCTAACTGTTAGGCTACCTAACTATGAGCGCCAATGATTCGGCCGACCCCGGCCTCCTCGCCCTCGCCCAGGACTTCCGCGAGGCTCTCCGCCACAGCATCTACCTCGTCCGCCGCCTCGACGCCGACGGCGAACTCAGCGCCGCCCAGCTCAGCACGCTCAAGATGCTGATGGACACCGGGCCGGCCGCGGCCGGCAGCACTTCCCCCGGCGGCGTGCGCGTGGGCGAAATCGCCCGGAATCTCGGCGTCAAAGTCCCCAGCGCTACCGAGCAAATCATCAAGCTCGAGCGCGCCGGCCTCGCCCGCCGGGAACCGGATCCCGAGGACTCCCGCGCCGTACGGGTGACCCTGACGGAAGCCGGCCTCGCCGCCGTCGCCTCCGCCAATGAGCGCCGCAACGCCGTCATGGCCGGCGTCCTCTCCTCCCTCTCGGACGATGACCGCGCCGCCCTCGCCGCTGCCCTGCCGGTCATTGGCCGGATCAATGCGACGCTCCAGGCCTGATCTTCACACTTCATTCCCAATCCCCTAGGAGTACCCCCATGCACGGCCAGCCCGCCGACACCCTGCCGGCAGCCGAAGTTACCCTCGAGGCCGAGAAAGCCTCGCTACTCAAACAGCCCAAGGCGGTGTGGGCGACGGCACTCGCGGCCGTCTTCGCCTTCATGGGCATCGGCCTGGTGGATCCCATCCTGCCGGCGATCGCCAAGAACCTGGATGCCTCCCCGAGCCAGGTATCGCTGCTCTTTACGAGCTATTTCCTGGTGACCGCCGTCGCCATGCTGATCACCGGCTACGTCTCCTCCCGCATCGGCGGGAAGCGGACTCTGCTGATCGGACTGGCCGTGATTGTCGTGTTCGCCTCCCTGTCCGGCACCTCGGGCAGCGTGGCTGAGCTGATCGGCTTCCGCGCCGGCTGGGGACTGGGCAACGCCCTGTTCGTGGCCACCGCGCTGGCCGTAATAGTCGGCGTCGCAAGCGGCGGTGCCGGCACCGCGATCATCCTGTACGAGGCCGCCCTCGGCCTGGGCATCTCCCTCGGCCCGCTCCTGGGTGCGCTGCTTGGCGGCTGGCAGTGGCGCGCCCCGTTCTTCGGCACCGCCGTGCTGATGGCCTCCGCGTTCATCGCGCTCATTGCCCTTCTGCCCAAGACCCCGCTGCCCGAGCGGAAAGTCCGGCTCCGGGACCCGCTGCTGGCCCTGGGGCACAAGGGGCTCAGGACGACGGCGGCCAGCGGCCTGTTCTACAACTACGGCTTCTTCACTGTCCTCGCCTTCACGCCCTTCATTCTCGGCATGGACGCCTACGGGATCGGCGGGGTGTTCTTCGGCTGGGGCGTCGCCGTGGCTCTCTTCTCGGTATTTGTTGCCCCCGTGCTGCAGAACCGCTTCGGCGCCGTTCGGGTTCTCACCGGCACTCTGTTCGTGCTGATGCTGGACCTTCTGGGGCTGGGCCTGGCCGCCGGGCACTCGGTGCCCGCCGTGGTGGTCCTCGTAGTCATTTCCGGGGCGCTCCTGGGCGTCAACAACACCATCTACACCGAGCTGGCCATGGGCGTTTCCGATTCGCCGCGGCCGGTGGCTTCCGCCGGCTACAACTTCGTGCGCTGGATGGGCGGCGCCCTGGCGCCTTTTGCCGCCGCGCAGCTGGGCGAGCACTTCGGTCCGCAGGTCCCCTTCTTCGCCGGCGCACTGGCCATGGTGGTCGCGATCGCCGTGGTCTTCGGCGGACGCCGCTACCTGGCCGCGCACGAACCGCACGTGGTCTAGCAGCCGAGGCAACAGAAACGCCCATGTTCCGCAGAACATGGGCGTTTTGTTGCCACTTCCAGGTGCCGGGTCAGGCTTTGAGGGAATCCTTGGCTGGATCCTTCGCAGAGCCCTTGGGCACGAACAGTGTTTCGGCCTGTTCCAGGGACATACCGTTGGTCTCCGGCACCTTGAACATCACGAAGAAGAACGACGACGCCGCGAACAGCGCGTACATGGCGTACGTCAGGGGCAGCGAGGCGGCGGCCATGACGGGGAAGCTCAGGGTGATGGCGAAGTTGGCGATCCACTGTGCCGCCGCCGCCACGCCCAGGGCGCGGGCACGGATGCGGGACGGGAAAATCTCGCCCAGCAGCACCCACACCAGCGGGCCCCACGAGGCGCCGAAGCTGATGACAAAAACGTTGGCGGCAACCAGCGCGGCCGGACCCCACGCGCCGGGAAGGGAGATCGCGTCGCCCGACCCGGTGGCGGAGCCGAAGGCCACGGCCATGGTGCCGAGCGAGAGGGCCATGCCGATGGAGCCGGCCAGCATGATGGCACGGCGGCCGATCCGGTCCACCAGGGCGATCGCCACGAGCGTCACAAGGATGTTGGTGATGGCGGTGGCCACGGAGATGGTGAGCGAATCCTTTTCCTGGAAGCCCACGGCCTTCCACAGGGTGGTGGAGTAGTAGAAGATCACGTTGATGCCGACGAACTGCTGCAGCACGGAGAGGATGATGCCGATCCAGACCACCGGCTGCAGGCCCAGGGCCTTGCCGCGCAGGGAGCCCTTCTGGCCGGCGAGCTTGTCCTCGTCGATGGCCTTCTTGATGTCGCGCAGGTGCCGGTCCGAGTCCTCGTTCGGGGCGATCGACTTGAAGACCTTGAGGGCCTCCTCGTCCTTGCCCTGGAAGACCAGGAACCGCGGCGACTCGGGCAGGGTGAAGGCGATCCAGCCGTAGACCACCGCGGGGACGGCGGCGGCCATGAACATCCAGCGCCACGCTTCCAGGCCGAACCAGAGGGCCTGGTCCGCCCCGCCGGCCGAATTCGAAAACAGGGCATCGGAGAGGAGGGCGGCGAAGATGCCGGTGGTGATCGCCAGCTGCTGCAGCGAGGCCAGGCGGCCCCGGACGTGGCGCGGGGAGATCTCGGAGATGTAGGCCGGCGCGATCACCGAGGCCAGGCCGATGCCGAGCCCGCCCACCAGGCGCCAGAAGATCAGGTCCCAGACGCCGAACGCGAATCCGGTGCCGATGGCGCTGACCAGGAACAGCAGCGCGCCCAGCTTCATGGCCGGGATGCGACCGTAGCGGTCGGCGACCTTGCCGGCCAGATAGGCGCCGGCCGCGCAGCCCAGGAGCGCCACGGCGACGGCGAAGCCGGTCACGGCCTCGCTGAGGGCGAACTCGTCCTTGATCGCGTCGACGGCGCCGTTGACGACGGAGGAGTCAAAGCCGAAGAGGAAGCCGCCGACGGCGCCCGCCACGGCCAGCCAAATGACCCGTTTGGGGATCTTGGCGGCGGTCTGGTCTTGGGTGATGGTCATACGGCTCCCTTGGCAGTTCGCGGTCCACGGCCTCGGCCGCAACTACCCAGTCTTACACCCGGCCCGGCGTGCCGCGAATCACAGGCCTCGGAAAGTGAGACTAAACACGCATACTGCTCCGGCCATCAACCGTGCCATCAACCGTGCCTGCAACAGTGCCTGCAACACTGCCTGCCCGGCCGGGGTCCGCAGGCGTCACGCAGGGCAGTCTTTCGGCGTCGGACGCTCCCCCCAGCCCCAGGTTTTGCGGGAGACGACAACGGCAGGCAGTCCCAAAAGACTGCCTGCCGTGACGTGTTCCGGTGGTCGGGACCGCCCTAGTGGGCCGCGGCCGCAACAGCCTCTTTGGCAGCTGCCTTCGGGTCCGTGAGTTTCTTGTTCGGCAGGGCGAAGGTGATCAGGAAGGCGATGCCCGTGAGCACGGCAGCCGTGAGCATGACGGCGTCGATCGACTGCGCGAAGCCCTCAGTGATGGGGCGGGTCAGCGTCTGGTTGGCCGTGTGCAGCCAGCTGGTGTCGTTCAGGGAATCGTTGCTTGCCCCGTTCTTGAAGAACTCGTAGAGCTTGGCGTTGGCGGGGTCGGCCGCGACGGCCGGGTCCTTGAGCACCTTGAGGTAGTCCGCGTTCTGCGCGGCGTCCTTCATGCCCGTGGCGATCTTGTCCGCCGCGAGGCTGAACAGCATGGAGATGAACACGGCGGTTCCGACAGCACCGCCCATCGAGCGGAAGAACGCGGCGGAGGACGTGCCCACGCCCATGTCCTTGGACGGAACGGAGACCTGCATGGCCAGCGTCAGCGGCTGCATGCAGAAGCCCAGGCCCAGGCCGAAGAACACGGCGATGACGCCCGGCACCCACAGCGGCGTGTCGACGCCGAGGGACAGGCCCATCACGACGGCGGCGGCGGTCAGGACCGCCGTGCCGAGGATCGGGAAGATCCGGTAGGTGCCCGATGCGGAGATGGTTCGGCCCGCCGTGATGGAGCCGGTGAGGATGCCCACGGTGAAGGTGATCATCATGAGGCCGGCCTCGGTGGGGGTGAGGCCCTTGACCAGCTGCAGGTACATGGGCAGCATCGCGATGGCGCCGAACATGCCGATGCCGATGATGAAGTTCAGCAGCGAGGACAGTCCGAAGGTGATGTTCTGGAACAGCCGGAGCGGGATCAGGGCGTAGTCGCCGGCGCGCCGTTCGGCCAGCAGGAACGCGATGATGCCCACAACGCCCAGCCCGTAGCAGAGGTAGGAGTTGGTGGAGCTCCAGCCCCAGCTGCGGCCCTGTTCGGCGACGAGCAGAAGCGGCACGATCGCCAGGGTGATGGCGGCGGCACCCCAATAGTCGATCTTCTGCTTCACGTGCTTGGCCGGCAGGTGCAGGTACATGAACACCACCGCCAGGGCCGCGAGGCCGATCGGGATGTTGATGAGGAAGACCCAGCGCCAGCCGTCGATGCCGAGGATGGTCTCGGAACCTGCGAGGGCGCCGCCGACCACCGGGCCCAGGACGGAGGAGATGCCGAAGACGGACATGAAGTAGCCCTGGTACTTGGCGCGGTCCTTGAGCGCCACGATGTCGCCGATGATGGTCAGGGCGAGGGCCAGCAGGCCGCCGGCGCCCATGCCCTGGATGCCGCGGGCGATGGCGAGCTCGGTCATGGAGTGCACAGAGCCTGCGTAGAGCGAGCCGACGAGGAAGATCACGATGGCGATGAGGTACAGCGGGCGGCGTCCGAAGATGTCGCTGAGCTTGCCGTAGAGCGGCGTGGTCACCGTCGAGGTGATGAGGTAGGCGGTGGTTGCCCAGGCCTGCAGGGAAAGGCCGTCGAGGTCGTTGGCGATCGTGTAGATCGAGGTGGACACGATCGTCTGGTCCAGCGAGGACAGGAACATGCCGAGCATGAGTCCCACCATGACGGTGACGGTCTGACGGTGGGTCAGGACCTCTCCCGCAGCGCGCACGGAGGTGGTTTTGGACATGACTGCTCCAAGGTGAAGTGTGGGAATTAAGCGGATAGTTGCTTTCAGTAACTATGTTACTGGCTCAAATGTTCCCGCCACTACATCCCGGCGAAAAATGTCCTCAGCGTTCGACCAGGATTCCGTCCGGATCGCACCAGATCATCGCGCCGGGGCGGATGTCCACGCCGTCGATCTCCAGCGGCACATCGATTGCCCCGGAGCCTTCCTTGGCGCTCTTGCGCGGGTTGCTGCCCAGCGCCTTGACCCCGAGCGGGAGCCCCGCGATCGCGATCCGGTCCCGGATGGCGCCGTTGATCACGACGCCGGCCCAGCCATTCGCGACGGCACTCGCCGCGATCAGGTCCCCCATCAGCGCCGTGCGCAGGGAACCGGCGCCGTCGACCACCAGCACGGAGCCGTTGCCGGGAGTGGCCAGCACGGACTTGACCAGCGCGTTGTCCTCGAAGCACCGGATGGTCCGGACCGGCCCGCGGAAGTGGCTGTGTCCGCCCAGGGACTGGAACTGCAGGGACACGGAGTCCAGCTCCCCGCCGCGCTCATCGTAAAGGTCGGCAGTATTGACGGCGGAAGCGTTCACGGTTTCTCCTCGGATGCAGGGGTGGGCGGCGTGTTCATACCGAGACTCGCACATAGCGAACAGATCTGCCGAGTCCCGATAGTCTGGCTCCGCACTGATACATCTGCCTGATCATCAGTTCCAGGGGGGACCATGAGCATGTCCGATACCACCGCGCCGGCACTCGCCGAACCCGAACGCCGCGTCCGGCCCGTCTGGACCGCGGGGGTGGTGCTGGTCAATGTCGGCATCAACGCGGCGTTCTTCGGCCCGCTCCAGGTGCTCCTCGGCCAGCAGGCGGCGGCCTTCAGTGAACCGGACAAGGAAGCCATCCTGGCCCTCGTGACGGGCGCGGGCGCGGCCGTGTCCCTTGTCGCGAACCCCCTCTTCGGCGCCTTCAGCGACCGGACCACCTCACGCCGGGGCCGCCGGGTTCCGTGGGTGCTCTTCGGCGCCGTCCTGGGCGCCGCGGCACTCATCGCGCTGGCGGGCGCCCCGAGCATCGCCGCCATGACGCTGCTGTGGTGCCTCGTCCAGGCAGGCTGCAACGGCGCGTACGCGGCCATCACCGCGGCCATCCCGGACCGCGTTCCCGTCCCGCAGCGCGGCACTGTGGGTGGACTGGCGGCCATGGGCCAGACGGCAGGAATCCTGGCAGGGGCGGTGATCGCCGCCGCCGTCGCCGGAAACTTCGCCGCGGGGTACTTCGTCTGCGCGGCGGCGCTGCTTGCCGGCGTCGTGCTCTATTTCTTCAAGAACGACGACGTTCCGCTGCCTGCGCAGGCCCGCCCGCCGTTCAGCCTGGCCGGCTTCCTGCGGGGCTTTTGGATTTCCCCGGCCCGCTACCCGGACTTTGCCTGGGCCTGGCTGACGCGCCTGCTGGTGAACATCGGCAACCACATGGTCACCCTTTACCTGCTGTTCTTCCTCAACGACGCCGTCCGGCTCCGCGACACCGAGGGGATAGAGCCCGCGCTGGGGGTCCTGATCCTGACGGGCCTCTATGCGGTCATGGTGATTCTCACCAGCGTGATCGGCGGCCGGCTGAGCGACCGGATGGGCCGCCGGAAGCCGCTGGTCATCATCTCCTCGGCCGTGATCGCCGTGGCCTCCCTCATTCTTGCGTTCGCGCCCACCTGGCCGGGTGCGCTGGTCGGCGCCTCGGTGTTGGGCATCGGCTTTGGCTGCTACCTGGCGGTGGACTTCGCCCTCATCACCCAGGTCCTGCCCACGGCCCTGGACCGCGGCAAGGACCTAGGCGTCATCAACGTCGCCAACTCATTGCCGCAAGTGCTCGCCCCGCTGATCGCGTACCCCTTTGTAGCCTTCTGGGGCGGCTATGTTGCGCTGTATGTGGCGGCCGCCGTGATCGGGCTTCTCGGTGCCGTGTTCGTGGTGAAGATCAAGGGCGTGGACTGAGCCGGCCGCGGCCGGTTCGTGGGGCCGCTGGGGCCCTGCCCGACGGGCCGAATGCCCGGTTTCGTGGCGTATAGTGGACGGCAATTGCCGCGGCAGCGCGGTGGGCGGATGGTGCCCGGCTGCCGAGAAAAACGACTCCCGGAACGCTGCTGATGCCTGACTTTCACTCAGATCTTCCACCGATGGCCCCTCCCCCCACTCTGCCCCGACAACGGCTCCGTTACGTCCGGATCCTCGACGTCGCCGCCGGGTTTGCCCGCAAGGGCTTGGACTCCGTGGTCCTGTCCGAGGTCGCGGCCAAGGCGGATGTGCCCCTGGGGACGCTGTACCGCTACTTTCCCTCCTCCACCCAGCTGGTCCTGGCGCTGTACCGCAAGCAACTGGGCGAACTGCTCGCAGGAAGCTCGGCGGACGGGAAGGTTGCCGCCCAGGCCCTGGCGGGAGTGGTGATGGAGATCTTCCACATGCGCCTGATGCAGCCCGCCGTGGAGCAGTGCCTCAACCGGGCGGTCTACGTCAAGGACACCGACACCACCCGGCTGCTCCGCGAAATCGATGCGACCGCCGAGAAGGCCGTGACGGCCGCGTGCGGCGACGCCGCCGTGGCCCGGGTCCTGCTGTTGACGGTCACGGGGCTGGTCCAGGCCGTACGCTGCCGCAGGCTGTCCCTCTTCGAAGCGGAGGAGGACCTCAAGAAGGCCTGCTCACTGCTGCAGCGAGCCCAGCAAGCCGCGTAACCGGTCTAGACCAGCGGCCCAGAAAAACGTCTTCCTCATGTGATCCGGGTCACTTGATACGATGCGTAAACGTTTAACCACCGTGCAACAGCGCACCGGCCCGGCGTAACCGGGGGAGCGCCCTGTTTAGGATTGCTGGACCGGATCCGGCTGACGCCAGCAATTCCGGGGGCTGCCCTGCCACCACCACTGGTTGCGATGCCCCCGACAGACCAACTTGAGCACCCCTGTGCTTGAGCTTCATGAGCCGTGCGCCCACGGTGAATCCCAGGAGACAAAGACGTGTCCACTGAAACGATCATTCCCGCCGATTCCACTTCCCCGGCCGAGACGGTAACCGTGCTCAGCGACGAGGAAATCTTCGCATCCCACGAGGGCGGCAAGCTGTCGATTTCCAGCACCGTCCCGCTCGCCAGCAAGCGCGACCTCTCCATCGCCTACACGCCCGGCGTCGCCCAGGTCAGCCGCGCCATCCATGCCAACCCCGAGCTCGCCAAGACGCTCACGTGGGCCCAGCGCCTGGTGGTGGTCGTCAGCGACGGCACGGCCGTGCTGGGCCTGGGCAATATCGGCGCCAGCGCCTCGCTGCCCGTGATGGAGGGCAAGTCCGCGCTCTTCAAGGCCTTCGGCGAACTCGACTCCATCCCGTTGGTCCTCAACACCACCGACGTCGACGAAATCGTCGAGACCCTTGTCCGGCTGCGCCCGAGCTTCGGCGCCGTCAACCTCGAGGACATCGCCGCACCGCGCTGCTTCGAACTCGAGGAAAAGCTCATCGAGGCACTGGACTGCCCGGTCATGCACGATGACCAGCACGGAACCGCCGTCGTGGTCCTCGCCGCCCTGACCAACGCCGCCAAGGTGACCGGCCGGACGCTAGAGAGCCTGCGCGTGGTGGTTTCCGGCGCCGGCGCGGCCGGAATCGCCGTCGCCGAAATCCTGCTGACCGCCGGGATCGGCGACGTCGTCCTCCTGGACTCCCGCGGCGCGATCAGCGCCGACCGTGCGGACATCGCCGCCGATCCGGCGAGCAAGAAAGCCGAGCTCGCCGCCCGCAGCAACCCGCGCGGCGTAACCGGCGGCCCGGGAGAGGCGCTGCTCGGCGCCGACGTGTTCGTCGGGGTCTCCTCCGCCAAGCTGGACGAGGAACACCTGAAGCTGATGAACCACAGCTCGATCGTGTTCGCCCTGTCCAACCCGGACCCGGAAGTCCTGCCGGAGGTCGCGAGCAAGTACGCGGCCGTCGTCGCCACCGGGCGCAGCGATTTCCCGAACCAGATCAACAACGTCCTCGCCTTCCCCGGCATCTTCCGCGGAGCCCTCGACGCCGGCGCCCGCCGGATCACGCCGGCCATGAAGCTCGCCGCGGCCCGGGCCATCGCCGAACTGGCCGAGGACGACCTCACCGCCGACTACATCGTGCCCAGCCCGCTTGACCCCCGCGTGGCGCCTGCCGTCTCCGCTGCAGTCGCCGCGGCGGTGGAAGCCGAGTAGACCCGCGCGCAAACGGCGACGGCGGCCCTGCCTGCTGTGGATCTAACTGTGCAGGGCCGCCGTCGCCTGCCTGGTTGGGGAGCGCCGGGGGAGCGCCGGGCCGGGCCTCGCCGCCTAGACTGGGCCCATGAACCCCGAGATTGCCGTGACTGTGCTCTGCGGACTTGCCATCCTGGTGGGCGTGGCCGGGACCATCATCCCCGTGCTGCCCGGCGGCATCCTGATCGGGCTGAGCCTGCTCACCTGGGCGCTGTGGGGCGGCGCCGGAACCACCGGCTGGGTGGTCTTCGGGATTGGGCTGGTGTTCGTCCTGGCCGGCATGGCCGCCGGTGCCGTCCTGACCGGCCGGAAACTCAAGGAACACAGCATCCCGAGCCGTTCCGTGCTGGTGGGCCTGGTGCTGGGCGTGGCCGGCATGTTCGTCATCCCCGTGGTGGGGCTCTTCGTGGGGTTCGCGGCCGGGCTCCTGCTCAGCGAGCTGCTGCGCACGCGGGCGTTCGGCACGGCAGTGGCCTCGAGCTGGGCGGCGCTGAAGGCCACCGGCCTGGGCATGATCGTGGAATTCGGCCTCGCTTGCCTCGCCGCGAGCACCTGGGTGATCGGGCTCTGGGTGGCTTCGGCAGCCTAGCAGCGGCCTGCGGAGCCTATTACCATGAGGGAATGAGCGCCGGACTTGGCGAATCTGCCACCCACATCCCCATCGGCCAAATCCCTGCCGACCTGCTTGCCGCCGGACTGCTTCCCGCCGGGCAGATTGCCGCGGGCCAGACGCCCGCGGGCAGGCGCCGGCCGTACACCGACACCCGCGACCTGACGCCCTACCGCAAGCCCGTGATCCGGACGCCCGTCCGCGGCCTGGCCGGCAACGTGGGCGGCGTGGTGACCGGACTCATGGCGGGCCGGAAGCCCGGGACGCTGGCCGCCGAGGGCGGGGTGCCCCGGCTGGGCAAGGTGGGCGGCCGGACCTCGGCCAGGACCGCGAAGGCCGTGCACGCCGCCATCTTTGGCAGCACCGAGCCGGACCGGCTGATCACCCTGGCCCGCACGTACCCCGGCTGGGCCGGACTCTGCTACCTCATGGCCGGGCTGCTGGCCTACGCCCACGGCGGGCACTTGCGCGCGTCCGAGCTCCTGCAGCATGGCCTCTGCCTCCGGAACGACGCCGACGCCAACCGCTACGCGGCCGTCTACCTGGCCGGCGTGGTCACCAGGGTGGAGGTGGCCGAGCGGATCGAGGTCCCGGTGCTGTTCAGCGAGGAGGCCGTATTCCTTGCCCTGTCCCATTCCTTGCGCGAGACCGGCCAGACGGAGGCGGCGCTTGCCGCGCTGGCCGGCCTCCCGCCGTCGCTGCCGCTGGCCCTGGCCCGCTGTTCGCTCGCCGCCGAGCTGGGACGCGACGTAGAAGTGGTAGCGGACACCGAGGGGCTGCTCAACGCGGACGATCTGTCCGCCGCGCTGCTGCTGGTCCGTGCCCGGTCCCTGCGCCGGCTGCGGTCCTACAGCGCCTCCCGCTCCGCTCTGCAGGAGGTCCTGCGGCGCAGGAAGACGGACTTCACCCTCCGCGGCGACGCGCTGACGGACCGTGCCCTGCTCCTGCTGGACGCTGGCAGAAAGACCTTCGGAGCCCGGGATTGGCAGCGCCGGAAACCGGCCCAGCTTGAGGCCGTGAAGGCCATCCGCAAGGACGCGGAAATGCACGAACTCTGGGACCGCGAATACGGAAAACCTGACGAGAACTGACAGGATTACGTGCCGGATCAGCGCCAAATACACGTAACCACTACTCTTGCGGGCCCCCATGCCGGGGAGTACAAACGAGGCATGAGAGATGCGGTGGAGCGCTGGATGCAGCACTACATCACGGCGTGGACAACGAATGATCCGCAGGACATTCGGGCCCTGTTTACCGAGGACGCCGTCTATGCGACCAGCCCCCAGGAAGCCGAACCGTGGCAGGGCCGGGATGACATCGTGGAGCACTGGATTGCCGGGCGCGATGAGCCGGATGACTGGACGTTTGAGTGGAAACTGCTGGGGGTCGACGGCGGCAGGGCATTCGTGCAGGGCCTGACGACCTACCGCGGCAACAGCCGAAGCTATGACAACCTGTGGATCATCCAGTTGACCGCAGACGGCCGCGCGTCGTCCTTCACCGAGTGGTACATGCAGCGCAAGTAGCGCCAGCGCAGGATTCCCGGGCTTACCCGCGGGACAGCGCTGCGCCGACGGCGGGCACGATCTGTTCTGCGAGCAGCAGGGCACCCAGGACCAACATGATGATCCCGCTGGCCAGTGTCACCTGGCGCGCTGCGCCCGGCCGGGCGTGCAGCAGTTTCCGGGCCAGGAGCGCCACGCAGCTGTAGATGACCGCCACGAGTAGGACGAAGGTCAGTCCGAGCAGCCCTGACTGGACCGGAACCGGCAACGCGGCCTCGGGACTGACGAACTGCGGCACCAGGGCCACGAAGAACAGCAGGCCCTTCGGATTGATCCCGCTGATACCCACGCCCTGGAGGAAGATCCGGAGCTGGCCCGGGGGCGCGGCTGCCGGGGGAGCCGAGGTGCCGGTGCTGAAGCTGGGGCCGTTGAAGCTGGCGCCCCGCCAGGACCGCAGGGTGCTGAATCCCAGCCAGAGCAGGTAAAGGGCGCCCGCAGCCGTCAGCCAGCCGAGCACGCCGGGCAACCCGGCCAGAAGCGCCGCAAGGCCCAGCACCAGGAGCGCCGTGTGGAGGGCGTAGCCGCCGCACAGCCCGGCGACGGCGGGCGCGAAGCTGCGCTGCCTGAGCCCGGCCGCAATCGAGTACGCCCAGTCGACGCCGGGCGTGCACGCCAAGGCGACGGCGACAACCAGGAAGGCGAGGAAAAGCTGGGGGTTCATGGCGGCTCCAGGGGTGCGGCACCCTCGTTGCGGGTACAGAGAAAACTCTAGGCAAAATCGGCCCTGAAGTGTTCGCCTATTTACTGAAGAATCGCGGGCTTTGGGTAAGATAATTGCGTGATCGACAACATTGACAGAAGTATTTTGCGCCACCTCCAGTCGGACGGGCGAATGACTGCCACGGCCCTGGCGGCCAAGGTGGGGCTGACCGTTGCCCCGTGCCACCGCCGGCTGCGCGATCTCGAGGCCGCCGGGATCATCCGGGGCTACCGGGCGGACGTCGATCCCGCCGCCGTGGGACTCGGCTTCGAAGCCATCGTCTTCGTGACGCTGCGCCAGGTGGACCGCTCCACCATGGAGATCTTCGAGAACCGGGTGGCCGACAATCCCAACATCGTGGAGGCCCAGCGGCTCTTCGGCTCACCGGACTATCTGCTCAAGGTCATCGCCGAGGACCTTCCGTCCTACCAGCGTTTCTACGACAGCGAACTGACCTCGCTGCCCGGCGTCGAGCGCCTGACCTCCACCCTGGTCATGAAGAACCTCAAGACCAACGTGGGTCCGCCCGTCTAGGAGGAGGCGTCAGGGATCTTAGGCGCCGAGCAGTCCCGTGGTCCGGTAAGGGATGACCTCGCGCAGGAACATGCTGGTTGAGGTCCGGACGATGCCGGGGCACAGCCGGATTTCCTCGGACACGCGGTAGAGGTCATCCGGGCTTTTGGCCACCACCCGGATCAGGAGATCGGTGTCGCCGGCCGGCGCATGGCATTCGAGCACTTCCGGAATGTTGCGCAGGGCCGCGATCGCCTCGTTGAGGTGGCTCTGGTCCAGTTCCGCGCTCACGGCCGCCGCCACGCCCCGGCCCAGGGCGGACGGCAGGACCCGGCTGCTGTTCGGGCGGAGCGCGCCCGACGCCGACATCCGCTCCAGCCGGGACTGGACCGTTCCGCGGGCCAAGCCCAGCTTCTGCGCCAGCACCATGACCGGCACGCGGGGATCCTCGTCCAGTGCGGCGAGGATCCGCCGGTCCGTCGCGTCGAGCTCCTGCAAAATGACCACTTCCTGTTCACTGCCCCGGCAGGAGTTGATCAGATTGACCACTCCGGCGCGGGTCCGTTGCACCAACTGTAGGGCTTCTGCTCAAATGGTGACAACAAGGGGACGCGGCCACCGCCACGGTCCCGAAGGCTACGGACACCCCGGCACACCACCCGGACCCCGGATGAGGCTCCCGCAAGGAACCCGCCGCTGATTGACTCTTGTTCACGCATCGTCATTCCGCACAACGCACCACCACGCGGCAAGAGCCCCTGAGCTACCGACGTCGGATTCCCGAAGTCATCGGTAGCTGAGGGGCTCTTGTGCTGCCCACGCATAGGCTTATCCCATGACCTCAGCCGGCCGCTTCGCCCCCAGTCCCTCCGGCGAACTGCATGTGGGCAACCTCCGGACCGCCATCCTGGCCTGGCTCTTCGCCCGGTCCACGGCGCGGAAGTTCCTGATGCGGGTGGAGGACCTGGACCGGGCCCGGGCCGGTGCCGAGGCCGGGCAGCTCCGCGACCTCGCCGCGATCGGCGTGGGCTGGGACGGCGGCGTGGTGCGCCAGACGGACCGGGAGCACCTGTACGCCGGGTCGATCGCGCAGCTGGCGGCGGCCGGCCTGACCTACGAGTGCTATTGCACCCGCCGCGAAATCCAGGAAGCCCCGTCCGCGCCGCACGCCCCGCAGGGCGCCTACCCGGGGACCTGCCGGAACCTCACCGACGCCGAGCGCGCCGCCAAGCGGGCTACCCGGCCGCCTGCTGTCCGGCTCCGTTCCACAGTGGCCGAGGTGACGGTCCAGGACGTGCTCCACGGCGGCTACACGGGGGTGGTGGACGACTTCGTGCTCCGGCGCAACGACGGCGTGACCGCCTACAACCTGGCCGTGGTGGTGGACGATGCGGAGCAGGGCATCGACCAGGTGGTCCGCGGCGACGACCTGCTGCCCTCCACGCCCCGGCAGGCGTACCTGGCATCCCTCCTGAATATGCCTGTTCCGGAATATGCGCATGTGCCGCTGGTACTCAACGCCGACGGCGCCCGGCTGGCCAAGCGCGACGGCGCCGTCACCCTCGCCGACCTGGCGCTGGCCAGCGTGACCGCGGACCAGGTCCGGGACATTCTGCTGGCCTCTCTCGGCCTTCCTCCAGGCCGCCTGGAACAGGCGCTTGCCACCTTCGACCCCGTAGCGCTGCCCCGCGATCCCTGGGTGTGGCCCGGGGTGCCCGTAGCCCTCCCGGCAGCCGGCGTCCCGCCCCGAACGGACAGCCGCGGCGCGTAGGCTGGATTCATGACCGAGCCCGCACACCCCCAGCCCCGCTTCACCGTTGAGACAGCCAAGGTCCTGGCCGAGGTGGCCCACAACCGCCAGAAGGACAAGCTCAAGCGGCCCTACCGGGAGCATGTGCTCGCCGTCGGCGATGCCCTGGCGGACTTCGACGACGATATCCGGATCGCCGGGTACCTGCACGACATCGCCGAGGACACCCCGATGACACGGCAGGCGCTGCTGGACATGGGCGTCTCCGAGCGGGCCGTGGACATCATCGAACGGGTCACGAAGCGCCTGCACGAGAACCCGGACGACTACCAGGCCGGCATCCGCTACATCGCCGAGGACCACGACGCCACCCTGGTCAAGATTGCCGACAATGCGCACAATTCATTGCCGGAACGGGTCAAGGCGCTGGCCGAAAAGTGGCCGGACAAGCCCCCGGTCACCCGCTACGACGAGGCCCGCCCGGTGCTCTATGCCGCCGTCCCGGTCGAGGAAACCCGGCAGATCCTGGCCCGGATCAACCCGTGGCTGCTGGCCGAGCTGGACGACATGCTCGACGAGGCGGACGACACCGACTACGAGAACCTCTCCTACGAGGCTGCCTCCGCCGAACCAGAGCCCACCCGGGACTAAGCGTGCGTGCCTACGTCCTCACCCGCTATGGCGGCCCGGACGCCATGGAGCTCCGCGACGTTCCGGCGCCCCAGCCCGGCCCGGGCGATGTCCGGATCAAAGTCTCCGCGGCCGGGCTGAACCCGGTGGACTTCAAATTCCGCCAGGGTGCGCTCCGTCCCATCAGCCGTGTCCGCCTGCCGATCGTCGCAGGCTGTGAAGTCGCCGGGACGGTGGAAGCCGTCGGACCCGGGCCCAGCCGCTTCGCCATTGGGGACCGCGTCTACGCCCGGGTGGATAAGACGCGGCTCGGAGCGTTTGCCGAGCTGGTGTGCGTACAGCAGGAATTCGTGGCCGCCATGCCGGCCTCGCTCGGATTCGCCGACGCCGCCGGGCTGCCGCTGGCCGGACTCACGGCGCTGCAGGCCCTCCGGGATGAACTCGGCGTGGGTCACGGCACCCGGCTCTTCATCTCCGGCGGCGCAGGCGGCGTGGGAACCCTGGCCATCCAGCTCGCCAAGTATTTTGGGGTCGAGGTCACCACCACGGCATCGGTCCGCGGCGAGGCACTGGTCCGGCGGCTGGGGGCGGACCGCGTCGTCGACTACACCCGGGAGAATTTCGCCGAGGTGCTGCACGATTTCGACGCGGTGTTGGACCTGGTCGGCGGGACGACCCTCAGGGATTCCTTCCGCATCCTCAGGCCCGGCGGCCGGGTGGTATCCATCGCCGGCGTTCCGGAGCCCCGCACGGCGACGAAGGACCTGGGTTCGCCGCCGTTGATCACCGCCGCGTTCTGGCTGATGAGCATGGGTATCCGCCGCCGTGCCCGCAGGGCGAAGGCCGGCTACCGCTACCTGTTCATGCACCCCAGCGGGGATGATCTGCGCACGCTGGCGGCGCTGGTCGACGGCGGTCACGTGCAGTCGGTTGTGGACAGGACCTACCCGTTCGAGGAGATCGCGGAGGCCTTTGCTGCGCTCGAACAGGGCCACGCCAAGGGCAAGATCGTCGTCACGCTCTAGGCCGAAGCCGGCGCCGGGACCGCCACAACAGGCCGATGTACACCAGATCAAAGACGCTGCAGAGCAGGCCCACGCCCAGGATCAGGGGTGAGCCGCGGTACCAGCCGAAGACAATCGTGGGCGCGAGGGTGCCGATCCACTTGGCCACGGCGATCAGCAGGGTCTGGCCCCGGGGCCCGCCGCGGGCAACGAACATGGCGATGAACAGCCCGGACATCAGCAGGTTCTGCAGGAAGGCCGCATAGCGGGAAGCGTCGTCCCAGCCGAACTCTGCGACGAAGAGCAGCTGCACGGCGAAGGACGTGACGCCCAGCAGGAGCGCCCAGCCGACGAAGAGCCGCCGCGTCACCCACGCCGGAAGTTCGGAGCGGCCGAACTTCAGGAAGGTGTACACAATCACGACGTCGGCGAGTCCCCACGCGATGTTGAAGACCCCCTGGACGTCAATTCCGGTCGCGACGGACCGGGCGGCGTAGAGGGTCTCCCACGCGAAGTTGAGCCCGAGCGCGGCGGCCGGGATCGCGTAGCTCCTGTCCTTGAAACCGATCCGGATGGCATCGACATAGACCACGCTCCAGGCCAGGCCGCTGACAATCGTGAGAAACAGGATCATGGTCCCTACTCTCGTGCTTGCTGTGTCCACGCATGCGGACACAGCGAGCATATCGAGCGCCGCCGGCTATTTTTTCAGCGATTGCGCAATCTGGGCCATGACGGTGGTGTCCGCCAGGGTGGTGGCGTCGCCGGGCTCGCGGCCTTCGGCGACGTCTTTGAGGAGGCGGCGCATGATTTTTCCGGACCGGGTTTTGGGCAGTTCGGGGACGATGAGGATGGTTTTGGGTTTGGCGATCGGACCGATTTCCTTGCCGACGTGGTTGCGGAGTTCGGTGACGGTGTCCTCGCCGGTGTCGGTGGCGTCCCCGCGGAGGATCACGAAGGCGACGACGGCCTGGCCGGTGGTTTCGTCCGCGGCGCCGACGACGGCGGCTTCGGCGACGGCGGGGTGGGACACCAGCGCGGACTCGATTTCGGCGGTGGAGAGCCGGTGCCCGGAGATGTTCATCACGTCATCGACCCGGCCCAGCAGCCAGATATCGCCGTCCTCGTCCTTCTTGGCGCCGTCGCCGGCGAAGTACATGGTCTCGAAGCGGGACCAGTAGGTCTCCTTGAACCGTTCCGGGTCGCCCCAGATCCCGCGGAGCATGGCCGGCCAGGGTTCGCGGATGACCAGGAAGCCGCCGTGGCCGTTGGGCACGGACGCGCCGGTCTCGTCCACGACGTCCACGGCGATGCCGGGCAGCGGGACCTGGGCGGAGCCGGGCTTGGTCGCGGTGACCCCCGGCAGCGGGGCGATCATCTGCGCCCCGGTTTCGGTCTGCCACCAGGTGTCCACGATCGGGGCGGGGTGTTCTTTGCGTTCGCCGTTGTTGCCGTTGTTGGCCCCGATGGTCTCGCGGTACCACATCCAGGCCTCGGGGTTGATGGGTTCCCCGACCGAGCCCAGGACCCGGATCGAGGACAGGTCGTATTTCGCGGGGATGTCGGTGCCCCACTTCATGAAGGTCCGGATCGCGGTCGGGGCGGTGTAGAGGATGGAGACCCGGTATTTTTCGATGATTTCCCACCAGCGGCCCTGGTGCGGGGAGTCCGGGGTGCCCTCATACATGACCTGGGTGGCGCCGTTGATCAGCGGGGCGTAGGCGACGTAGGAGTGCCCGGTGACCCAGCCGACGTCCGCGGTGCACCAGTACACGTCGGTCTCCGGGTGCAGGTCGAAGACCGCCCTGTGGGTGTAGGCGGTCTGGGTGAGGTAGCCGCCGGTGGTGTGCAGGATGCCCTTGGGCTTTCCGGTCGTCCCGGAGGTGTAGAGGATGAACAAAGGGTGCTCGGCGTCGTGCCCGGCCGCGGTGTGCTCGGCGGAGGCGGCGCCGACGGTGTCGGCCCACCAGTGGTCCCGGCCCTCGTGCCAGTCCACGTCGGCCCCGTTGCGCTTGACCACCACGACGTTCCGCACCGTGTGCCCGGCACCGGCGAGGGCTTCGTCGACGGCGGGTTTGAGCGGGCTGGGCTTGCCGCGGCGGTAGGTGCCGTCGGCGGTGACGACGAGTTTGGCCTCGGCGTCATCGATCCGGGACCGCAGCGCCTCGGCGGAGAAGCCGCCGAAGACCAC
>NZ_JBFRGZ010000024.1:0-56846 GCF_052115605.1 Arthrobacter sp. 2MCAF15 | reverse complement strand
GGGCTCGCCCTCGAAGTAGATCGCGACCCGGTCCCCGTTCCCGGCCTTCACGTGCCGGTCCAGGGCGTTGTACGCGGCGTTGACCTCCCCGCCGACGAACCACTTCGCGAACGGCGGCTCGGACCAGTCCAAAGCCTGGTCAAAGTCCCGGGACCAGTCCAGCAGTTCCCGGGCCTGCCGCGCCCAGAACGCGGGCCGGTCCGCGTCGGCCTTCGCATACTCACCCGCGGTCACCACCGCATTCGCCGCGAACTCCGCCGAGGGCGCGAACCGCCGGTCCTCCTGCGACAGATTCTCAAACGCATCGCCGTCCTGGAGGAGGCTGGATGATGCCGCGGTGCGGGCGTTGGACATGGGTAACCCCTGTTCTTTTCTTACTGATTCTGCGGTGAATAATGTGTTCATGCGCCGGTAGTCGTGATGTCGCTCGGGGCACTGCCGTGGACCGTGCCAGGATCCAGCCGCGGCGGCGCATCCCCAGGCGCGCCCAGGGATACACCGCCGCCGCTGTCTGCCGGGACTTATCAGTACTTGAGGACCACGCGGCCGTCGATCTTGGCGTGCTTCATTTCATCGAGGACGGCATTGACCTCAGAGAGATTCCGGGTGGAAACCGTGGGGTGGATCTTGCCCTGGGCGTAGAAGTCCAGGGCCTCCTCGAGGTCCTGCCGGGTTCCCACGATGGAGCCCCGGACTGTCAGGCCCTTGAGCACAATCTCAAAGATCGGCGCGGGGAAGTCCCCCGGCGGCAGGCCGTTGAAAACGATCGTTCCGCCGCGGCGTGCCATGCCGATGGCCTGGCCGAACGCTGACGGGTGCACTGCGGTGACCAGGACTCCATGGCAACCTCCGGTTTCGCGCTGGATGACTTCGGCTGGGTCTTCGTGCAGGGCGTTGACCGTCAGCTCGGCGCCGTGCTTTTTGGCCAGGGCCAGTTTGTCGTCGGCGATGTCCACCGCGGCGACCCGAAGGCCCATCGCCACGGCGTACTGGACGGCGATGTGCCCCAGGCCGCCGATGCCGGAGATGGTGACCCACTGGCCCGGTTTTGCCTCGGTCATCTTCAGGCCCTTGTAGACGGTCACGCCGGCGCAGAGCACGGGTGCGACTTCCACCGGGTCCGAGCCGGCCGGGATGCGGGCGGCAAAACGGCTGTCGACCAGCATGTACTCGCCGAAGGAGCCGTCAACGCTGTAGCCGGCGTTCTGCTGGGCCTCGCACAGGGTTTCCCAGCCGGTCCGGCAGTACTGGCAGTCGCCGCAGGCCGACCACAGCCAGGCGTTTCCCACGAGATCGCCGACGGCCAGATCGGTGACGCCCTCCCCGACGGCGACGACCTCGCCGACGCCTTCGTGGCCGGGAATGAACGGCGGTGACGGCTTGACCGGCCAGTCGCCCTCTGCGGCGTGCAGGTCTGTGTGGCATACCCCGCTGGTCAGTACTTTGACCAGTGCCTCGCCTCGTCCCGGGGTGGGGACCGGAAGGTCCTGGATCTGGAGGTCCTTGCCGAATTCGGTAACAACAGCAGCTTTCATCGTCGTCATTGTCGATATTCCTTCGTCGCTTGTAGCCGCAGCAAATAGTGCGCCGGCCTGAATTTGAGCATCACGCCAGAAGCCGGCCGTGGGTGCCCGTTGTCCGCCGAAAGCCTCACAGGGGGTGTGGGTGAGGCGATCATCGCTGGTACATGTGCTGAGCCGGATGATGGCCGTTGCCTAGAGCCTAGGGAGGCGAGGGTTGCGACGAGGTTGCAGCCTTGTGAGTCAGGTCACCTGGGCGGGCCAGGATGCGGGTCTACACCCGGCCCAGGGCGTCGATGTCCTCAAGGAACTGCTGGTGCACCTCGGGGCTGACCGTGGTCCGGGTTTCGGCGATCGCATCGAGGTAGTCCTGGGTCGAGGGGCCCTTCCGGACCGCCTCGCGGACGGAGGCGCTGCCACCGGAGGCTGCACCGCCGTCGTCGTACACCGCTTTTTCAAGCGCCCGCTGGGAGGCGCTGCGGGCCGCGTACTCGATGTCCGCGGGGGAGAAGCCTTCGGCGCGGTCCACCAGGAGCTCGACGTCGACGTCGTCCACCACGGCGGCGGGGATGAAGCGCTGCCACATGGCCTCGCGGGCCTGCCGGTCCGGCAGGCCGATCGGGATGACGTAATCGAACCGGCCGTGCCGCAGGAACGCCGAATCCAGGGCTCGGATGAAGTTGGTGGCGCAGACCAGGAGCCGGCCGGGCTGTTCGCGGAAGGCCGGGATGATCTTGAGCAGCTCGTTGGTGACGCCCTGCAGCGGCGAGGGCGGCTCGCCCGAGCGCTGCGCCGCGATCTCCTCCACCTCGTCGATGAACACGACGGCGTGCTCCAGTTCGGCGATCTCCAGGAAGGTCTCGCGCAGCGCCCCGGCCAGCCCCTTGGGGTCGGCAGCCAGCCGGGAGGGAAAGACCTCCACGAACGGCCACTCCAGCCGGGACGCGATCGCCTTGGCAAAGGTCGTCTTGCCCGTGCCGGGAGGGCCGAAGAGGACCACCGCCCGCGGCGGCACCACCCCGTATTCGTCGGCGAGGTCGGCCTCGGCCAGCGGAAGAACCAGCCGGCGTTCCAGGAGTTCCTTTTCGCGGCGCATGCCCGCCACGTTCTCCCAGAGGTCGCGGGCCAGGATCCGGCCGCCCAGCAGGCTGAGGGGTTCCAGTTCCTGGCGCTGGACCGGGATTTTCCGCTCGAAGTAACGCAGGTTCTTCTTCAGCGCGAAACCGCGGCTGAGGAAGGCCTCCACCCGGGTTTCGGATTCGGGCATCAGGGCCGAGAGCTTGTTCAGCCCGTGCGGGGCCATCCTGTTCTCCACCGCGGCCAGCAACGACGTGCCGATCCCGCGGCCCCGGAAATCCGGCAGCGTGGCCAGGAAAACGATCCAGCCCTGGTCATGCGCGGCACGTCCGACGGCGGCGCCCACCACCTGCTCGCCCTGCACCGCGACGACGGCATGGTCCTTTTCGCAGGAGGCGAGCACCTCGGAGAGGGCGTAGACCGGCTCGACGTTGGTGGCCTTGAGGGACTCCCAGAGGTGCAGGATCCCGTCAAGATCGGCCGAATGGAAATCCCTGATCCGCCAGTTGGTCATGAGCTGTCTCCCGGGTGGTTCGTCGCTGAGCCATGTTGAGTCTTGAGCTGAGCATATGCGAACCGGGTGCGCGAGGGGTTGCGGGGACGTTGCGTTACGCGGCCGCAGACGCGGCCGCGTAACGCCGGAGTGCTACTCCGAAATCCCGTCGGTGCCCGCTGCGTTCTTCCCAACGGGGCGGTTGGCCACGAGCGGGTACGGGCCGGTGAACCCGTCGCGGACGGCGGCGATTTCCAGGATGCGGTCCCGGCAGAGGCGCCAGCCGAGCATCAGGAGCGGGATGATCACCACCAGGGACGCGATGGTCCACGTTCCCACGGGCGAGTCGAACGCCATCAGGACCAGCACCGCCAGGAGGAAGGCCAGGGTGATCCAGCCCGTGACGGGTGCGCCCGGCATGCGGAAAGCGGGCCGGAGGAGTTCCCCGCGGGCGGCGAGCCGGGCAAGCTGCATCTGGCACAGGACGATCATGGCCCAGGTGCTGATGATGCCCAGCGATGCGACGTTGAGGACGATCTCGAACGCCTCGGCCGGGACTACGGCGTTCAGGACCACACCCAGCACCGCGACGGCGGCGGTGAGCGCGATTCCGCCGTACGGGACACCGGACTTGTTCATCCGCGCTGCGAACTTCGGCGCGGAACCCGAGACGGACATCGAACGCATGATCCGGCCGGTGGAGTAGAGGCCCGCGTTGAGCGAGGACAGCGCCGCGGTAAGGACCACGAGGTTCATGATGGCGTCCACGCCGTCCACGCCGATGGAGCCGAAGAACGTCACGAAGGGGCTTTCGCCGGCCTTGTAGGAGCTGTAGGGCAGCAGGAGAGAGAGCAGCACCAGCGAGCCGACGTAGAACACCGCGATGCGCACGATCACCGTGTTGATGGCCCGCGGCATGATCTTCTCCGGGTTCTCCGTCTCGCCGGCGGCGGTGCCGATCAGCTCGATCGAGGCGTAGGCGAACACGACGCCCTGCATCACCACGATGGCCGGCACCAGGCCGTTGGGGAACAGGCCGCCGTTGTCAGCGATCAGGCTGAAGCCGACCTCCTGGCCTGCCACGGGCGTGCCGAAGATGACGAAGTAGATGCCCACGACCAGGAAGGACACCAGCGCCACGACCTTGATGAGCGCGAACCAGAATTCAAGCTCGCCGAACACCTTGACGCTGATGAGGTTCAGGCCCAGGACCAGGATCAGGGCTGCCAGGGCCCAGGTCCACTGCGGCACGTCCGCGATGGGCGCCCAGTACTTCTTGAAGAAGTTCATGTACAGCGCGACGGCGGTGATGTCCACGATCGCCGTCATGGCCCAGTTCAGCCAGTACAGCCAGCCCGTGACGAACGCGGCTTTCTCGCCGAAGAACTCGCGGGCGTAGGAGACGAAGGAGCCCGACGACGGCCGGTGCATGACGAGTTCGCCGAGCGCGCGCAGGATCATGAAGGCGAAGAACCCGCAGACGGCATAGCTGATGATCAGGGCCGGTCCGGCCGTGGCGAGACGGCCGCCGGCGCCCATGAACAGGCCGGTGCCGATCGCACCGCCGATCGCGATCATCTGGACCTGCCGGGGTTTCAGGCCCTTGTGGTAGCCCTGGTCCTCGGCGTGGAGCGCTGCCCCGGAGGCATGGGCATGCGCCGGAATGGTGTGGTCGGAGACGGCCTGCTGTTGAGCCGGTAGTTCTTGGGCTGGCTGTTTTTGGGCACGGGCAGTTTCGGGATGAGTCATCGGGGTCCTTCGGGGTTCGAGGGTGCGCTACTTGCTCAGGTTGGCCAGGCGCTGCGGGCTGAGGAGCTCGGTGAGCTGCTCGGCAGTGAGCAGCCCGTGTTCAAGCACGAGTTCCGCGACCCCCTTGCCGGTGGCGAGGGCTTCCTGCGCGATGGCCGTGGCCGTGGCGTAGCCCAGGTGCGGGTTCAGGGCGGTGACGAGGCCAATCGACTGCTCCACAGTGAGGCGGAGGTGTTCGGTGTTGGCGGTGATGCCCCGGACGCAGCGGGCCGTGAGGGTGCGGCAGGCGGCTTCCAGGTGGGAGATGCTCTTGTGGAGGCTGTGGACGATGATGGGTTCGAAGGCGTTGAGCTGGAGCTGGCCTGCTTCTGCGGCCATGGTGATGGTGACGTCGTTGCCGATCACCTCGTAGGCGACCTGGCTGACCACTTCCGGGATGACCGGGTTGATCTTGCCGGGCATGATCGAGGAGCCGGACTGCACGGCCGGGAGGTTGATTTCGCCGAATCCGGCGCGCGGGCCGGAGGAGAGCAGCCGGAGGTCGTTGCAGATCTTGGAGAGTTTCACGGCCACCCGCTTGAGGACGCCGGAAAGGTGCACGAAGGCGCCGACGTCCTGGGTGGCCTCGATCAGGTCCACGGCGGTGACCAGGGGCAGGCCGGTGATTTCGGCCAGGTGCCGGCAGGCGGCCTCGGCGTACCCGGCCGGCGCGTTGAGTCCGGTGCCGATCGCGGTGGCGCCGAGGTTGATTTCGTGGATCAGCAGGTCGGCTTCGGCCAGGCGGAGCCGGTCCTCGCCGATCGTGACGGCGTAGGTGCCGAATTCCTGGCCGAGGGTCATGGGGACGGCGTCCTGGAGCTGAGTGCGGCCCATCTTCACCACCGTGCGGAACTCGAGGGCCTTCGCGGCGAAGGCGTCTTCGAGCTCGGTGAGCGCTTCCAGCAGCTCCCGGGCAGCAAAGATTGTGCCGAGTTTGACCGCGGTGGGGTAGACGTCGTTGGTGGACTGGCTGAGGTTGACGTGGTCGTTGGGGTGCAGCCGGGCGTAGTCGCCCTTCGGGTGGCCGAGGATTTCCAGGGCACGGTTGGCGATGACCTCGTTGGCGTTCATGTTCGACGACGTCCCGGCACCGCCCTGGATGACGTCGACCACGAACTGCTCGCTGAGTTTGCCGTCCAGGACGTCCGCGCAGGCTTCCTCAATGGCTGTGGCGCGCTCGGCGTCGAGCAGTCCGAGCTCGTGGTTGGTGCGTGCGGCGGCCAGTTTCACGGCGGCCAGCCCGCGGACCAGGTACATGTTGGAGGAGAGCGGCTGGCCGGTAATCGGGAAGTTCTCCACGGCCCGGAGGGTGTGGACGCCCCAGTAGGCGTCGGCGGGAACATCCCGGTCGCCCAGGAGGTCGTGTTCGGAGCGGAAGTCTGCACGTTCGTCGGGCGAGGTCATGGCGGTCCTTACAGGTCGTCGGAGGCGTTGGAGGTCTGGGGGAAGGAACTGGGGGCAGCCAGGAACTCGGTGGCCCGCAGCAGCCCGACGGGCCGGCCGCCGCCCAGCACAGGGATCGCGGCGAGGCGATCCAAGGGGGAGGTATCGACGTCGAGCGCGGCCAGGAGGCGCACGGTGACGGGCATCCGGGCTCGGTCTCCGCCGTCGGAGACCTTCACGGCGATGGCGCGGCCGTCCGGGAGGCCCACCAGCTGGACGCCCTCGAAGCCGTCCTTGGCCAGCAGGCCGGGAACCAGGCGCATCAGGGCGGTGACATCCCGGCCCTCGCCCGCAACCATCGCAGGGTTGCTGCGCATGGCGCGGGCGACTACGGCTTCCGCGCCGCCGTTGGAACCCCCTGCCGCGGCCAGACGTCCGAACGCGCGGGCCATGCCGCGCAGCGTGAGGGCGAAAAGCGGGGTGCCGCAGCCGTCAGTGGTGGTGCGCTGCGGGTCCTCGCCGGTCAGGTCCACCACGGTCTGGGCCACGAGTCGCTGCAGCGGGTGTTCCGGGTCCAGGTAGCCCCGGACCGGCCAGCCGTTGATGACGCAGGTGGCGGCCATGGCGGCATGCTTTCCGGAGCAGTTCTGGGCCAGCTGGGTGGGCTGGCCGCCGTCGCCGAGCCAGTCCTCCCGCTCGCGGGCGCCGTAGGGGAGGTCGGTGCTGTTCTCGAGGTCCGCTGGGGTCAGCCCATGCAGGTTCAGGATGCGGAGCGCACCGTCACGATGGGCTGCGGCGCCCGAATGGCTGGCTGCCGTGAGGGCAAGGAGCTCGTCCGGGAGGTCAAGGCCTGCCCGGACCATGGCGACGGCCTGCAGGGGCTTAAGGGCGGACCGCGGGTAGAACGGGGCGAGGGGCTCGCCGGCGGCCAGGAGGATCCGGCCGTCCGCCGCGGTGGCGATGGCTGAGCCGTAGTGGACGCTTTCGATGATGCCGTCGCGGGTCTGGACCGCGAGTGGCGCGTGTTGCGGCAGCCGCTCCTGGGCCAGCGGGGTCGGGATGTGCGCGAGGGCGGGAGAAATCATTACGTCCTTTTGGCGGGGTGGTTGTGGGTGGTCGCTGTGTTGCTGACCTGTGCTTGCGGAAAAGGGGCTTCAGGCGATGCCGTCTGGCGTCAGGGGTTGAGGATCGAGTCGAGGGCAACGCCCACCGCATGGAGGTGCTGGCTCATGGCGATGCGCGCCGTCGCGGCGTCGCCGGCTTCAATGGCGGCCAGGATGCGCCGGTGCTCCTCGTTGGACGCGTGCTGGCGGTCCGCCACCATATTCAGGGTCTCGGACTGGTGGGCCAGGGCGTCGCGGATGTCCGCGACGACGTTTTCGAACACCTTGTTCCGGCTTGCCCGCGCGATCAACGCGTGGAAGCTGGAGTCCAGGCCCACCCAGACTTCGGGATCGTCCTCGCCGGTCATCGCGGCGACGACGTCCCGGAGCATGGCCAGTTCCTCGGGTGAACGGCGCTCGGCAGCCAAACCGGCGGCAGGAACCTCGATATGGGGACGCGCCTCCGTGAGGTCGTGCGCGGAATATTGGCCCAGGACCAGGTCCTTGGCCACGTGGTTGGCGACGACGAACGTTCCCCGCCCGGTCCTGGTGACCGTCAGGCCCAGGGCGGTGCAGGAGCGCAGTGCCTCTCGGACCACCGAGCGGCTCACCCCGTACTCCTGGGCGAGGTTGGCCTCGGAGCTCAGCTTGGTGCCGACGCCGAGCTTGCCGGATTCGATTTCGGAGCGGAGGACATTGAAGACTGCCTCGGCGGCACTGAGGCGGGCCAACGGCTGTCCTGCTGTCCGGCTGTCTGACAGGTTCACGCCTTAAAATATGGCAGGCGTCACACCGGGTGTCAATTGTGACGGCGACGGCGGCCCCCCGATGTTGAGCAGTTCAACGTTGGGGCCACTGCCATGCGCCCTCAGGACGAAAGGTCGACTCCATGACTGGCTGCCCCCTCCGGTACGAACGTGCCGGAATTACCCTGTGCAGGTGCGTTTGCCCGATCTATACTGAAAATGCGCCCAAAACGGCACGTTCGTACCTATAGGCGCGAGTCAAACGTGTGTTGATCAACGGGAAAGGTGGCCATGGGGAACTCGTTTACGGACGATCTTGCTGCCGAGGTCCGAGGCCGGCGCGGGGCGCTCCGGCTCAGCCAGCGTGATCTGGCCGAACTGGCCGGGGTCTCAGAGCGCTTCGTCCGGTTCGTCGAACAGGGCAAGCGCACGGTGCAGCTGGATTCCCTGCTGGCACTCCTGGGCACGCTGGGGCTGGAGCTCCGGATCCAGACCCGGACCAGTGCCGCCGCCCGGGCGCTGACCGGGCCTTCAACCAGCGGAGAGATAGGTGCCAGCGAAGGTGCCAGCGAACCGCCGGCACACGGCAATCAGCGGAACAGCCCGGAAGCCCGGCCATGAGGCACCGCATCGCGGATATTTATAAGGCCGGCGTGCTGGCGGCGCGGCTGGAGCGGCACGACGGCGGCACCAGGTTCAGCTACCTGCCGGCCTATCTGGCATCCGGCGGGCCCGCCGTCGCAAGTTCCCTGCCGCTGACTGCGGACCCCGTCCTGTCCGCAGCGGGGGCCGCTCCGCCGTATTTCACGGGGCTCCTGCCGGAGGGGCGGCGGCTGAATGCATTGCGCCGCTCCGTCAAGACCAGCGTGGACGATGAGTTGTCCCTGCTCATCGCGGCCGGCGCCAATCCGGTGGGTGACGTGCAGATCGTTGGACATGGCGAGAAGCTGGACCCGGACGAGCACGCCGTCGAGCTTGACCCCGGGACGCCCGTCGATTTCGATGCCCTGCTGGGAGATTCCGGGCTGATCGACCCCGTGGCACTGGCCGGAGTGCAGGACAAGCTGTCCGCGGGAATGATCTCCATGCCGGTGGCCAGCTCCGGCCGGCGGTACATCCTCAAACTCAACGCGCCCGAGTTCCCGCACGTCGTCGAGAACGAGTACGCGATGTTCCGGTACGCGGCGCGGCTGCGGATTCCGTTGAGCCGGGTCCAGCTGATCCGCGACGTGGCCGGCCGGCCCGGGTTGCTCGTGGAACGCTTCGACCGGGTGCCTGTCGCCGAATTGGCGGGTCAGAAGGCGGCGGGGCCCAAGGCGGCGGGTCAGAAGGCGGCGGGTCAGAAGGCAGCGGGTCAGAAGGCGGCGGCCGGGTCACCGGAGGCTGTGCAGCGGCTCGCCGTCGAGGACGGGGCGCAGGTGCTGGGTCTTTACCCGGCGGACAAATACAACGTGGGATACGGGCAGGTGTGCCATGCGCTGGCGGCGTACTGCGCGGCGCCGCTGCCTGCGTTGCGGAATTTGGCCCTCCAGGCGGCATTTGCGTGGCTTACGGGCAACGGTGACCTGCATGCCAAAAACGTTTCCATGGTGCAGCAGCCAACCGGGGAGTGGTCCATCGCGCCGGTCTACGACATCCCCTCCACCGTTGTGTACGGCGACAAGACACTCGCCCTGACCCTGGATGGCAAGCGGACGGGGATCTCCAGGAAGCATTTCCTGGGCTGGGCCGCGGGGATGGGGCTGACTGAGCGGTCAGCCGTGCAGGTGCTCGAGCTGGCCTTGAGGGCGTCGGAGCCGCTGCTGACCGACCTCCAGGCGGGTAAGGCGTTCCGCTCGATGTCCGACGACGGCGCCGCGCCGTTTTCGGCCATGGTCACCCGGGACTGGCTCAAGGAGCTCAGGCACAGGCGCAGGCTGCTGTCGGGGTGATGCCGACGGCGTCGAAACCGGACGGAGTCCTAATTCGGCGGCATCGTAAGGATGTGGCGGCAGCACACGGCCGCCGCGGCTGCCGGCGTCGTAATCTGCCGGCGCGCGATGCCTCAGAGGTGCTGGATGCCGGCCCGCTGCATTGCGTCTTTGTAGACCTCAACGTTTTTGGCGAGGAGCTCTTCCTGTTTGGCTGCCGAGACGGCGAAGGCGCGGCCGCCGAGCGCGGTGGCCTTGTAGATCTTGACGCCATGGTTCTTCAGTGAGGAATGGTAAGTCTTCTCGAAGAGCGTCAGGAAGGAGTGGGCGTCGGCGCCGTGGGCAATCACTGCCGAGACCCGCTTGTTAATCTTCAGGAACTGGCGGAAGGGCCGCAGGCCGTCCGTCTTCTCCTGGACGTTGAGGGCCGAGGCGGCGTCCGGATCGCGGATCCACGGGTAGGCGTTCCACGGCATGACGTAGCGGGGATCCAGCTCTGCGGCCTCGTAGATGGAGGTGGCACGGCGTGCGGCTTCATCGTCATTGAAGTGTGAGACGAACCCCGATTCCGTGCCCTTGCCGGGGCTGATATGCAGGCTGACGATCCTGCATTCGTCCTCGTCATGGATGGGGTCGATGTAGGGGACCACGGATCCAGGCTTCTTTTCCATGAGTTCGTCGCACAGCTGCGTCACCGCGGCGATGTTCGGCTCCTGCAGCAGGGTCTTTTTTTCGTCCCAGTCAATCGTCACGATTTCTCCCTCAGCACTTGGCGTCCAGAATCAGGCGGCTTCCTCCACTCTACGCTTTCGCGGCAGGGGGTGGTTCGGGCGGGGCATTCATTTCGGTCGCCAAGGGCGGGTCCATGGCCTACTAGCTCTGGTTCTGGCGATGGGGTGGGCGTAGGCTTTAAGTACCTGCAGGTAACCATCTGACGACGCCGGGTTGTTCGGGACATTGAAGTGTCCGAGCCTTCTCATAGCGAGATCGCGAAGGTACCTGCAGGCCTGACGCCAAGCTGCCACCGGAGTGGAGGGCGTCTTATTCTTTGTCGCCGACGCGGACGCAGGGCGAGATCTTGTCAGCGCGGCCAGAGCCTTCGACCGGCCGTTTCCCACCTTCAGCTTTGATTCCATCGGGTAGAACGCCAACGGCCTCGCCGGGGCCATCTTCGCCACGGGTGCCGCCGGGGGCACCGCCAACGCGGACGCCAAGGCTCCGAGCGTCAGGCTCGACTTCTACGATCAAACCGGGCTGGGCACCTTCACGCGCGGCTGAGCACGGACTTCCGCACGCTTTCTTCCGTAAGCTTCAAGGGCGCACACAGCCCCAAGTCAAGGAATCCATGCCGATCAACAGACAAACACTCAAAGAAGACGGGTTTACGGGGTTTCGGCCCCTCGCAGCAGTGGACGTCAACCGGATCCCGCAGCGGACCGGGATCTTCGCGCTGCTGCGGCCTGCAGACTATGAGCCGCGGTTCCTGCCCAAGAGCACGGCGGGGGTCTTCAAGAAGAAGGATCCCTCCGTGGCGGAGTCTGCGTTGAGCGCGGAGTGGGTTGACGACGCCGACGTCGTCTACATCGGGAAAGCGGGCGCCGGCAGCAAGGGCAACCGCGGACTTCGCCGACAAATCCAGGAGTTCATCGATTTCGGCAAGGGCAAGCCGCCGGGCCATTGGGACGGCCGGCTCATCTGGCAGCTCGCCGACCCCGGTTCCCTCCTGATTGCCTGGAAGGAGCTGCCGGCAGAGGCGGTCACCGGGGCGGAGGCCGGATACCACGCCCGGTTCTGCGAAGACCACGGCCGGCTGCCGTTCGCCAACCTCGTCCAGGCGCGCGTGAAAGGCAAATAGGCCAAGGCACCCTGGCCAAGGCATCTCACGCGGCTACAGACCGCCGTGAGTGAACCGTCCCCCCACCAATGTGGCGGCCACGGGCATGGCCGCAAACTCGGCGTCGGAAACCGTCAGCGGGTCGCCGTCGAGCACGGCAATATCGGCCGGATCCCCAACCCGGAGCCGGCCACGGCCGCGGGTTGAAGCGGTGAGGGCCTCTTGCCGCGTGAGAGCCTGCTCGGCATGCCAAGGTCCGCGGCCATCCTGCCGGGCCCGCGCCGTGGCCGCGGACATGGCAGTCCACGGATCCAGCGGTGCCACCGGAGCATCGGAGCCAAGGGCAAGCGTTGCCCCGGCGGCCACCAACGAACGGAGCGGGAAAGACCGGTCCGTGCGGCCGGGCCAGTTCGCCTCGGCGGCGTCCCGGTCATCGAGGGCATGCGCGGGCTGGACGCTCGCGGTCACGCCCAACCGGGCGAAGCGTGCGAAATCCTCGTTCCGGACAAACTGGGCATGCTCCACCCGCCCGGCGATGCCCACCGCCTCAAACGCATCCAGCGCGACCCGGTTGGCCGCGTCCCCAATCGCATGGACCGCCGGCACAAAACCAGCCCGCCGCGCCTGGACCAGCAGGGCGAGCAGCTCGGTCTCGCTCACCGTCAGCAGCCCGTGGCCGCCGTTCGGATACGGGTCGACGCAGAACGCCGTGCGGGTATTGAGCGAGCCGTCAATCAGCACCTTCAGAGGGCCCACGGTCAGGAGCCCGCCGCCGCCGGCCACCTCCAACCCGGTCCGCAGCCCCTCGGCCACGGCCCGGTCAAGATCCTGCGCATAGACCGCGGCTTCAACCCGCAGGGCAGCGAAACCGCCGGAGATCCGCCGCAGCCAGGCGTCGCGGTTCCACGTCATCTCGAAGTCCACGATCCCGACGACGCCCCGCGCGGCAGCATCCTTCCCCGCCTGCTGCACCCACGGATCCACCACCGTAACCGGGAGCCTGCCGAGCTCACGGGTCAGGGCGAACGCCGGATCTTCCCGGAGCAGCCCCTCCGCATCCACCGGCACCCCGTACCGTTGGGCCGCAGCGGAGTTGAGCCAGACGCAATGGAGATCGTGGCTGATCAGCGCCGTCGGCCGGCCGCGCGTCACGCCGTCAAGGAGGTCCAGGCTGGGCAGGTCCGGCCAGACGGCATCGCGGAAACCGACGCCGACCAGCGTCGCGACAGCTCCCGAAGCGGCCCCACCGCCGTCGGTGCCGGCGCCGCCGTCGACGCCGGGGACATGAGAGTCAGTGACGCGGGACCCGACGACGGCGGCCGCCTCGCGCGCCGACCTGGCGCCGGAGAGGTCAAGCCGGTTGGAGGCCAGTGCCCACTGCGTCATGTGGACATGCTCATCCCACAGCCCCGGAATGACGCAGCGGCCGTCCAGATCCACCACCCGCGTGCCGGCCGGGGCCGCAGCCACGTCCGGGCGCGATGGGACGATCGCGGACACGGCGCCGTCGCGGACATGAACGTCGAAGCTGGCGTGGTCCCCGGGCAGCCGGGCGGAGGCCAGCACGAGATCCGGTGCGCGGCCGGGATCGAGTGGATCAGACATAGGAACAGGCTAGGCGCGCACAGGCCCTGGCCCAAAGCCAGCCGACGCCGCATGGGCACAAGGGACTTTCGCCCCTTACCCCTGCAACGGGTCCCCACCAAGCTGATTGTGGGGAGGTTCCTGCACGGCCAGTTGGGGAGGTCGCGTAGTTGAGGGAGGAATCGCCCCATGGAATGCAGTACGGGTCTCACCGCACATTGGGGAAGGAAATGGCGTTTTGCATTTTCCGGCTTCAGCAGGAAAGGCAGGAGACCACGGCCACATGACCATGCACCACCATTCGGGGGACCCCAAACTCAAAGTTCTCATCCGCCTTAACGCTGACGCCGAATCAGCCCGGATCGAGGTACACGGCATAGTGACCGCAGCCAACGTGCGGGCACTCTACGTTGTGTGTCGCCGCGTCTCGGGCAAGCTCCCCGGGTTCGAACTCGTGCTGGACCTTGCGCATGCCCGCGTCTCGGCCGCGGCGATCGAGGAACTCCGTGAGCGCGCCCGCGTCTCATTGCTGTATTCGGGGATCGACGGCACCGAGACGCCATGCCGCCTGCGCCTGGTGGACCCACTAGTCATTCTCAAAGCCAAGGAACACGTATGAAAGCCCTCGTCTACGGCGGGCCTGGAGAGAAGTCGTGGACCGAGGTCCCCGACCCTAGAATTCAGAACCCCAGCGATGTGATCGTCAAAGTGGACACCACCACTATCTGCGGTACGGATCTGCACATCCTCAAGGGCGACGTCCCGACCGTAGCCAGGGGCCGGATCCTTGGCCACGAAGGTGTCGGCACCATCACGGAGATCGGCGCTTCCGTGACCAGCCTCAAAGTCGGGGACCGCGTCATCATCTCCTGCATCAAGTCCTGCGGACACTGCGCCAACTGCAAGACGGGACTGTACTCACACTGCCTCGGCGCGGAAGGAACCTCGGGCATCGGCTGGGTTTTCGGGCATCTGATTGACGGCACCCAGGCCGAGTTCGTCCGCGTCCCGTACGCCGAGAACTCCCTGCACCTCCTGCCGGAAGGAGTAAGCGACCAACAAGCCGTCATGCTCTCCGACATCCTTCCCACCGGCTTTGAGATCGGCGTACAGTACGGCCGGGTCAAGCCCGGCGACACGGTCGCCGTAATCGGCGCCGGTCCCGTTGGGCTCGCCGCGATCTGCACCGCCGGACTTTATGGCGCGGCGACCATCATCGCCGTCGACCTCGACGCGAACCGGCTCGAAAAATCGCGCGAATTCGGTGCCACGGATGTGGTCCTCTCCAGCGACGCCGATTGGAGGGAACAGGTGATGGTCCTGACCGACGGGCAGGGCGTGGATGTCGCGATCGAGGCGGTCGGCGTGCCGGCGACGTTCACGATGTGTACAGACATCGTGCGGCCCGGCGGCAACGTGGCCAACGTGGGCGTGCACGGCAGGGCCGTGGAACTGCACGTCGAAGACCTCTGGATCCGGAACATCAACATCAGCATGGGCCTGGTAAACACCAACACCACCCCCATGCTTCTCAAGCTCGTGGCACAGCAAAAAATCCCGGCGGACAGATTCGCCACCCACCACTTCATCTTTGACGAGTTCATGGAGGCCTACGACACCTTCGCCCGCGCGGCGGAGACCAAAGCCCTCAAAGTGGTGATCACGGCGTAAAAGTGGTCCGACCATCTGAGGCGGACCATCTGAAAGGGACCTTCTGAGAGGGACCTTCTGAGAGGACGGTGGCGGCCATGAAAGCAGGCCGGATTGTCATGCTGGTGATCGGCGCGCTGTGCGCGATGCTCGGGCTGGGGCTGCTGGCCGGCGCCGGGGTCGCGGGCTGGGTCAACTACCAGCAGCGCGACGGCAGGTACTTCATCACACAGCCGGCGCCGTTCACCGCCAATTCCTACGCGCTGACCACGCCCACGCTGGACCTCGGCACCGGGGGCGGCATGCGCGACGGCGTCCCGCCGGGTTTTGCGGGCAGCGTGCTGCTCCGTGGTTCCACCACCGATCCCGGCAAGGACATCTTCATCGGCGTTGGGCCGCAGGCTGACGTCGCAGCCTACCTGGCCGGGGTCCGTCACGCCGAAATCGCAAACATCAGGGTCAACCCCTTCCGGGTCCTGTACCGCGATGTGCCCGGCGCCAACATCCCCTCCGACCCGGCGCAGCAGAACTTCTGGGCCGCGACCGCCACGGGCACGGGTGAACAGGACCTCACCTGGGACCTTCGCTCCGGAGACTGGGCCGTGGTGGTCATGAACGCCGACGCGAGTGCCCCGGTAAGCGTGAACCTGCAGGCAGGGGCACGTTCCGGTCTGCTCCTGCCAGTGTTCATCGGCCTGCTGATCGGCGGCCTGGTGATGCTGCTGATCGGAGTGCCGCTGATAGTGCTGGGCGCCGCGGGGCTCGGCCGCGCTGCGGGCAAGGGCGGCCCCGGCAGCGGCGTCCCTCCCGGCCAGCTGCCACCCCAGGCCGGCCAGCCGTACCCGGTGGGCCCGTACGCGCCCGGAACCGCCCCTGGCCAACACAACGTGACTGCCTCTTACAACATGGCTGCGCCGGCAGGCGCCGTAGCCGCCTACGCCGCCGCGCCGGGAACTCCCTATCCGGTGACGCCGGGCGCGACGACAGCCTACGTGTACCCCGCGCGCCTCCACGGCTACCTCGACCCGAACCTGTCGCGCTGGATGTGGCTGGTGAAGTGGTTCCTGGCCATCCCGCACTGCATCATCCTGTTCTTCCTGTGGTTCGCCTTCGCAGTGGTCACGATCGTGGCCTGGTTCGCGATCCTTTTCACGGCGCACTACCCCCGCTCGCTGTTTAACTTCAGCGTCGGCGTGATCCGCTGGAACTGGCGCGTGGCCTACTACGCCTTCAGCGCGATCGGCACGGACGCCTACCCGCCGTTCACCCTGGCCCGCACCGACTACCCGGCGGACTTCGACGTCGACTATCCCGCACGGCTGTCCCGCGGCCTGGTGCTGGTGAAATCGTGGCTGCTGGCCATTCCGCATCTGCTGATTATCAGCATCCTGACGGGGACGGCGAGGGCGTGGGAGTACCGTGACGGCCAGTGGGTTCAGTATGGCGTGGGCATCTCCCTGATGGGGCTGCTGGTCCTCATCGCGGGCGTGATCCTGTTGTTTACGGGGCAATACTGGCGGGGGATCTTCGACCTCCTGCTCGGCCTGAACCGCTGGATCTACCGCGTCATCGCCTACGTTGCCCTCATGCGGGACGAATATCCGCCGTTCCACCTCGACATGGGTCCCGTCGATCCGGGGGACGTGCCCTTGCCCGCCTCCGGAGCTAGTGCCGTGCCTCGTTGACGGCGGTGCCGGGCCCGATCTGATCCAGCGTATATCCGCCCGGGTGCGTGAACAACGGAGTCACGGGAGCCGGTTCAGGTCCAGCTGCTCTTCGGCGGCCAGGAGGAACGTGCGCTCCTGCGCGGTCAGGGTCCCGCCGGAGGCGAGCTCAGCGTCCCAGACCTCGACGATCATCCGGTGCAGCCGTTCCCGGGCAGGCGCGGCGGGGTCGCTTTCGAGGAGGCGTCCGGGATCGACATTGTGCAGGACCCGTTCCCTGATGGGTTCGACGCCGGCGAGGGTCTTGGCCTCCCAGCGGGCCCGGCGTTTGCGTCCGCTCCGGCCTGCCATGGCCGGTATCGTCAGGCCCGCCCCGACCAGGATGACGGTGAGCATTTCCAGGACTCCGATTGCGGCATGGGAGGGCACGGGGACGGCCTCCAGCGCCGGGACCGGGACGGAAAGCAGCCCGATCGTGAACCTGACCATCACGAGCACCCCGACTACACATCCGATGCCGACCATGGTGAACCCGACCTTGAAGGACCGGCGCATTCTAGGGATGTAGCGGAAGCACGCGACGGCGACGCCGCAGCAGACCCATCCTATGAACACGATGAGCACGGTGGAAAACAGGGCGGCGGGGAGTCGCACGTGGTAGGCACCCCAGCTGTCCGTGGTCACCGTGGGGCCCGTCAGGACGAACAACAGCAGTTGCAGGATCAGGGTCCCGGTCAGCGGCAGCGTGCGGATCAGCGCCCGCCGCGTGTCCGGGGGCATGATCGCCTCGAGGACTGCGCACCTGAGATACCAGAGCCCGACGATCATTGAAGAGTGCAGGGCCAGCTTGACGACGTTGGTGCCGCCTATGACGGCATCGACCGTGGCGTACACGGCCGGCGACATCAGCACCGATGCGATCCCGGCGAACACCGCCGCGAGGAACACGGTGTCCCGGCCATTCCGGATCACGGCCGGGATGCGGACAGCGGCGAGAACAAAGAGGACCGCCGCCATCAGGAGCTGGATCATCCGAAGACCGAGCTGAAGTTCCCCGGCTGGCCGCCGGAGCGGTCCTGGGAGCTGCGGATGCGTGCGGCAAGGCGGTCGGCGAGGAGTTCGGCGGTGGCCTCGAGCTCATCGAGGAAATCTGTCCGCTTGAGCGCCTTGACCACCCGCTCCGGGTCGAGGTCCGGGAAGAACGCTCCGGCATATTCGGCAGTGACGGTGTCCTGCTCGTGGCGCAGGATCATGTGGGCGAATTCGTGGAGGACAATCTGCTGCCGATGGACCTCGGAAGCTGCCCGTGCGTGCAGGATCACGTCCATATGGTCAAGCCCGAACCACAGACCGCAGACCTTATCGATGGCCCCTTCGATGGGGTTGATGACGATCTTGCGGTCCCGCAGCCGTTCAAGGTGCCGAAGAAGAGAAGCCAGCGAGACCGGCTCGCTGAGGCAGAGGCCGGCTTCTGCTTCCCGTGCCCGCGAACGGGCGGCGTCGTAATCCATGTACCGAGTCCTTGGCTGTTGATAGAGCGTCAGCGTGGACACGCCACTTCCTGACGGCCAAACCTCGCCAGAATCCTATCAGTGCAGGTCAAAGGGCGGTTAGCGGGTCAAGGAGCACCAACTTGCGGCTTCCCGACGCCGGGGAATCACCGCTGATCCGGATCCTCGCGGGAGAGCTGTTCATCGATCAGGTCCCGGATCTGGAGCAGGGTCTCCGGGGAGAGTCCGTCCAGTTGGCGGGCGGCAAAGTTGCGCACCTTGTTGGCCCGCATCGAGGCGAGCAATTCGAGCTGCGCCTCGACCCGGGGCGGAAGTTCTTCATCCCCGTCGATCAGGTAGTTCTCGCTGACGCCGAAGAACTTGGCCAGGTTCTGCAGGAGTTCGACTTTCTTGACGGCCGGTCCCGAGCCCGATCTCATGTAGTGCCACCTGGCCCGCGAGAGCGGCGTCCCGGCAGCGGACATGGCATCCCGGACGTCATTGAACGTGATTTTCCGGCCCTCGGCCTCGGCGCTGTCCAGGAGGATGTTCAGCTTGCGGGCCAGGGCTAGACCCGGCGCCGAGTTCGGCTGGTCGTCGCTCACAATGGCTTCTTTCATCGGCCGAGCTGCATCAGCCGCGGCTTGTCACAAAACTTCAGGTCGCCAGCGAGTCTAGCAGATTGGACATGTCTAATCTGTTCCGGGTACGCTCAGGGCGAGAAATTGGACGTGTCCAATTACTCGCTGTAGGGGCGGCAGCAATCCGCCCGCATCGTCGTGGTTCGGCCAGGAGTGTGCAATTGGGGGGACACCTGGCCGGGTCCCGGCGTGGCGGTGGTCCCGCCCGTCCTCTTGCCACCGGCCCTGCGCAAGAACATAGTTGAGGGAATTCACGAACTCCGCGGCACTAGGCAGGCGACCATGGTGAACATCGGGATTGAGGAACACGGCTTACTGCACGGCAAGACTGCCCTGATCTACGGCGGCGGCGGGGCGGTTGGCGGGGCGGTGGCCAGGGCCTTGGCGGCCGACGGCGCCACGGTCCATATCGCCGGGAGGACCGAATCGCGGCTGGAGAAAGTGGCCAATGACATCCGCGAGGCCGGAGGCACGGCCGAAACCGCCGTCGTCGACGCCCTGGACGAAGAGCAAGTGGATGCCTTCGTGAACCGGGTGGCGAAGAAGAGCAAGAGGATCGACATCTCCTTCAATGTGATCTCGTTCGGCGACGTCCAGCAGCCGCTCATGGAGATTGATGTGGATGACTTCACCCGGCCCATCGCCCTCGCCGCGCGCACGCACTTCCTCACCACCCGAGCGGCCGCCGGCTACATGGTCAAGCAGCGCTCCGGCGTGGTGCTCATGTTCGGCGGTTCGGGTCCACAGACGATCCCCGGCCTGGGCGGATTCAAGGTGGCGCTGGACGCGATGGAGGGGCTGCGCCGGCAGTGGGCGCTTGAGCTGGGAAAACACGGCGTCAGGGTGGTCACCATGGTCACCGGAGGCATTATCGAAACCATCCCGTGGCAGGCCGAAGGCCGCGAGGAGATCGTGGTGGAGATCGCCAGGGCCGCGCACTTGAACCGCACGGCCACACTGGCGGACGTCGGAAACGTGGCCTCCTTCATCGTCTCGGACAAGGCGGCGGCCATCACCGACGCCACCGTCAACATCTCCGCCGGCGCGATCGTGGACTACTGACGCCGGCTAGGCCACTAGGTTGGCCGCGGCAACATCCATGTGTTCGAGGACTGTTGTGCGGGCCAGTACCGCATTCCCGGTTTCGATCGCCGCGACGATGTCGTGGTGGCGGTCCACGCTCATGTTTTTGACGGCCCGCTCGATCCCGGCAAACATGATCGACATCCGGATGGAGCCCTCAAGGGACTCCCAGGAGTGCAGCAGGGTCTCGTTTCCGGTGAGCCGGCACAGCGTCCGGTGGAACTCGAGGTCGGATTCAATGCGTTCTTCCAGGCTCGCCTCGGCAGCCGCGGCCATGGCATCGACCGCCGAACGCAGGGACGCGATCACAGAGGCCCGGTCCGGCAATTCGCACAGCGTCCGGACCGCGAGCGATTCCAGGGCCGCCCTGACGGCGAAAATGTCCCGGATCTCCTTGCCGTCCAGGTGACGCACGGACAGCCTGCCGCGCGGTCCGGCCGACAGCAGTCCTTCTTGCTCCAGTTGGCGCAGGGCCTCGCGCAGCGTGCCGCGGCTGATCTGGAGCATGTCGGACAGTTCGGTCTCCACCAGATGCCGCCCGGGCTCCAGCTCGCCGCTCGTGATGGCCGTGCGCAAGGCGGATAGCGCCTGCTCGCGGAGGCTCTTCTTTTCCAGTCCGAGAAGCGGGGCTGTTGCTCCGGCCATGGTTAGTCCTCACCGTCAGTGGTCAACTGTTTACAGTTGGTGTGTTAACAGTTGATGGTACGCCACGTGCGCGGGGCCGACGGCAGCCGCCCCCGCGCACCTTCAGCCAAGTTCGGCGAGCACCTTGGCGAGGATCCGCTGCACCGAGAGCCCATACCGTTCATGCAGGGTGGGCAGCGCGCCGGCATCGAGGAATTCGTCGGGCAGGGCCACCGGCACCACCCGTTTGCCCAGGCCTGCTGTGACCACGGCCGAGGCGACGGTCTCGAACAGGCCGCCCACCACACTGTGGTTCTCCAGCGTGACCGCGAGGCGGTCCGTGTTCAGCTCGGCGAGGACTGTCGCGGTGTCGAACGGCTTGATGGTGGGGGCATGGACGACGGCGACGTCCACATTGTGCGCCGCCAGCGCCTCGGCCGCCTGGAGCGCCCGCATGGTCATGAGCCCGCTGGAGACAAAGACGACGTCGTTTCCCCCGCGCAGGACCTTCGCCTTGCCGAGTTCGAAGGTGTAGCCGTACTCATCCAGCACCGTGGGGACATTGCCGCGGAGCAGGCGCAGGTATGTCGGCCCGTCGGTGGCGGCCAGCTGAGGGACTGCCTGCTCGATGTCGATCGAGTCGCAGGGATCCACGATGGTCAGGTTGGGCATGCCTCGGAAGATCGCCATGTCCTCGGTGGCCTGATGGCTTGGGCCGTAGCCGGTGGTCAGTCCGGGGAGGCCGCCGACGATATTGACATTCAGGTTCGGCTCGGCGGCGTCCAGGCACAGGAAGTCGTAGGCGCGCCGGGCAGCGAACACCGAGTACGTCGACGCGAACGGGACCAGCCCGGTCTCCGCCAGGCCGGCCGCGGCGCCGAAGAGCAGCTGCTCGGCCATGCCCATCTGGAAGAAGCGTTCCGGGAAGGCCTGGGCGAAGATGTGCATGTCCGTGTATTTGCCCAGGTCCGCGGTCAGTCCCACGATCTTCTCGTTCTCCTGGGCCGCCTTGACCAGGGCGTGTCCGAACGGCGCGGACGCGGTCTTCTGGCCCGGATCCGCGAAGGAGGCGATCATGGCCGAGGTCTTCAGCTTGGGGGCAGTGCCCTTCAAATCAGTGGCGGTGCTCATCATGCGGCCTTCCCTTTGAATCCTGCAGTCAGCTGCTCGCGGCAGAGCTGCCATTCGTGTTCCTCGATGCGCATGAAGTGCGCCTTTTCGCGGTCCTCGAGCAGCGGAACTCCGCGGCCCACCTTCGTGTCGCACAGGATCACGGAGGGACGTCCGACGGCGGCCGCCTGGGCGGCCGCGTTGTCGAACGCGGCCAGCAGAGCGCCGACGTCGTTCCCGTCCACGCGCTGGGTGTACCAGCCGAAGGCTTCCCACTTCTCGGTGACGGGTTCGGTCCGCAGCACGGTGTCCGTCTTGCCGTCGGCCTGCAGGGCGTTGATGTCCACCATGGCAGTCAGGTTGCCAAGCTGGTGGTGGTGGGCGCCCATCGCTGCCTCCCACGTGGAGCCTTCGTCGAGTTCGCCGTCGGAGAGGAAGTTGTAGACCCGGGCGTCGGAGCCTTGGTAGCGCAGGCCCAGGGCGGCGCCGACGGCGATCGAGAGGCCGTGGCCGAGGGAGCCGCCGGAAATTTCCATGCCGGGGGTGTAGGTGGACATCCCGGACATCGGCAGCCGGGAATCGTCCGAGCCGTACGTCTCCAGTTCCTTGACGGGGATGATTCCGGCCTCGGCGAGGGCCGCGTAGTGGCCGATCGCGTAGTGGCCGGTGGAGAGCAGGAACCGGTCCCGTTCCTCCCAGGCGGGATCCTCGGCGCGGAACCGGAGCTGGTCCGCATAGACAACCGCCAGCATGTCCGAGGCGCCAAGGGCCTGGCCCACATAGCCCTGGCCCTGGACCTCGCCCATGTTCAGGGCATGGTGCCGGATCCGGTAGGCCGCGGCCGAAACACTCTCGACGCGTTCTGTTGGGGTGGTGGTCACGGTTTCCTTGGTCGCGGTCATTTGGGCTTCTTCTGTCGTGGTCATCAGGCGCTCACGTGGGCGGGGGTGTTTTTGGTGGCCTCATCCGCCAGCTGGCGTTCGCTACGGCCCCAGGTTTCGCGGGTGACGACGGCTGCCCAGAGCCCGATTGCGGCGTACGTGCCGAAGAGCAGTGCCGGTCCCATCCAGCCGAAGCTGACGAAGAGCAGGGTGGTGATGAACGGGGTGAACCCGGAGACCATGGCCGAGATCTGGTAGGCCAGCGAGGCGCCTGAGGCGCGGGTCTTGGCCTGGAAGAGCTCCGGGAACCAGGCGCCCTGGGCGCCGGCGAGCGAGTTCTGGCACACGGCGTAGGAGATCACGAGGGTGGCGATGATGAAGATGAAGAGGCCGGTGTTGACCAGGAGGAACATGGGCACGGCGAACGCCACCGCGAAGGCGCAGGACCAGATGTAGAGCGGGCGCCGGCCGATCCTGTCAGTCAGGCGTGCCCAGGCCTGGGTGGCGAAGATGCCGATCGCGGAGGCGATGCAGAGCGCCACGAGGGTCTGGGTCTTGTCGGCCAGATGCTGGCTGTTGAGGTAGGAAATCATGTAGGTGATGGACACGGCGTAGCCTGCGGTCTCGGCAATGCGGAGGCCGATGCCCTTGACGATATTGCGCCAGTCCGTCTTGAGGACCTCGACGATGGGTGACTTCACGATGGCGCCGCTGTCCTTGACCTCGTCGAAGACCGGGGACTCGGGGACCTTGGAGCGGATGACCAGGCCGACGACGACCAGCACGATGCTGGCGAGGAACGGAATGCGCCAGGCGAGTTCGCCGCCGAGCTGGACGCTGAAGAGGAACACGAGGTTGGCCAGCAGCAGCCCGACCGGGAAGCCGGCCTGGACCATACCGGTGTACTTGCCCTTGGACTTCCAGGGGGCGTGCTCGTAGCTCATGAGGATGGCGCCGCCCCATTCCGCGCCGAAGGCCAGGCCCTGGACGATCCGAACGAACACGAGCAGGGCAGGAGCCAGGAGACCGACCTGGCTGTACGTGGGAAGCAGGCCGATCACGAAGGTTGCGACGCCCATCAGGATCAGGGAGGCCACCAGGACGGGCTTGCGGCCCAGCTTGTCACCGAGGTGGCCGCCGATGATGCCGCCGATCGGCCGGGCCGCGAAGCCGACGCCGAGGGTGGCGAACGCGGCCAGCGTTCCCGTCACCGGATCACCGGTGGGGAAGAACGCCGTGCCGAAGTACAGGGCCGCAGCCGTGCCGAAGCCAATGAAGTCGTACGTTTCGATCACTGCCCCGACGCTGGAACCGATCGCGACGCGTTTCGCTTCCTTGGTGCCATGCACCGGGCCCCGCATGGTGAGAGCTTCGTTGCTCATGTCAATCCCTTTCGAAGAGAGCTGCCGGCGCTTCCGCACCAACACTGTCGACTGTTAACAGATGATACGCCAGTGTGACCCGCGCCATAAGTAATTGTCAACAGTCAACTTCAAGGGTTGACTGTTGACAGTCGACTTTGTAGTGTGGTCCCTATCACTACCGCCCTCGGGGCACGACCAGAGGATCAACGACGATGTTCAATTCCCGACTCGGCTGCTCGTCCATCAGCTTCCGTCACCAGGACCTGCCGACCGCCCTGCGGACCATCAGCGGCCTCGGTTTTGAGGAAATAGACCTCGGCGCCCTCCCCGGAGTCTGCGACCACGTCCCCTACGACCTCGACGCCGATGCTGTCGCCGCCGTGACGGCCGACGTCGTCGCCTCCGGGCTGAGGGTCCGGTCCGTCAACGGGGACATAGGGGACCTGAACGCCGTGCTCGACGCCGACACGCAGTCCGCCCGGAACCGGCACTTGGACGCCCTCCTCACCCTTGCGGCCGGCACCGGCGCCAAGGCCCTGGTCCTGCCCTGCGGCGCCCTTGGCCACAACCCTGTCCGCAGCCTCGACGAGGACCTGGACACCGTTGCCGCCCAGCTCATCGCCGCCAAGCGGCGTGCGGACACGTTCGGCGTCGAGCTCTGGACCGAATCACTGCACTTCCTGCGGTTCTGCTGGAACCTGGAGCGCGCGGAGCTGCTGGCGAAGCGGCTGGCCGGCTCCGGCGTCGGGATCGTCATGGATTTCAGCCACATCGTGGCCGCCGGCGAGGACCCGCTGGAATACCTCGAGCGGCACCAGGACCGGGTTGCCCACGTCCACCTGCGCGACGCCGTGCCGGGGAACATCAACCTCAGCATCGGCAACGGCCACGCCGATTTCGCCGCCGGACTGCGCGCCCTCGCGGCCGGAGGCTACACCGGCCACTTCTCCCTGGAACTGGAGACCCGGGACGTCACCCACGAGGAACGCCCCGCCGCGGCCGCCAAGGCCGCCAGCTTCATCACCGACCTCATCTGACCATCGGTTGCTCCGTAACCGCCCTTTTGAACAGTCAAAACGGCGTTTTCGGAGCACTCGATTCCATCAAACAACACACCATGCATATTCAAGGAGCATCATGACCACCATCCAGCGCACCGCCGTCCTCACCGGGGCAACCTCGGACCGGGGCATCGGGATCACCACCGCCCGCCGCTACGCCAGCCACGGCTGGGCCGTGGTGATCCTGGATCTCGACGGCGAGAAGTCCGCCAAGGTCGCTGCGGAGATCGGCAACGAATTCAACGTTCCCGCGTTTGGCCACGAGGTAGACGTCGCCAACGAGGACTCCGTGACAGCCGCGTACAACGCCGTGGCCGCCGAGGTCCGCTCCGGCAGCCTTCCCGCCGTCGGCGCCCTGGCCAACATCGCCGGCATCACCTCCCCGGTGCCGTTCCTCGAAACCACGCTGGACCTCTGGAACAAGGTCATGGCCGTCAACGCCACGGGAACCTACCTTGTCACCCGCGCCTTCCTGCCGGACATGATCGCCAGCGGCTGGGGCCGGATCGTGAACATGTCCTCCGTCTCCGCCCAGCGCGGCGGCGGCGTCTTCGGCAAGGTCCCCTACTCCGCAGCCAAGGCCGCCATCCTGGGCTTCACCAAGGCCCTGGCGCGCGAAATCGGCAGCACCGGCGTGACCGTCAATGCCATCACCCCCGGCGCGGTGGACACCAACATCCGAGTCGGCAGCACTGAAGAACAGGAAGCCGCCATCAACGCCGGCATTCCCCTGGGCCGCAACGCCAGCACCGAGGAAATTGCCGCCGTCATCACGTTCCTGTCCTCCGAGGAATCCGCCTACCTCACGGGAACCACCATCGACATCAACGGCGGAAGCCACATCCACTAGCAGCCACGCCGACCAGACCGAGCGCAGCCGAGAGAGCCCACGATGACCAGAATATTTAACGACCCGTCAGATTTCGCCGAGGAAGCCCTCGCCGGCTTCTGCGACGTCCACGCGAACCTGGTGCGCCAGGTCCCCGGCGGCGCTGTCCGCCGGCACCGGCCCCGCGAGCCGAAGGTGGCCGTGCTGGCCGGCGGCGGCTCGGGGCACTACCCGGCCTTCGCAGGGCTGATCGGCACCGGACTGGCCGACGGCGCCGTCGTCGGGAACATCTTCACCTCGCCATCTGCCCAGCAGGCGTACTCCGTGGCCAAGGCGGCGGATTCCGGCGCCGGCGTTGTCTTCACCTACGGCAACTACGCCGGCGACGTCATGAACTTCGGTATGGCCAGCGAACGGCTCGCCGCCGAGGGGGTCGCAGTGGAGAACGTCCTGGTGACCGACGACGTCGCCAGCGCGCCGCCGTCGGAAGTGGAAAAACGCCGCGGCATCGCCGGTGACTTCACGGTCTTCAAGATCATGGGCGCGGCCGCCGAAGCGGGCGCCGACCTTGCCGAGGTGGTGCGCCTGGGCCGGAAGGCCAACGACCTGACCCGCACCATCGGCAGCGCCTTCCACGGCTGCACCTTCCCCGGCGCCGAGGCTCCGCTGTTCACGCTCAAGGACCGGCAGATGGGACTGGGCCTGGGCATTCACGGCGAACCAGGCCTGTTCGACACGGACCTGCCGCCCGCGAAGGAACTGGGCCAGGAATTCGTGTCCCGGCTGCTGGCCGAAACGCCGCAGGGTGCGGGGGACCGCATCGCCGTTATTCTCAACGGGCTCGGCTCCACCAAGCACGAGGAACTCTTCGTCCTCTGGCTCAGCGTGGCACCGCTGCTTCGCGCCGCCGGCTACACCCTGGTGATGCCGGAAGTCGGCGAACTCGTCACAAGCCTGGACATGGCCGGTGTGTCACTGACCGTGACGTGGCTCGATGACGAACTCGAGCCACTCTGGACCGCTCCCGCCGAAACCCCCGCCTACCGGCGCGGGAACGCCGCCCTCCCCGGCGGCGAGACGGACGAATCGGAGCATGGGGAGGACTCGGCGGCACCGGAGGCTTTCGCCGCGGCAGAGGCTTCCCGCGACTACGCAGGGCACTGCGTCGCCGCTTTGGCGGCGGCCCGCGAGGCACTCCACGACGCCGAGAAGTTCCTTGGCGACCTCGACGCCATCGCCGGCGACGGGGACCACGGGCGCGGCATGGTCCGCGGCATCGATGCGGCCTCTGACGCCGCCGCAGGGGCTGCGTCCCGCGGTGCCGGCGCGGGATCAGTGCTGACCACCGCCGGGGATGCCTGGGCAGATAACGCCGGCGGCACCTCCGGCGTCTTGTGGGGCGCCGGCCTGCGGGCCTTTGGCGAGTCCCTCGGCAACCACCACGCGCCCAGTGCTGCCGAACTCGCGGCGGCGGTGGCAGCCTTTGCCGCCCGGATCGCCGAACTCGGCAAGGCCGACGTCGGGGACAAGACCATGGTGGACGCGCTTGTCCCGTTTACCGGGACTCTCAGCCGGCTGGCCGGCGAAGGGGCCGGCGCGGATGCCGGCTGGACGGAAGCGGCACGGGAGGCCATCGCTGCGGCGCAGGCCACCGCGGCCCTGCGCCCGCTGAAGGGCCGGGCCCGGCCCCTGGCGGAGAAGAGCGTCGGCACACCCGACCCGGGGGCGACGTCCCTGGCGATGGTCTTCACCGTGTTCGGCCCACACCTTGCCGGTGTGGATACTGCCGATGTGAAAATTGCAGGTGCGCAGCAGGCTGCCGGGGCACGCTCATGAGCCCGGCGGCCGGGATCCGGCTCATTGTGGGCGCGGACGAGGCCGGGGTGGACTACAAGGACCAGATCCTCGCTGACCTCCGGACGGACCCGAGGGTGGCAGAAGTCATCGACATCGGCGTCAACCGCGGCGACGCCCCCGAGCAGTTCGCCAAGCCCTACCCGTACGTGGGCATCGCGGCGGGGGAGCTCATCCGGGACGGGCAGGCGGACCGCGCCATCCTGTTCTGCGGCACGGGAATCGGCGTCGCCATTGCCGCTAACAAGGTGGACGGCATCCGGGCCGCCACAGCCCATGACTCTTTCAGTGTGGAGCGTTCGGTCCTGTCCAACGACTGCCAGGTCCTCACCATGGGCCAGCGCGTGGTGGGGCTGGAACTGGCACGGCGGCTCGCCCGGGAGTGGATCGGCTACACCTTTGATCCTTCCTCCGCCTCGGCGGACAAGGTGAAGGTGCTCACCGACTTCGAGGGCTGCTGAGGCGGTGTCCGGGGTCCTCCAAGGAAAGGCGCCTAACATGGGCCCGTGCCGCCCCTTGAAGCAATCCTCACCGCCTGGCAGATCGACTGGGCAGCCGCCGCCCTGATCGGCGGTTCGGCGCTGCTGTATGCCCTTGGCCTCAAATCCGCGGCGGCGCGCGGCCACCGCCATCCCCTGTGGCGGACGCTGGCGTTCTATTTCCTGGGCCTGGGGTTCCTGGCAGTGCTGACGTGCGGCTTTCCGGGCGTCTACAGCGCGCAGCTCCGGTGGGCTTTCACGCTCAAGATTTCCCTGCTGCTGTTCGTGGTGCCGCTGCTGATCGGCCTGGGAAAACCCATTTCGCTGGCCCGCGCGGCCCTCCCACCGCGGGGCGTCGACCGGCTGAACAGAGGGCTCTCACACCGTATGGTGCGGCTGGCCGGCAACTCGATGGCCGCCCCGCTGCTGGGCCTCGCGCTCTTCTCGACCTTCCTCACGCCGGCGTTTTACACCCTCCGCACTGACCCGCTTGCCGGGGCGCTGCTGACCGTCGGGGTTCCGCTGCTGGGCATGATGATGGCCCTGCCGATTATCGAGGAGGCAGACTTCCGCCGGTCCAGCGCGTTCTTCATCGTGGAGTTCGTATTCGTTTTCATTGAGCTGCTGGTGGACGCCGTGCCCGGGATCCTCCTGCGCCTCAACGGCCAGGTCCTCGATCACGTCACCACGACGCCCTCCCCGCTGGGCTGGTTTCCTAACGCCCTGCGGGACCAGCAACTGGCCGGAGATGTCTTGTGGTTCATCTGCGAAATTGTGGATTTGCCCCTGATCATCCTGATGTTCATCCGCTTCTCGCGCAGTGACAGGCGAGAGGCCCGCGGCTTCGATGACCTCACGGATGAGGAACTCGACGAACTAAATGCGGAGCACCTGCGGCGCAGCCGCTGAGCCCCGTGTTTCGGGCACTACTCCAGGTTTCGGGAGCTACTCCACGCTGACCTTGATCCGCTGCACCACATTGTTCCCCATGCCCTGGTAGTTCCACGCCGGTTCCAGCGGCTGCACGGCACCGCTGGCATCGGTGGCACGGCAACTGAGCTCGTGCTCGCCGGGATCGGCCACCCACGGCATCGACCACGCGCACCACGCGAACGGCGCGGCCGGGTGCTCCAGATGGGCCGGGGCCCATTTTCCGTCAATCCCGACGTCGACGCGCTCCACACTGCCCTGCCCGGACCACGCCCGGCCGGTCAGCATCACCGGTCCGCGGGGCAGGACCCTGTTCCGGGTGAAGAAATCCGGGATGCCCGGAGGAACCATGAGCGAGCGGACCTTGATCCAGGAGACCGGGGTGCCGAGGTCCTCGGCATCCTGCTGGTAGCGGTACGCCACGGACTGCTGGAAGCCGTCGAAGGGCTTGGTCAGGACCTTGATCGAGGAAAGCCACTTTACGCTCGTCATGCCGTACCAGCCGGGGACCACCAGCCGGAGCGGATAGCCGTGCTGCGGCGGCAGGTCCGCGCCGTTCATCTGGTAGGCGAGCAGCACGTCGGGCCGCAGGGCCTCGCTGATCGGCAGGCTCCGGGCGAAGTGCTGGGCGACGCCGCCCTGAACGCCGCTGTCCGCCCCGGTGAAGAGCACCTCCACGGCGTCCTCGTCCACGCCGGCCTGGGTCAGCAGGTAGGCGAGCGGGACGCCGGTCCACACCGCGGTGCCGACTCCCTCCAGGATCCAGGGTTGGCTCAACGGGCGGGGCCGCAGCAGGGACCGGCCGTTGCCGGCGCATTCCAGCGTGACCGGGAGGCTGATGCTCGGTGCCCGGCGCAGGGCTCGCAGGCTCAGCTCCACAGCCCGCTGCACCGCGCCGCCGAGCTGCAGATGCCAGTGCTCGACGTCGATGAACGGGATGTCGAAGTGGGTGAGCACATAGTGCAGCCCGGGTGGGGTGGTATCGCTCCGCAGGGCCTCCAGCGGCATGGAATGATTCCGCACGGCAAGCTGGAGCTCGTCCGTGGTCAACGGGCCATAGCTCGGCTCGCCGGAATGTGGGGCGAGTTTCCGGCCCTGCCGGCGCGGGCTCTTCAGGACGGCGGAGTGGCGGGACATTTGCTTTGGCATGGCCTTGCGATTCTTCTCCGCACCGGCCCGGTGCTGGCCGGTGTCACCTGGAATCAGGTCTACGCCGCAGCCCGGAAACCGTCAACACCGGGACTGGCCGGCCTGTCCCGGGCTGGCCCGCCCTGTCGTGTCCGCCGCGCGGGCTACAGTGTGTGCGCCTCCGCGAGGAACTGCTCCAGGCCCAGCGGTTCGCGGCCGGTTAGCTCATGCACGGCGGAGGTGGGGCCAGCCAGCTCGCCGGCCGCGATGGCCGTGTACGTGCTCACCCAGGCGTCCACCTGCCACGGCGGCGCCCCGTAGGAGGCGCGGGACGCGTAGGCCTCCTCCAGGGTCTCGTTGTGGAAGGTGATGGCCCGGCCGGTTCCGGCGGTCAGGAGTTCCGCGCCGCGGGCCAGCGAGATGTTCTCCGGGCCGGTCAGGTTGTAGGTCCGTCCCACGTGCAGGGCAGGGTCCCGCAGCACGGTGAGGGCCGAACGGGCTATGTCCGCCCGCGCCACGGCCGCCATGACGCCGGTCCCGGCGGGGCCGCGGATGACGCCGTCGTCACCGGCCAGCAGCGGCAGGAAGTCCAGGTAGAAGTTGTCCCGCAGGAACGTGTAGTCCATGCCGGAGGCCTTGATGCGCTCCTCCGTCGCGAAGTGGTCCCGGCCCAGGGTGAACGTGCAGCCCGGCCCCGCACCGAAGAACGAGGTGTACACGATGTGCTGGACGCCGGCCGCTGCCGCCGCATCGATAAAAGCGTAGTGCTGCTGCAGCCGGTCCTCGGCCTCGGCCGCGGAGACCATGAACAGCGTCTTCGCCCCCGTCAGCGCCGCCTTGGTCCGCTCCTGGTCCGCGTAGGTGGTCACGAACGGGACGGCGCCCTCGAGCTCGGGCGCCCGGGCGGCGTCCCGGACCAGGAGCCGTTGTGGGCTTCCGGCCGCGGCCAGCAGCCTGGCCACCACACCGCCCAGGTTGCCGGTGGATCCGGTGACGGCGAGCTCGGGCACGTTGGGCATGGGATTAGGCCTCGCGGGAGGCGGGTGATTTGGTCTGCGCGGGGTCGCGTTCGGCCAGCGAGCCGATGACGGAATCGATCTTGTCCATGATCACCGAATCCAGCTTCACGCCCGCTGCTGCGACGTTCTTCTCGATCTGTTCCGGCCGGGACGCACCCATGATTGCCGAGGCCACGTTCTTGTTCTGCAGCACCCAGGCGATGCTGAGCTGGGCCATGGTCAGCCCGGCCTCCTCCGCGATCGGCTTGAGTTGCTGCACGCCGGTGAGGACCTCGTTGGACATCCAGCGCTCGATCATTCGCGAGCCGCCCTTGGAATCTGTTGCGCGGCTGCCTTCGGGAGCAGGCTTGCCCGGGTGGTACTTGCCGCTCAGCACGCCCTGCGCCATCGGGGACCAGACGATCTGGGACAGGCCCAACTCTTCCGACGCCGGAATCACCTCGGCCTCGATCACCCTCCACAGCATGGAGTACTGCGGCTGGTTGGAGATCAGCTGGAATCCCAGGTCCTTGGCGAGGGCGTGGCCGTCGCGGATCTGGTTGGCCGTCCACTCGCTGACGCCGATGTACAGGGCCTTGCCCTGCCGGACGATGTCCGCGAAGGCCTGCATGGTCTCTTCCAGCGGCGTCTCGTAGTCATAGCGGTGCGCCTGGTAGAGGTCCACGTAGTCGGTCTGCAACCGCTTCAGGGAGCTGTTGATGGATTCCATGATGTGTTTGCGGGACAGGCCAAGATCGTTGTGTCCTTTGGGCCCGGTGGGGCCGAACACCTTGGTGAAGACTTCCAGGGATTCCCGGCGCTCGTCCTTCAAGGCTGCGCCCAGGACCGTCTCCGCGGCCGTGTTGGCGTAGACGTCSGCCGTATCGAAGGTGCTGATGCCGGCGTCGAGCGCGGCMCGGACGCACTGGGTGGCGACGTCGTTCTCCACCTGGGAGCCATGGGTCAGCCAGTTGCCAAAGGTGATTTCTGAAATCTTGAAGCCGCTGTTCCCGAGGTATCTGAATTCCATGGGTTCCAACGTAGCGGACTTGCCTGCCCGGGGTAAGGGCTCAGCCGGCTTTGCGCTCCTGGGCCGGCTGCTTGGCTTTCGTGGTCGGCAGACCGCGCAAGGACACGAGCGAGCCGGTGTCCAGCAGGGATTTCGCGGCGGGCATGGCCGGCTTCTTGAAGGCCAGCGGGATCGCGCCGAGGGTTCCATTGGTGTCCGTGGCCGACTCCACGAGGGCCGAGACTTCCGTGATGTCCCGGGCCGATGCGGAAGGGTTGGGCAGGTCCCGGACCTTGACGCGGACGGCCGGTCCGGCTTCGGCCTTGGCCCTCGCGGCGGCGCGGGCATCTGCCCGGGCCACGGCGGCTGCCCATTCGGGCGACAGCTCCGGTTCCTTCTTGCTTGCGTTCCGGGTGGGGCGGCGCGGTGTGGTCATCCTGGCCGGGACCGCGGGCTTCGGTGCCTTGGCCGGTTCGTCCCGCGTCGGCAGTTCCCGCGGCCGCTCGTCCCGTACCCCGGGACCACCGCTGAGGAGCCCGGTGAAGGCCAGGACAACGAATGCCGCGAGCCGGCCGATCCCCGCGAGCACGAGGGTGGCGGCGAAAACCATGAAGAGGCCAAGGAACATCACGAACGCCACGCCGAGGGTCCCGAAAAAGGTCAAGTTCAGCGCAATGGTTGTTGGATCTTCCATGTCACCTCTCCTTGCCGGCCTGCTGCAGCGGGTTCCCGGCCGCAAGCATGTGGCGGGGCAGGAGCCGCTCTTAACAATACGTACTTTTCGGCCGCCCCGCGCCGCCCCGCGCGGTCCTGGCGAAGATGTGTCAAAGCCGTTATCCGCCGGCGGGGCGCGCCGCCGCCGGCAGGGCGTCTATAGTCAAAACACAGCCCCGCCGGCGTCGTCCGGCCCGCCGGAAGGACACCTTGTGACGCACGCCGCAGCCGCCGATTCCGACCCCGCGGGCACGTCTGTCGCTGGCAGTTCCGGGAGTGGTTCCGCCGCCGTGTACCAGGGGAACTGTCCGTGCCTGTCCGGCGAGCAGTATGCCCAGTGCTGCGGCCGTTTCCATCGCGGGGAAGCCGACGCGCCGACGGCGGAGCAGCTCATGCGGTCCCGGTACAGTGCCTTCGTGGTGCTGGACGCCGAATACCTGCTGCGGACGTGGCATCCGGACACGAGACCCGCTGAACTGGAGTTGGATTCGGGCATGCAGTGGCGCCGCCTGGACATCCTGTCCACCGGCCGCGGCGGCCCGCTGGACACTGAAGGCACAGTGGAATTCGCGGCGCACTTCCGGCACGACGGCGAACGCGGCGTGCAGCGCGAAACCAGCCGCTTTGCGCGGGTGGACAGGCGCTGGTACTACGTCGACGGCGTCGTGTCCGCCTGATCGTCCACCGGTGCCGGGCTGAAACCCGCCTTGTCCACCCTGCGATGGAAGCGCATGCCCGCGAGGCCGCCCAGTACGGCACCAACCAGGGCGACGGCGGCCACGACCACCGCCGCGATGATGCTCATGGTGTTCAGTTGGCCCTCGTTGACCGGGATGCGCGGGAAGCTGTTCAGATTGGCCAGGATATTGAAGCGCTGCCCGGCGACCAGGCCCAGCACCGCGACCACGATCGCTGCGATCAGGGCCCAGATCCAAACCATGAAGCCCTGCCTGGCGCCGTTGAAGCGGGCCATCCGCCCGGCCACATACCCGCCGCAGTAGTAGGCGACCAGGAGGATCACCAGCAGCACGATGATGCCGGCCAGCCCGATCGTCTGGTTGTTGGAGGCCTGGTTGACGGCGTCGTTCACGTCGGTGTTGGTGGCAAGCCCGACGGCGGTGCCGCCGGCCGCGACCAGCGCGGTGAGCAAGACGGCCGTGCCGGTGGCGGCCAGCCAGCCGAAGAACGCCGAGCCGACCTGGATGCCGCCGAACTGTTCCTTCTCACGGGCCACGACGGTTTGGCGGGTCGGGATCTCGTCGACAACCGTATCGCCGGCACGCGTGTCACGGACAGACGCGTCGCGGACGGGATCATCGTGGCGGACTGCCGTCACCGGCGCGGTTGCGCCTTCCGCCTGCGTGGTGTGGCGTGTCGTTTTGTCGTCGGGGCCTGCGGTGCTGCTCATGCGGACTGCTCACTTTCGCCGGATGCCCGGCACCGTAGGGGTGACGGTCTCCCGTAAACCTAACCATGGCCGATTCCGGTTAGCAAGGGTGCTTATTATCGGCTGTGGCGGTCTCGCGGGGTCCGTTCAGCGGTATTTGCGGTGCAGGTCCTCCCGGACGGAGGGGCGCCGGCTGGCGTCCGCGATCCACGGGCCGGTCCCTTCTGACTGGTCAAGGACCCCGGCCTCAAGCCAGGCATAGTCGCCGGCGAGGGTTTGGCGGGCCAGGACGTGGTCGGCGTCGTCGGTGTTCCGCCACAGCCGGTCGAAATATTCGTCCACGCGAACGCGGGCCTGTTCGCAGTAGGCCTCGGCGAGTTCGTATGCGGAGGCCCCGCGTTCGGGATGAGTCCGCAGCAGCATCTCCGCTCGGGAGCAGCACGCGGCCATGGCAAACAGCTCGGCGCCGATGTCCACAATCCGGCCCAGGAACGCCTGCTTGTGCTCCAGCTTCGCCTGCCAGCGGCCCATGCCGTAGAACGTCTGCCGCGCCAGGCGCCGGGAGGAGCGCTCCACGTAGCGCAGCTGTTTGGCGAGCCGGCCGAAGTCGCTGTAGGACCGCGGATCCATGCCTGCGCCGGCCACGAGTTTGGGCAGCCACTTCGCGTAGAAGCCGGAGGCGCCGACGGCGGCCTTCGCCTTGTCCGAGAGGCGGGCGTCCTCCGAGGCGAGGTCTCCCGCTGCCGCCAGGTGTGCGTCCACGGCCTCACGGGCGATCAGCAGCTTCATGATTTCCGAGGACCCCTCGAAGATCCGGTTGATCCTCATGTCGCGGAGCTGCTGTTCCGCGGCGACGGCTCGCTCGCCGCGGGCCTCGAGTGAATCTGCGGTTTCAAAGCCTCTGCCGCCGCGGATTTGCACGAGTTCGTCGGCGATGAGGCAGCTGATCTCCGTGGACCACAGCTTGGCCAGGGCCGCCTCGATCCGGATGTCCTTCTGCCCGGCGTCGGCCATTTCCGCGGAGAGTTCAAACACGGCGTCCAGGGCGAAGGCGCTGGCCGCGATGAAGGCGATTTTCTTGCTGACGGCCTCATGCTGGCCGATCGGCCGACCCCACTGCGTGCGGGCGTTGGACCATTCGCGGGCGATCTTCAGGCTCCACCGACCCGTGGCGACGCACAGCGCGGGGATCGAGAGCCGGCCCGTGTTGAGTGTGGTGAGGGCGATCTTCAGGCCCTGTCCTTCCCGGCCCAGCCGGTTGGCGGCCGGGACCCGGACCTGATGGAAGCGGGTGACGCCGTTTTCGATCCCGCGGAGCCCCATGAAGGTGTTGCGGTTTTCCACGGTGATGCCCGGGGAGTCCATTTCCACCACGAACGCGCTGATGCCGCCTTTGTGGGCGGTGCCGTCCGCGTCGGTGTGCGGCGGCACGAGGGCCATCACCACGACGAGTTCGGCGATGACGCCGTTCGTGGTCCATAGCTTGACGCCGTCCAGGACGTACGACTCGCCGTCGTCCGAGAGGACGGCGGTGCTGCCCATCCGGGCGGGGTCGCTGCCGACGTCGGGCTCGGTCAGCAGGAAAGCGGTGATGGCTCCGGCGGCGCAGCGGGGCAGGTATTCCCGCTTCTGGGCAGCAGTGCCGAAGACCTTGACCGGCTCCGGAACGCCGATGGACTGGTGCGCGGACAGCAGGGCGCCGAGACTTGGGTGCACCGAGCCAAGCAGGGCCAGTGCGCGGCCGTAGTAGACGAGGGTCAGGCCCAGTCCGCCGTATTCGCGGGGAATCTTCATGCCGAACGCGCCGAGCTCGGCGAGCCCCTTGAGATAGTCGTCCGGGATCCGGTCGTCGCGCTCGATGGTGCGCCCTGACATCGTGCGGCAATAGTCGGTCAGCCGGGACATGAACGCCTCGCCGCGTTCGACGTCGTCGGCGGGGGCCTCGGGCCACGGGTGGATCAGGCTCAAATCGAAGCTGCCAAGGTAGAGGCCCTTCGCGAAGCTGGGCTGCTTCCAACTGGTCTCGCGGGCGGCTTCGGCAATGGCGCGGGCGTCGGCGGCCGTGGCATCGGAGCCGATGTGGCCCGGAGCCCCGGCGGTCTCTGGCGCATCCGTCCCTGGTGTTGGGGTGCCGGGTGTTGGGGTGGTGGGTGCGGCGGCGGGGTCTTCAATGGCGGAGCTCACTGGGCATCTCCTCTAACCGGGTGGCCGGCTTGAGCCCTGGATCCGCCGCGGGTGGAGGACCCTTCAGCTGTCCCGCAATACTACTCGCGGGTAAGTGCCTGTGCTAGGGGCAGCCTGCCCTTGATACTCGGCCTGAATGTCCGTGCCAAAATCGACCTGGAAATCGCCGGGAAGCTCCACTGTTGAGGCGTGGTGCACCAGCCGGTCCCATGTGTGGTTGATGCCGTGGACCAGGCCAACCAGGGCGCCGGCCACGAGGTACCAGGCGAGCCGTCCCACGCCAACCAGAACCATGGCGGCGAAGGCGGACACCATCATGAAGGCACCGATCATCAGGGCAAACACGAGAGTTCCAATGACCACCATCGTGCCCGTTTCCACTGCGCTTAGGTCGAACTGCATTCTTCCCCCTGCACCATTGCTTCGGTTGAACCAGTAGCCCGAGCGTAGGGTGCCGGAGACGTGCTCAACTAGGGGCCTTTGAGCGTTCGTGGCCTCTTGATATGGGATCGAAATGCTACCGGGGCGTAGGTCACGGCGCGGTTGCGGCACCCTCACCAATCCCGGGTGTCGCACCGCTTATGTGTACTGCTTGTGTGCCGTGAAGTTAGTGGCCGCGACGTTAGTGCCGCAAAACCCGTCAGTCGTCGTCGTGTTCGGGGGCGCTCTGGCTCATGACCTGGAAGTCCGCTCCGAGGGCGACGTCAACGTGCGTCCCGTCGCTGAGCCGCACTTCAACCTCGTAGGCTGCGCCGGAGCCGTCGCGCTCCACTTCGGTGACGGTGCCCTGGCCTACTTTCGCCAGCGCGGCGCTTGATGCCATGGCGCGGTCGGCGTCGGTGAGCGCCGGTCCGTCGGAATCGTCATCGAGGCTCCCGATGCTGGCTGCCAGGCCACCTAGGGTTCCGAGCCGAAAATCCCGGGCCTGCTGGGTGGCCCCGACCGCAATCGACGCCCCGCCCAGGATCACCGCTGCAGAGGCCGCCCCCGCGATCCACATCGTTCTCTTCCGCATGATCGTCTCCTTTCAGCTGGTCATTCCAGTGTGCTCCCACAGAAGGAAGCAGACAACGATGAATGCGGCGTGGGCCCTGCGTTAACCTTGTAGCTGGCAGTTTTACGAATCCGCTGCCCCGCAACACCATCCCAACCCATCCGCTGGCAGCCGAAGGAGAGCGCGTGTCCCGCTCCGCCGTGTCATCAGCCGACGCCATCAGCGCCCGGCTCCGGGACCTCGAACTCCTCACCAAAGGACCGGCCTGGGCGCTGACGCGCTCGGCGCCCTGGGTGATCGCCGTGCTCCAGGCGTCCTTCACCCGTACCCGTGCCCAGCTTCCGCTGGAAGAGTTCCACGCCGACGTCGACGCCTTCCTCGAACAGCTCCGCCGGCAGGACCCCGGCACGGGCGAGCAGCAGAGCGGCTCGGCAAACGGAAAGAAATATGCGGACGAATGGACCCGCAAGAACTTCCTGACCCGCCGGAACCAGTCGGGCCAGATCGTCTACGAAGTCACCGAACCCGCTGCCCGCGTCCTGGCTTTCCTGGACAGCCTCTCGAGCGAACGCTCCACGCTGAACGGCTCCCGGCTTGGCACACTGCTCGGCGATGTGGAGAAGCTCGCCAACGAGACCAACCCGGACCAGAGCGCCCGGATTGAATCCCTCGAGGAGGAGATCGACGAGCGCCGCCAGCTGATGGAGGACATCAGCTCCGGGGACTTCGACGGACTGCTCGACGACGACGAGGCCGTGGAGGCCGCCGGCAACATCCTCGACCTCGCCGCGAGCCTGCCCGCGGACTACAAGAAAATGCGTGACCGGATCGAAGAGCTCGTGGGGGAGCTGCGCAACCAGATCATCGAGGAATCCCTCAGCAAGGGCGCCACCATGGCCCAGGTGCTGGAGGCCGACAAGCGGCTCCGGCAGAGCCCCGAAGGCCGCACATTCCGGTCCTTCACCGCGTTCCTGGAGGATCCGCAGCAGCAGCTGAGGTTCCGCTCGGCGATCGGCGAGGTGCTGAGCCGGCAGTTCGCGGACGAGCTCAGCCATGACGAGCGCGAGACTCTCAAGAACCTGGTGGCCGAACTCCGCAGCCAGCACAGCCAGATCCAGAGGATCTACGGCAAGCTCAGCGAAAGCCTCAACACGTACGTCCAAAGTGACGACTTCCGTCAGTCGGTGCGGCTGCGGAAGGTTCTGCGGGAGGCCGAGCAGGCGATCCGCTCCCTGCCCTACGAGCGCGAACGGCCCGGACTGGTCCGCGGCCCGGTGCTGTTCAGCGCCGGCTTCGAGTCCCTTGCCATGGTCAAGCTCTTCGACCCCGACGAGTTCGCGGCGCCGCCCAAGCTCGCGGACCCCATCGCATTCTCCGACTCGGACCGCGCGCGTTCACCCCGGACCGCCAAGGCCAAGCCGGAAGCCATCCGCGCTGCGCTGGCCGGGGCCTCCACCCTCACCGAGGCGTGGGAGCAGCTCCCGGCCGGGGAACGCCACATCAACTCGATCCGGGYCCTGCTTTCGCAGACCCTCCACGAGGGCGCCGGCTTCGACCGCGGAACCTGGGGCCCCATCGAATTCGAACAAATCGACGGCACCACCCGCACCGCCTACCTGCCCGTCGTCACGCTCGCGAAGGATTGACCATGACTGAAGAGACCGCGACCGAGACCGTGACCGAGGCCGAGACCGTGACCGATATAGCCGCCGGGAATGCGGCACCGGACCTGCAGTCCGCGCCTGCGCCAGCCGGGAACGAGGGCGACCACGTCCGGAGCGACCCCTTCACCGTCACTCCCCGGGACACGTTCGTCGACGGCGCCGCCCTCTTCCCGGGCGATACCGGCGTGCTTCCGATGAAGGTCCGGCAGGCGCTCGTGAAGCTTCTCAAGGGCCCGTACGTCGACGGCGGCCGCGACGAAAAACTCTGGACCACGCTCCTGGACAACCAGCTGATCCTGCGCAGCCGCCTCTCCGAACTGTTCCTCACCCTGCAGCTGGACCACGAACGCAAGGTGGCAGTCCTGCGCCCCGTGGACCCCGAGGCGATCGGCGGCAGCACCCGTTCGAGCATCCTGCGGCAGCAGCGAGCCCTGAGCAGGGTCGAGACCATCGTCCTGCTCCGCCTGCGCCTCCTCCTGGACCGCCACGTCACCGCCCAGACCGACCCCACCGTCACGCGCGAGGAAATCGCCGAACTCGTCGCCCACTACCAGCCCACCGGCCAGCAGGACGCCCTGCGCGACGCCGACGTCGTCAATCGCGCCATCACCAAGCTCCTGGCCCGCCAGCTCCTCCTCACCACAGGCCTGGACGAGGTCTACACGATCTCCAACGCCCTCCCGCTGGCGCTCCCGTTCGAAAACATCGGCGACATCCCGGCCCAAATCGAAGCCCTCGTCGCAGCCAGCACCGACCAGTCAGGAACAGAACCCCTACTGGAACTCGACGCCGACACGGTGGCCACCGGCGAATCCGAAGACGACGCAGACAGTGAGCCGACCAGCGACGACGAAGGCTACGTCGCCAACGGTGACGATGACAACCAAGACGACGACGGCGATGCCGCCCCGGGAGTGGCATCGGGCCTGTCGGAGCCGCGCGCTGAGCTGATCGAAGATCAGCTGCGCGGCGCAGGGGCGGGGGCGGCATCGCCGTCGGCATCACACGCAACCACAACTAACGCAACCACGGACACGAACGAGGCCAACAAGTGAGCATCGCAACCATGCTGCCGATGGGCGAGCTCACCAACCCGGGCCAGATGCGCCTCGCCCTCGTCCAGGTGGTCAACTGGGGCACGTTCCATGGCGCCCACACGATGCACGTGGACCGCAACGGCACATTGCTGACCGGCAATTCGGGCGTCGGCAAGTCCACGCTGTTCGATGCCATGCTTCGGGTCTTCGACGCCCGCCCGCGCTCCAACGAAGCGGCTGCCCAGCGGGCCGGAGGCGCTGTCGAGGACAAGCGCACCACGTTCACGTACATGCGCGGCAAAGTGGGCGACAAGGCAGTTGGCGAGGGCTCGGCGAGTGCGTTCCAGCGGCCCGGGGCCACCTGGTCCGCCGTCGCCCTGACGTTCGATAACGCCGCCGGCACTAAGGTCACGGTCTCGGCGCTGTTCGACCTGCCCAAGAACGGCACGGAATCCAGCGTCGGCCGGTACTACGTGATCGACAACAAGCCGCTGGATCTCGCGGCGATCGAGGGCATCGCGGACAAGCGGTTCACCAAGTCCGCGCTCGACGCGGTCTTCCCGGACGCCCAGATCTTCGACGTCCACAAGGCGTTCGCCGAACGCTTCCGCCGCCTCCTGGGGATCAACTCGGACCAGGCCCTGCCGCTGCTGCGCGTCATCCAGGCCGGCAAGGGACTCGGCGGCAGCGTCAACACGTTCTTCCGCGACCAGGTCCTTGACGCCCCGGCCACGCTGGCCGCAGCGGACGACGTCGTCGAGGAATTCAGCAACCTCATGTCCATCCGGCAGCGCCTCGAGGACGTTCGGCAGCAGCGCGACCAGCTGACTCCCGTTCCCGGGCTGAACAAGGAATACGCGCAGGCGCTGCTCGACGCGAACCGTCTGCGGGACCTTTCGGGCGAGGAATTCGAGGCCTACAAGCAGCAGCTCGCCGTCTCTGTCCATGAGAAGACCCTGGCCCGGCTCAAGGAACTCGCCCAGGCGAAGGCCCACGACCTCGCCGCCGAACGCGCTGTCCGCGACGGCTTCGCCAAGGAGCTGCGCCAGCTTGAAGGGGAGTACAACAACCAGGGCGGCAACGCGATTTCCGCGATCGAGCAGTCCCTGGAGAACGCCCGTGTGGGCCTCAAGCTCCGGCAGGACGTGGAGGAATCGACCCGCAAGGCCCTGACCGACGCCGGGCTGGACCTCCAGTGGTCGGCCGCAGGCTGGGAACAGGCGCACGCCCACGCCGCGGCCCGCTCTGCCGAGCTCCAGAACGACTCCGAGGCGCTCAAGGAACTGCGCTTCGAGGCCTTCGACGGCCACGCCACCAGGAAGCGCGAGCTCGCCGCAGCCCAGCAGGAGCTCGTCTCGCTGAAGACGCGCAAGTCGCTGCTGCCGCCGTCGAGCATTGAAAACCGCGGCGCCATCGCGGCGGCCACCGGGGTGCCGGAAGAACACATGCCCTTCGGCGGCGAACTGATCGACCTCGGCGAGGGCAAGGAGCAGTGGCGGCCGGCCGCCGAGCGCGCGCTGCGGAGCCTGGCCACCACGCTGCTGGTGCCTGGCGAGCACTTCGCCGCGGTCACCCGGTACCTCAATGACCACTCCGTGCGCGGGGCACTGCGCGCCGTGGACGTTTCCCGGCCGCTGCCCGGCGGCGCGCTGGCAGTCGAGGACGTGGCCGACGGCGACCTGCTGACCAAGCTCAGTTTCCTCACCGACGCCGGCCTGGCCGACGGCGCTCACGCCCGGGCGGTGGCGGAGGCCAGCGCCTGGCTCCGCGAACGCATTGCCGTCGACTTCGCCTATCCCTGCGTGGAGGACCCGGACGAGCTCGCCGGCCTGGATAAGGGCCTGAGCCTGGGCGGCGTGGTCAAGCGAAACCGCCACACGGTGGAAAAGGACGACCGTTTCACCTCCCGGCAGGACTACGTCCTCGGCTTCGACAACGCCGCCAAGCTGGAGCTCGTGGCGGCACAGGTGGAGGACCTGCAACAGGAACTGGCCAAAGCCGCCGAACTGGCGCGAAGCCGCGAAGAGTCGCACCAGGGCATGACCCGGCAGCTCGAGGCCCTGCGCCGTGTGGCCGACGACCACCGGCCCTGGGAGCAGGTCTCGGCCGCCGTGGCCGCGGAGGAACTCGCCAGGATCGAGCAGCGGCTCAAGGACGCCCTCGCCGCGCAGGCCGACCTCGAACCGCTGCGCGCCAGCATCGAGGCCGCGCGGCATAAGCACCAGTCCAGCACCGAAACGGCGGCCGTGCTGCAGAGCGAGTACAAGGCCCTCGACGCGCGCATGACCGCCGCCGATCAGCTGCTCGATGCCGCCCGCAACCGGCTCGCGCAGGCGCCGCCGTCGGACGCCAGCATCGCCGCGCTGGAACCGTACTTCACCGGCTTCGGCGACGTCCTGGAGATGCACGAGCTCGACAACCTCGCCAACCAGGTCCGCACCCGGCTTCTCGCCGAACTGCACGGTGCCGAGTCCCGCGGGCAGGCCACCTCGGAGCGCCTCACCCGCATTTTCGAGGGCTTCGTCCGCGAGTGGGGCACGGCGATTTCCGCGGACCACGGCACCTCGATCGGCGCCGCAGGGGAGTTCGAATCCCGCTACCACGCAATTGTCAGCGATGGGCTGCCGGCGCAGGAGGCCGAGTTCCGGCAGTTCTTCAACCAGCGGACCCACGAGTCCTTTTCCACCCTGCTGCACCTGCTGGACGAGGAACGCCGCGCCATCACGAGCCGCATCCTGCCGCTGAACGGCATCCTGTCCGAGGTCAACTTCCACGAGGGCAGCTTCCTGGAACTGGACATCAAACAGACGCTGCCCGCGACGGCGAAGCAGTTCAAGGACGCCATCCAGAACGCGCTCAAGGTCCGGCACACCCGGCCCGGGAAGACGGTCACAGCAGCGTCCGCCGCGGCGGCGACGGGTGCCCAGTCGGACGACGACGCCGAGCTCACCAACCGCTACAAGTCGCTCGAAACGCTCGTGAAGCGGCTCGGCTCACAGACCCCCGAGGACCGGCGCTGGCGTGCCGAGGTGCTGGATGTCCGCGGCCACCTGTTCATCCAGTGCAAGGAGCACCGCGAAGTGCAGGGTACCGGCGCCAAGGGTGCCGCGAAGGGCGCCAGGAAGACCGAGGTCTTCATGCACGCAGATACCGGCTCCATGTCCGGCGGTGAGCGGCAGCGTTTCACCGCGTTCATCATGGCGGCGGCACTGAGCTACCAGCTGGGCATCGCCGAACAGGGCTTCACCACCTACGGCACGGTCATGATGGACGAGGCCTTCGTGCTCGCCTCGGAGGAATTCGCCGGCGCCGGCATCAAGGCGCTGCACGAGTTCGGCTTCCAGCTCCTGCTGGCCGCGCCGGAGAACGTGATCGACCTTTCCCGGCACCTGGGGTCCGTGACCGAGATCCTCAGGGACAAGCGGACCAACCGCTCCGGCGTCCTGACCGCCCCAGTGATTGCCCCGCGTCCGGGGACCGAGGGCACCTGGCGGTCCGAGGCGAACCCCGTGGACATCGTCCTGCGCTGACCCCGCGTTGCTTGGGTCGGAGCTGAGGACGGCGGAGCCGGTTCAACAGGAGTAGTTGTACCACCCGGCGCCAGACTTGCGGCCCAGCTTTCCGGCCCTGACGAGGGTTGCAACGGACTCATCCGGGGCGTCGGCCGGATCGCCAGTCGCCGCATACGTGGCCTGGGCGATGTAGTCCACGACATCCAGTCCCACCAGGTCCATCAGCTCGAATGGTCCCATCGGGTGCCGCAGTGCGGTCTTTGCCGTGGCGTCGATGTCTTCCATGCTGGCCACACCGCCGGCCAGCAGCGCGAGTGCCTCCTTTTGCACGGCGCCCATCAGCCGGTTGGCAACGAAGCCCGGAACCTCCCGGTTGATCAGCACCGGTGTCTTGCCAAGGCGCCGGGCCAGTTCCACGGTAGTGTCCACGGTTTGCTGGGACGTTCCGGCATGCCTGACCACTTCCACGCATTCCATGACCAGCACGGGGTTGAAGAAGTGCATGTTGCACACCTGCCCGGGCCGGCCGCTGGCCCCGGCCACGGCAGAGGAGCCGATCGTGGAGGAATTGGTGGCCAGGATGGCATGCGGCGGAGCGAGCTGGCCCAGCCGGGCAAAGATGGCCTTCTTGGTTTCCAGCCGTTCGGTGGCGGCCTCAATGACAAAGTCTGCAGAGGGTGCCACCGCGTCCAGATCAGTGCTGAACTCCAGCCGGTCATGGGCGCGCTCCGCCCGTTCCGCGGCCAGTTTTCCGGATTTCACCATTTTGTGGGTGCGTTCACGCAGTTGGGCCGCGGCGGCGTCCAGTTGGCCCGGCGACACGTCCTGCACGGTGGTGGTGTATCCGGCCAGGGCGGCTGTCAGGGCTATCTGCGACCCCATGGCGCCGGCGCCGACAACGAGGACACTCGTGATGGAGGTAGTGGGTTGCACGGTTTCTCCGGGTCCTAGGCGCTCGCTCCGCGGTGGCTGGCGACCTGGCCGCCGCGGAGGTAGACGGTGGTGGTGTGCGTGTAGAACTCCTTGGCGCTCTGGCCCTGTTCCTTGGGTCCGTAGCCGCTCTTCTTGGCCCCGCCGAAGGGCACATGCGGGTCGGCGCCGGCGGATTCGGAGTTCACGTGCAGGATGCCGACGTCCAGCTCTTCCATTCCCTCCAGCGCCAGGGTGACGTCCTGCGTGAACAGTGCTGCGGAGAGCCCGAAGTCGCTGTCATTCGCCAGGTCAAAGGCTTCCTGGGTTGAGGCTGCCCGGCGGACGCTGAGCACGGGGCCAAAGAGCTCATCGCGCCAGACATCAGCGTGGCTTGCCCCCGTGAGCTCCAGGATCGTGGGGGCAATGAAGTGGCCGTCGGCCCGCGCCGCGTCCTCATAGGGGAGGCCTCCCGTCAGCAGCCCGGCGCCCTGGTCCAACGCGGTGGCGATGCCGCGCTGGATGGACGACTGGGCGTCGGCGCTGACCACGGGTCCCATCTGGGTTGACGGATCTGCGGGGTCGCCCACAAGCAGGGCCCGGGCCCTGGCGGCCAGCCCGGCGAGGAATTCATCGGCGACGGCGTCCGCTACGATCAGCCGCGACGTCGCCGTGCACTTCTGCCCTGTGGAGCGGAATGCGCCCAGCATGACCTGTTCGGCGGCTAGTTCAAGGTCGGCGTCGGCCAGGACGATGGCGGCGTTCTTTCCACCCATCTCCGCCTGGATCGGAACACCCCGGGCTGCCGCCGCGGCGGCCAGGGTGCGGCCCACGCCGGTGGAGCCGGTGAAGGACAGCCCGTCCAGCGCGGGATGCTCCACCAACGCGGTCCCGATGGCGCCGGGGCCAATGACCAGGTTCAGGACGCCGGCGGGCAGCCCGGCCTGTTCCAGCGCCTGGGCCAGCCGCATGGCCAGCAGGGGCACCGTGCTGGCCGGCTTCCAGACCACCGTGTTGCCGTATGTCAGTGCGGGGGCGATCTTCCAGGCCGGGATGGCAATGGGGAAGTTGAAGGGCGTCACGACGCCCACTACTCCCAGTGGTTTGCGGGTGACGAAGATCTTTTCGCCCCGCCGCGGGGAGGAGTAGACCGCACCGGCCTCGCGGTCTCCGTCGTTGCCGTAGTAGCGGAATATCTGCGCGGCGCGCAGCACCTCGCCCTGGCCCTCGGCCAGGGTCTTTCCCTCCTCGCGGGCCAGTTCCAGGCCCCAGGCCCGCGAGTTAGCTTCGAGGATCGCCGCCGTGCGCAGCAGCACCGCGCCGCGTTCGTGGGCAGGGGTGCGGGCCCAGCCATGCTTCGCCGCTACGGCGCTTGCCATCGCGCGGTCGACGTCGGCCGGTCCGGCCTGCAGGCCCTGAGCCACCGTTTCGGCCGGGCGGGCGGGGTTGACGGAGGTGATGATGCCGCCGTCGCCCTGAAACCAGGTGCCCGAGATGTAGTGCTGCAGTTCGACTGCTGTGGTCATTGCTGTATTCCTTTACTCGCCGCGCCTCAGCGGAAGGCCGGGATGCCCGTGATGTGGTTGCCGAGGATCAGTGTGTGGACCTCGTCGGTGCCCTCATAGGTGCGCACCGATTCCAGGTTGTTCGCGTGCCGCAGCGGCGAATAGTCGAGGGTGATGCCATTGCCGCCCAGCATGGCGCGGGCGTCGCGGCAGATCTGGATGGCCTCGCGGCAGTTGTTGAGCTTCCCCACGGAAATGTGGTGCGGCTTGAGCTGGCCCGCTTCCTTGAGCCGGCCGATCTGCAGAGCCAGGAGCATGCCCTTGTTGATTTCCAGGGCCATGTTGACCAGCTTCTCCTGGGTCAGCTGGTATCCCGCCAGCGGCTTGTCGAACTGCAGGCGCTCCTGCGAGTAGCTCACCGCCGTCTCGTAGCTGTCACGCGCGGCTCCCATGGCCCCCCAGATAATGCCGTACCGGGCTTCATTGAGGCACTCGAACGGGCCGCGGAGTCCCTTGGCATTGGGCAGCAGCGCGGTGGATGGAAGGCGGACCTCGCTCAGTTCAATGTCGCACTGGATGGAGGCCCGCATGGAGAGTTTGGGCTCAATCGGGGTGGCTTTGAAGCCGGCGGTGTCGGTGGGCACGATGAAGCCCCGCACGCCGTCGTCGGTCATGGCCCAGATAATCGCGATCTGGGCGATCGAGGCCAGACCGATCCAGCGCTTGGAGCCGTTGATGACCCAGCCGTCTCCGTCGCGGCGGGCGAAGGTTTTCATGCTGCCCGGGTCGGAGCCGGCGGTGGGCTCGGTCAGGCCGAAGCAGCCAACGACGTCGCCGGCGGCCATCTGCGGCAGCCACTGGTTCTTTTGCTCTTCGGAGCCATGCTTGTAGATGGCGCTCATCGCGAGCGAGCCCTGCACGCTGACGAAGGTGCGCAGGCCCGAGTCACCCGCCTCCAGTTCCATGGCGGCGATGCCGTATTCGACGGCGGAACGGCCGGGACAGCCGTAACCCTTCAAGTGCATGCCAAGCAGGCCCAGTCCGGCCATCTCCTTGATGATTTCCACCGGGAAGATGGCCTGCTCGTACCAGGTCGCGATATTGGGCCGGATGGTGCTGTCCACGAAGGACCGCACCTTGTCCCGCATGGCCAGTTCTTCGGGGCTGAAGAGGGAATCGATGTTCAGCAGGTCAGACGGGTTCAGCAGGTCAGAGGATTCGTTCATGGTGGTCTCCAAGAGTTATCAGGGTGGGACTTAGGCCGCGGACAGTGCCGCTGCGCTGGCGGTGGCGGTGTTTGGCTGGGCGTCATTGGCAGTCAGGATGGCACTGGCAGTCAGGATGGCACTGCGCAGCACGTCCAGTCCGTCGCGGATCAGCTCCGGGCCGATGACCAGGGGCGGCAGCAGCCGGATCACATTGCCGTATGTGCCGCAGACAAGGACCAGGACTCCCTGCCGGTGGCAGGCTGTCGCCACCTGGGCGGCAAGATCGGCGCGCGGCTCCAGGGTGTCCTTGTCCGCGAATTCGACGGCCAGCATGGCGCCGCGGCCGCGGAATTCAGCAATGATGGCCGTGCTGTCCACGAGGGGCTGCAGCACCTCGCGGACGGATGCCTCAATGGCCCGGGCGTTCGCCAGGAGCGTGCCGTCCTCGAAGGCCTCGAAGACTCCCAGCGCAGCGGCGCAGGCCACCGGGTTTCCGGCGTAGGTCCCGCCCAGGCCTCCGGCGTGCGGAGCGTTCATGAGCTCGGTCCGGCCGGTGACGGCGCTCAGGGGCAGGCCGCCGGCGAGGGCCTTGGCGGTCAGGGTGAGGTCGCCGGCGACGCCGTCGTGCTCGCTCGCAAACAGCTTGCCGGTGCGGCCCATGCCGGTCTGGATCTCGTCCATCACCAGCACAATGCCGTATTTGGTGGCCAGCTCCCGCAGCCCGGCCAGGAAGCCGGGCGCTGGAACCAGGAATCCGCCCTCACCCTGGATGGGCTCGATGACCATGGCCGCGAACGTCCGGGGATCGTTCTCGAGCAGCAGCGACTCAACGCCAGCCAGCGCGGTGGCGGCCGCACCGTCCTCGCCGGTTTGGGCCCATAGCCGGGTGGCCGTGGGAGCACGGAAGACCTCGCCCGGGAACGGGCCGAAATTCTTCTTGTACGGATTCACCTTGGCGGTCATGGCCATCGTGAGGAGCGAGCGGCCGTGGTAGGCGTCGTCGAAGACCAAAACCCGCTCCCGGCCTGTGGCGGCGCGGGCAATCTTGACGGCGTTTTCCACGGCCTCGGCACCGGTGGAGAAGAGCGCCGTGCGCTTCAGGAAGTCTCCCGGGACGTGGGCGTTCAGCCATGCGGCCACCTGCGTGAAGGAATCGTATTCGGTCACCATGAAGCAGGTGTGGGTGAACCTGGCCATCTGAGCGGCCACCTGCGCCTGGACCTGGGCGTTCACGGCGCCCACGCTGGTCACGGCGATGCCGGACGCGAAGTCGATGATGCGGTTGCCGTCCACATCTTCCAGGATTCCGCCGGAGGCCCGGTTGATGAAGACGGGCAGGGTCACGCCGAAGCCTGAGCTGACATGCGCTTCGCGCTCTCGGTGCAGCGCCATGGAAGCGGGGCCGGGAATGGCAGTGGCAACGTGGCGGGACTGGGGGAGGCTGTCTGTGGATCGCGTCATGTAGATAAGGTAGTGGGCCTGCTCCCGGCTGACATTGGATGGTCTGTCCTCGTTCGAGCCTAATTTGGTTAGAATATCCAAAGGATTCATGTCTACCCGGAAAGGGCGGCCGCGTGATCAGTCTGGCCCAGCTGCACAGCCAACTCGGCAGCGATCTCAGCACGGTGGCCGGGGGTCCCGTGGCTCGCCGGCAGATCTCGGGCGTGCACATCTCCGAGCTCGACGATCCCACTCCCTATTTGGAAGGCGGTGAGCTCCTTCTCACTACGGGCATCCCCGTTTCGGGCGGAGAAGCCAAGGTGGCGGCCTATGTCCGGCGTCTGGTGGAGCGCAACATCGCAGCCTTGGGACTTGGCCTGGGCGCCGGTGTGGATGAGGTGCCGCCCGCGCTGATTGCCGCCTGTGCCTCGGAGGGGCTGGAGCTGCTGGTGGTGCCCGACGGCACGCCGTTCATGAACGTGTCCCGCGCCTACTGGGACCTCGTGGGCAGGGAGGGCCAGGCTGACCTGAGCGCAAGTCTCGGCACGCAGACAGCGCTGGCCCGTGCGGCGACGCAGCCGGATGCGCTCCCATCCGTGGTCAAGGCGCTGGCCCAAGCACTGGGCGGCTGGGTCGCCTACCTCCCGGCAGACAATGGGGCGGAAACGCTCTGGCCGGAGGACAACCACACGATTGTGGGGCAGCTGCGCCTTGAGGCGTCGCGGCTGGACATGGCGGTGACGCATTCGGCCTCCACCTTTCAGATTCACGGCACCGACGTCGTGGAGTATCCGGTCCTCGTGGGGCGGCGGACGGCCGGCTTCCTGGCCATCGGTGCCGGGCGAAAACTGACTCGGGCCGACCGGCAGATCATCATGACCGTGTGCGTCCTGCTCTCGCTCAAGGCCGCCCAGCAGCAGGAGAGCGCCGCCACCGCCGCAGCGCTCGGCTCGGCCGTGACCAAGCTTTTCCTGACCGGACATGTTGACGCCGGCCGGGCCCTGGCCCCGGACCTGGGCATCGTCGCGCCCACCGGGCCGGTGCGGATCCTGGTGGTGCGCGGCGAAACGGATGCCGGGGCAGATTCGGCGGCGGCCTTCGGGGAGCTGGAGTCTCGGCTGCGCGCCGGAACGGGCTGGGCCGGTTGGCCGCAGGCCGCCGGTGCCCTGCGATCCTGCCGCCTGCGCCATGAGGCCGGCGGCCTGAGCTATTACCTGCTGGACGCGGAGCACGACGCCGGCACTTCTGGCACCGCCGCAGGCGCCGTCCCGGCGCACCCGAACGACGTCGCCGCCGGCACCAGCACGGTCACGGCGGCGCTGAGCCGGCCGATGCCGCTGGAACGTGTCCACGATGAGGCGGGTCAACTGGCCGCCATGGTGCGTGCACTGGAGACCGGGCAGGTTGTCGAGGTCCCCGCCGGGGCACTGGACCCGCGGGCCCAAGGTTGGGTGGCGGCACTGCGCGGCTACCAGCGCGCGGACCTGATCGGCACTGTGCGCGCCTACTTGAGGCACCGGGGCCAGTGGGAGGGCGCTGCCCGTGAATTGGGGATCCACCGGAACTCGCTGCGCCACCGGATGGGAATCGCCGCCGAACTGCTGCAGGCGGATCCGGATGATCCCGATGTGGCCGCTAACCTGTGGCTGGCGCTGCGCTGGGTGTAGCGCCGCACCGGTCAACGCCGGCACTCCCGGCGTCGGCCAGCCACGCGCGGATGCCGTCGCCATGTTCGCCCAGCGTCGGCGGGGCCGCCACGGGTGCCGGGAACGCCGGTGTCCAGGTAATTGGATGGCGGATCTGCCGCCCGACGGGCTGGCCCGCGGCGTTGCGGACCTCGATGGTCGGTTCAAGTCCCAGCGACTCGGCATAGTCAAGACCCTCATCGATGCCGGCCACATGGCCGGCCGGGACGCCGGCGTCGATGAGCTTGTCCTGCCAGATGAGGGCAGAGGACGTGGACAGGGCATCCTCGAGCAGGGGCACCAACTCCGCGCGGTGTTCCACGCGCGCGTTGTTGGTGGCAAAGCGCGGGTCACGGGCCAGCCCGGCAATGCCCAGAACCTGGGTCAGCTTGGCGAACTGTCCGTCGTTGCCGCAGGCCACTGCCAGCGGCGCATCCGCACACTCGAGCAACTGGTACGGCACGATCGAGGGATGGGCGCTGCCCATGCGGTGCGGCACCTTACCCGCGCCCAGGAAGGCCTGGCCCTGGTTGGCCAGCGCACCCTGCAGGCTGGAGAGCAAGTTGAGCTCCAGATGCGCCCCGCGGCCCGAGATGTTCCGGGCCGCCAGGGCGGCAAGGACGCCAATGGCGGTGTCCTTGGCTGTCAGGACGTCGACCAGGGCGACGCCGGCCTTGGTGGGACTGCCGTCCTCCTCGCCAGTAATGCTCATCAGCCCGCCCAGGGCCTGGACGATGAAGTCATAACCCATCAGGTTGGCTCCGCCGGCACTGCCAAACCCGGTGATCGAGGCATAGATCAGGCCGGGGTTGGTGGCGGAGAGTTCCGCGTAGCCCAGGCCCAGTTTTGCCATGCCGCCGGGCTTGAAGTTTTCCACCAGGACATCGGCACGCAAGGCCAGCTCCCTGGCCAGCTGCAGATCGCCGGGGTCGGTGAGGTCCAGGCAGACCGATTCCTTGTTCCGGTTCGCGCTCTCAAAGTAGGTGGCCCCGGTAGCCGAGAACGGCGGTCCCCAGGTGCGGGTGTCATCGCCAGTGCCGGGGCGTTCCACCTTGACCACGCGGGCGCCCAGATCGGCCAGGGTCATGGTGGCCAGCGGGCCGGCCAGGACGCGGGAGAAATCGGCCACGAGCAGTCCGGACAACGGTCCCGCGGGCATGTCCCGGGGTTCTTGGGCGGCGTCCCGGTCGGCGGAACCGGGCTGCGGGCCGGGAGTCGAAGTCATGGGGGAGTCCCTTCGTGCATTGCCGTGGCACATCGCCGTGCCCCGGGATACCTGATCAAGGATTCGAAGCCTAACAAGGCGCAACCGACCGATCATTGGATGAATCATCCAAGCTTTGGCCGCTCCGCACAATCGCATTCCGGTGCGAGGGTGCGGCCGCGGCGGACCCCGCGGTAGCGGGGCCGATAGAGTGGCGCTATGGAAGCAGATCCTTCGGTTCGGTCCCGCCGGGAACGCAGCTGGCCAAGGGCGCTGCGGTGAGCCAGGAACCGGCCGCCCCCGCGCCGTCGCGCGGTGCCCGGGCCGCGGTCTTCGCCCAGCTGACCGGCGCCGGCAGATCTGAGCAGGTGGCCCAGCGGCTGACCGACGCCATTCTGTTGGGCGTGCTGGCTCCGGGTGATCGGCTACCCAGCGAGGCGGAGCTGGCCAAGCGGTTTGGCGTGGCGCTGGTGACGGCGCGCGATGGCCTGGGGGCTGTTCGCGAGGCCGGGCTGGTGGAAACCCGGCGCGGCCGCGAGGGCGGGAGCTTTGTGCTGGCCACCGAGCAAACGCCGGAGCGGCTCCTGCGGGCCCGGCTGCGCGGACTCTCGCAGGTGGAGATTGCCGATCTCGCCGCCTATTTTGGCGTGCTGGCGGCCGGCTGCGCAGAACGGGCGGCCGAGCTGGCGTCCACCGATGAAGCCCAGCGGCTGACCGACTGGCTACAGGGGGCCGACTTTGGTTCCGCCAGCGATTCCGGCCGGAACGCCGGCGGTTTCTACCTCGAAATAGCCGTGATCAGCCAGTCACCGCGGCTTGTGCGCGAGCAGATCCGCCTCCAGGCGGAGTTCGGCCCCATGCTGTGGTTGTGCCTGACGGACCCCGCCATGCGGGCGCGGGTCTATGCGCAAAACGAGCGCACCGCCGCCGCGATCGCCGCCCGCGACGCCGCCGCGGCCCGCGCCTCGGTCCGGGCGCAGATCAGCGAGCTTTCCGTGTGGCTGCTGGCCGCCAAGGAACGGTTTGAGCAAGGAGCAACGGCTGATGGCTGACAATGACACGGCGGATACCCTTCAAGCCCGGGCGCGGGACTGCGCCGCGGCCATTGGAGCGTTGTTCAACGGCGTCTTCGACACCCTGCAGCGGTGGCGGGGCCAGGTCGAGGCCTCAACCGCCTGGGGCGCGGGAGATATTGACCCTGCCGTGTATGCGATGGTCGAGCCGGAGCTGACGGCCGCCAACCCGCTGCTGATCGGCGCCGGATTCATCGCCGCGCCGGGCGTGGTGCGTGGCAAGGGTCTCCATTTTGCCTGGTGGCTGGGTCCGCTGGAAGAAAACCCGATCCTGGGCACCACCACCGAACCGAGCCAGCTGGATCTGGCGTCGCGCGATTACGCCGACTATCTTCGGGACCTCAGTGCGCTGGAGTGGTACCGGGTGCCCGAAACCACGGGGGTCCGCCACATCACCGGCCCGTATGTCGACCACTTGTGCACGTGCGACTACATCCTCACCCTCACCGCGCCCGTCAGCGTCGGCGGGTCCATGGCAGGAGTGGTGGGCGCAGATCTTCTGGTGCGCCGGCTCGAGCGGGCCGCCTTGCCGCTGATGCGCGCCGTGGGGGCACCGACGGTGCTGGCGAACGCTGCGGGCAGGGTGGTTGTCTCAACCGATCCGTCGCTCCCCGTAGGGACCCTGGCCGCCCCGAATGCCGGCCCGGGCCCGGGCGGCGCCATTGCCTGCCCCGGCACCAACCTGAAGATCATGGTGGGAACAGCCCCGTAAATTAAACATCCCATTTCAGATGAATAAGGTGTAGTCTCACCATGTGGCCGTGAACCAGGTCACATTGTGGCGTGGTCCGCGACGCGGCCCGGCCCACCCAATTCACTGAAGGGAACCCCATGAGCGTGCGGAATTTGCGGAACTTCGTCAACGGCCAGTTTGTTGACTCGGCCTCCACAAGCCGGTTGGAGATCCACAATCCAGCCACCGAAGAGGTCATCGCCACAACGCCCGTATCCACCGCCGCCGACGTCGCTGCCGCCTACGCGGCAGCCGCGGCGGCGTTTGAGACCTGGAGCGAAACCACTCCGGCGGAGCGCCAGCGGGCGCTGCTGCACATTGCCGACGCCGTCGAGACCCGGGCTGATGAGCTGGCCGACCTCGAATGCGCCGATACCGGCAAGCCCCGTGCCGGGATTGTCCCGGATGAGATCGACGTCCTCGTGGACCAGATCCGTTTCTTTGCCGGCGCCGCCCGGACGCTGGAAGGCCGGGCCACCGCCGAGTACCTGGCGGACCACAGTTCCTCGATCCGGCGCGAGCCGATCGGCGTCATCGGCCAGGTGGCCCCGTGGAATTACCCGCTGATGATGGCGGCGTGGAAGGTCATTCCAGCGCTTGCGGCCGGCAATACCGTAGTTCTGAAACCCTCCGATTCCACGCCGAGCTCCACCCTGCTGTTTGCCGAGCTGGCCAGCGCCTTCCTCCCTGCTGGCGCGTTCAATGTGGTCCTGGGCGACCGCGAGACCGGCAAGGCGCTGGTGGCGGACGAGGCCCCCGAGATGGTGTCCATCACCGGCAGCGTGCGGGCCGGAATGGAGGTGGCCGGAGCGGCGGCCGCCGACGTCAAGCGCGTGCACCTTGAACTGGGCGGCAAGGCCCCGGTCATAGTGTTCGACGACGTCGACATCGCCACCGCGGTGGCGGGCATTGTCCCGGCGTCCTTCTACAACGCGGGCCAGGACTGCACCGCGGCCACGCGGCTGCTGGTGCATGAAGACATCCACGATGAGTTTGTGGCTGCTTTTGCCGAGGAAGTGCGGCAGAACGCCAGGACGGGCGGTCCCGCCGAGGACGGGATCCTGTACGGCGCGCTCAGCAGCGCCGACCACCTCCAGCGCGTCGCCGGATACCTGGAACGGCTGCCGGAGCACGCCACTGTTGAAGTCGGCGGCAAGCGCCACGGCGGCGTGGGCTACTTCCACGAAGCCACGGTGGTGTCCGGGCTGAACCAGGACGACGAGCTTGTCCAGAGCGAAGTGTTCGGCCCGATCGTCACTGTGCAGAAGTTCTCCAGCGACGCCGAGGCCCTGGCCCTGGCCAACGACGTGGACTACGGGCTGGCGTCCTCGGTGTGGACCAAGGACCACACCCGGGCCATGCAGTTCGCCAAGCGCCTCGACTTCGGCTGCGTCTGGATCAACACCCACATCCCGCTCGTGGCCGAGATGCCGCACGGCGGATTCAAGCACTCCGGGTACGGCAAGGACCTGTCCATGTACGGGCTGGAGGACTACACCCGGATCAAGCACGTCATGAGCTACATCGGCTAAGCAGCGCCACCACCGGCACGTCCGCCGCCAGCACGAGCACAACCGGCATCCTGCGCCGGCCCCCAGAATCTCCCGCCAAAGTCGTCGGAAGGAAACCATGTCTACCGAACCCCGCAACACCGCCGAGCTTAACGATAGTGAACATCTTGCCGTCCTGGGCTACCAGGATTCCTTTGACCGGTCCATGTCCCTGTGGGCCAATTTCGCCCTCGGATTCACCTACCTTTCTCCGCTGGTGGGGGTGTACTCGCTCTTCGCCGTCGCCATGGCGGCCGGCGGGCCGCCGTCGGTCTTCTGGATCTTCATCGTGGGGGCCGGGCAGATGCTGGTGGCGCTCGTATTCGGCGAAGTGGTGTCGCAATATCCCATTCACGGCGGCATCTATCCGTGGACCAGGCGGCTTTGGGGCCGGCGCTATGCCTGGATGGCGGCCTGGGTCTACATCTGGGCCATGATTGTCACCATCACCGCCGTGGCCGAATTTGGCAGCGGCTTCCTGGCCAGCCTGTTCGAGATTGAGCTGAACCGGGAAAGCACGCTTGGCCTGTCGGTGCTGCTTCTTCTCGTGGCGCTGGTCCTGAACTTCACCGGCACCAAAACCATGGCCCGGGTGGCCCGGATCGGTCTGGCGGCAGAGCTGATCGGCGTGATCGCCGTCGGCCTGTACCTGCTGATTTTCCAGCGCAAACAGAGCTTCGGCGTGTTTTTCGACTCGATGGGCGTGCAGGGAGACGGCAGCTACCTGAACGCCTTCATGGGCGCCGCCCTGGCCGGCCTGTTCCTCTTCTACGGCTTTGAAGCCTGTGGCGACGTGGCGGAGGAGGTCGCCAACCCGGCCCGGCGGATCCCGCGTGCCATGATGATGACCATTGTGGTGGGAGGCGTCTCCGCATTGTTCTCCTTCGGCGGCTATGTGCTGGCCGCGCCCAACCTGCAGGAGATCGTCAACGGCCAGGATGCAGACCCCATCCCCGCCATCCTGGAATCGGCCCTCGGCCCGGTGGGTGCCAAGATCTTCCTGGTCGTTGCGATCACGGCGTTTCTGTCCTGCGTGCTGAGCCTGCAGGCGGCGGCCAGCCGGCTGATCTTTTCCTTTGCCCGTGACGGCATGGTGCCCGGACACCGCTGGCTGTCCAAGGTTTCCGGTACCGCCAAGGTTCCCGCGAACGCCCTGATCGTCGCCGCCAGCATCCCCCTGGCCATCTGCATCATCATCTATCTGGGCTCGGACGAACTGCTCACCCAGATCACGTCCTTTGCCGTACTGGGCATCTACATTGCCTTCCAGTCCGTAGTACTGGCTGCCCTGCGCCAGCGCCTCAAGGGCTGGCGGCCGGCGGGGCCGTTCAGCCTGGGTGCCGCGGGATTCGCGGTCAATGCCGCCGCCCTGGCCTACGGCATCTTTGCCATGGTGCTGCTGGCTTGGCCCGGCAGCACGGGCGTCTTTGTCACCGACTGGACCGTCCTGCTCGGCCTGGCTGTGGTGGCGGGCAGCGGCCTTCTCTACCTCCTGCTGGCCCGCCCGGACGCCAAGTCCACGGCGCCGGCCGGCGACGCCATCGACGTCGCCGCGAGGCTGCGGGCCGGCAGTGCCCGGCAAGGCAGCACCTCCATCGCCCCATAAGGCTGTACGACGAGTTCGCCTGGGCATCCTCCAACGCGGGGGCACTTACGGCCGATAATCACCACGCAGAATCATACGGTCGTTGCAACATCTGATTTTTGGAGGTTGCCATGCCGAGTGGTTATCGGGCGCCCGATGCGCTGAAGGATGAGTTCTTTTCACTTCTGCGGCAGGGGATGGCGGTCACGCAAGCCTCTGCCCGGATTGG
>NZ_JBFRGZ010000023.1:0-61288 GCF_052115605.1 Arthrobacter sp. 2MCAF15 | reverse complement strand
AACCTGGTCAATTCAACCAATCCATTACAATAAATTGGTATCAACAAACTTGGCACACTATTGAGTTCTCAAACAACAGACACACCCGGCACCACCACAACCAACATTCAGTCGCGGATCGCTCCGGAGCAACTTTTCAAACTTACCCGGCCGCTTCACCCTTGTCAAATCGGCGTTCCAGACTCATTCTTGCCATTGGCTTCTGGGTCTTGGTGGCCGTTCAACTCCGGGGAGCAGCGCGGAAATAAACTCTACCACCACTTGGCCGAGCTGACAAAGCGGCCTCGAGCAGGGTGCTGAAAAGCCCGGAATCACGCGGATTCCGGGCTTTTCAGTGCGCCTTCGGTTGGCCTTCCAGCAGTGCCGGCGGCGTCGGCCCGTGTTTGGTCCGGGCGACGGGCCTAAGCGAGCGGCTTGAAGTAGGCCGCGCCGAGCGGCGGCAGGGTGACCACCAGCGTGGCAGGCTGTCCGTCGAGGCCACCCTTGGTCGCAGTCAACATGCCGGTGTTTTCAACCCCGGAACCGCCATAGGTGGCGGCGTCGGTGTTGAGCACTTCCTGCCATTTGCCGGCCGTTGGGACGCCGAGCTGGTAGTCCGTGTGCGGGCCGCCGGAGAAGTTCACGGCGCAGACCAGCGGGTTGCCGTCTGCGTCGCGGCGGATGAACGTCAGGACGTTCCGGTCCGAGTCTCCCCCGTTGATCCATTGGAATCCCTCGGGCTGGTTGTCCTGCTGGTACAGGGCCGGCGTGGAACGGTACAGCTCGTTGAGGTCCTTGGTCAGGAGCTGCATGCCGTTGTGCGCCGGGATGTCTGCGAGCCACCAGTCCAGGCCGTGCTGCTCCGACCACTCTGCTTCCTGGCCGAATTCGGTGCCCATGAAGATCAGCTGCTTGCCCGGGTGCGCCCACTGATATCCCAGGAACGCGCGCAGGTTTGCCAGCTGCTGCCACCGGTCGCCGGGCATCTTGCGCAGCATGGAGCCCTTGCCGTGCACGACTTCATCGTGGCTGATTGGCAGCAGGAAGTTTTCCGAGAAGGCATAGACCATCGAGAACGTGATGGTTCCGTGGTGCCACCTGCGGTTGTACGGGTCCTCGGCCATGTACTGGAGCGAGTCATGCATCCAGCCCATGTTCCATTTGAGGCCGAAGCCCAGGCCGCCGCCGCTCGTGGGTGCGGTGACGCCCGGGAAGGCCGTGGATTCCTCGGCAATCATGACCGCGCCGGGGTGTGTCTTGTACACCGTGGCGTTGACCTCCTGGAGGAAGGAAATCGCCTCAAGGTTTTCGCGGCCGCCAAAGCGGTTCGGCTGCCACTGCCCCTCTTCGCGGGAGTAGTCCAGGTACAGCATGGAGGCGACGGCGTCCACGCGCAGCCCGTCGATGTGGAATTCGTCGAGCCAGTACAGCGCGTTGGCCACCAGGAAGTTGCGCACCTCCGTGCGGCCGAAGTCGAAGATCAGCGTGCCCCAGTCCGGGTGCTCGCCCAGGTTCGGATCGGCGTGCTCGTACAGGGCTTCGCCATCGAACCTGGCCAGGGCCCATTCGTCCTTGGGGAAGTGGGCGGGAACCCAGTCCAGGAGGACGCCGATGCCGGCTTGGTGGAGTTCGTCAACGAGGTGGCGGAATTCGTCCGGGTGCCCGAAGCGCGAGGTCGGCGCGAAGTAGGAGGTGACCTGGTAGCCCCACGAGCCACCGAACGGGTGCTCGGCAACGGGCATGAACTCCACGTGGGTGAAGCCAAGCCATTTGACGTACTCCACGAGTTCCTTGGCCAGTTCGCGGTACCCCAGCCCCACCCGCCACGAGCCGAGGTGGACTTCATAGACGCTCATGGGCGAGTTGTGCGGATCGCGTTCGGCGCGGGCCTGCATCCACTCGGCGTCCTTGAACACATAGGAGGGCTCGACCACGCGGGATGCCGTCAGGGGCGGGATCTCGGTCCCGAAGGCCAGCGGGTCCGCCTTTTCCACCCAGAATCCGTGCCGGGTCCTGAGTTCAAACTTGTAGCACGCCCCTGCTGCTACGCCCGGGATGAAGAGCTCCCACACCCCCGTGGAACCGAGGGAGCGCATGGAGTGTTCGCGGCCGTCCCAGCCGTTGAAGTCGCCCTTGACGCGGACTGCCTCGGCGTTCGGTGCCCACACGGCGAAGGACACGCCGTCGACGTCGCCGAGCGAGGACTTGTAGTGCTGGACGTGCGCGCCCAAGACATCCCACAGGCGCTCGTGCCGGCCTTCGCCGATCAGGTGCAGGTCCACTTCGCCGATGGTCGGCAGGTAGCGGTAGGGATCGTCCATGACCTGCGGCTCGTGGTCCTTGTAGGTCACTTCGAGCCGGTAGTCCGGCACGTGTCCGTGCTCGAGGGGTTCCATCACGGCCACCCACACGCCGCCCGCCTCGTGGGTCATGGGCACCGCGCCTGCCGACGTCACGACAGAAACCGATTCCGCCAGGTGCTTCACCGTCCGGATGGTGACGTGGCCGTGGTCATCAAGGTGGGCGCCGAGGACCGAGTGGGGCGCGTGGTGCTCGCCGGTGCCGACCCTCGCAAGGGTCTCACCGTCCACGGGCAGTGGTGCGCCGGGTCGATCGATACGTGCTGATCCTGTCATTTTTATACCTTCCGCTGCGGCTTCGGCGGCGACGCCGGAACCTGTACTGCCGAGGAGACGACGCGATGCGTTAACCGGAATGGAGAGCCAGTCCGGCCTGTTCCTTAGTTCGTAGATGACTTCGTAGAGGGCTTTGTCGAGCCACAGCGCCACGAAGAGGGGCGCGTCGCGGTCGATGCTGCCGGGGATTACTTCGGCGTAGCCGGCCAGGAAGGCCTCCGCGCAGTCGTCCACCCATGTCCCGGGCACCACGGCACCGGGATTTTCGCGGACGGCCGCGCCGGCGGCGTAGTCGAAGGACCGGAGCATGCCCACGACGTCGCGAAGAGGGACGTCGGGGAAGTTGCGTTCGGAGATGGGACGCAACGGCTCGCCTTCGAAGTCGAGAATGGCCCAGCGCGGTGCGGCCCCGGGCCCGCCCGGGACGGAACTGCCCGGGACCTGCAGGATCTGCCCGAGATGGAGGTCCCCGTGGATCCGCTGGAGCGGACCGGCGCCAGTGCCTTCGAGCCGGCCGAGGAGACGGTTGAGCGCCTCTTCGTAGGGCCCGACGGCGGTGGACGCCTGGTTCCAGGACTGGCGGACGCGTTCGGCTACTCCCGGGGCGATGTCCTGGCCCGGCGCGGATTCGGCGGCTGTGCCCAGCGCCTCGGCGAGCCTCCGGTGCACGGTGGCCGTCGCGGCGCCCAGTGCGTGGGCCTCGGCGGTGAACCCGGTCCCCCGGCTGGCCGCGTCCACGGCGAGCCGCCAGGCGTCGAGTCCGCCGGCGAGGAATTCGTGCGCCACCGCGAGCTCGCCGCGCGCGGGACGGGCGGCTCCGGAGCTTTCCTGCCCGAGAGCGGCCGCCGGAGTCTCCCATTCCCCGGCCACCCAGCCAAGGGTCGCCGGGACCTCCTCCGTGCGCCCCGCCGTCAGCGCAGCACCGATTTCGACTTCGGGGTTCTGGCCTTCGGACAGCACACGGAAGAACTTCACGATGGCGACTGTGCCGCCGTCGTTGTCGTCGACGATTACCGAACTGTTCGACTGCTCGCCGGAGAGCACCTTGACCTTGCCCGTTGCAAACGGCAGGCGGTAGCCAGAGTCCACCAGGTGGCCGGTGGCGTTCCCCGACGGCGTGCTCCCGCCGTGGCGCATGAGCTCCAGCCAGGCGGCGACGAAGGAGGCGTCATGGACGCCGTCGTAGACCCACCGGTGGGCGGCGTCGGCGCGTGTGCCGGGAAGCTCGCCGATCAGCGCCCGCTCCGCCCCGGGCAGGGGCTCCGGGTGGAAACTGAGCGGCACCTGGACGATGTCGGTCCGGCTGCCGCCGGGGGTGGGGTAGGACACCGCGAGCAGCAGCACCTCAAACTCCGCCGCGCCGGGGGCATCCTCGGCGCCGGCCTCGAGGCGCAGCCCGCCCACCGGTTCGAAGGTGAACTCCGCACTCTTGACCGGGAACCACCGCTGGTGCGGAAGCCAGGCGCCGAGCAATCCGCTCAGGGGCGGGGCAAGGGTCGGTCGCGTCATCTCAGCCTTCGATGGACAGGATGGGCATCGCCTGTGTGAACGGGGATGTCGGGTTGGAGGCTGCCGAACGGATCCGCAACCAGAAGAAATCGTGGCTGCCCAGCGTCAGCGTCAGCGTTCCGTCCTCGCCGATCGCAGGGAACGCCTGGCCGCCGAAAACGTCCCGGAGGCCACGGCCGGCGAAGTTCGGCACCCGCAGCGTGGTCGCCACGGGGTGCTGGGAGAGGTTGAAGGCGCACAGGATGGTCTCCGCGTCCGCGCCGGCGGCGTTGCCTTCCGGGAGCTCCCGCAGGTAGGCGAGGACGACGTCGTGGTCGGCTTCCACATGCTTGAACGCGCCAAGTCCGAACGCGGGGTGGTTCTTGCGGACGCTCAGGATCTGCCGGGTCCAGCGCAGCAGCGAGCCCGAATGGGCGGCCTCGGCCTCCACGTTCGCCATGCTGTAGTTGTAGACCAGCGACTGGATCACCGGCAGGTACAACTTGCCGGGATCGGCACTGGAGAACCCGGCGTTCCGGTCCGGGTTCCATTGCATCGGCGTGCGGACAGCGTCCCGGTCCTCAAGCCAAATGTTGTCCCCCATGCCGATCTCGTCCCCGTAATACAGGAACGGGCTGCCCGGCAGGGACAGCAGGAGGGCATTGATGAGCTCGATTTCGGAGCGGGAGTTATCCAGCAACGGCGCCAGCCGGCGTCGGATGCCGATGTTGGCCCGCATGCGCGGATCCGGCGCGTACCAGCCGAGCATCGCGGCGCGTTCGTCGGACGTGACCATTTCCAGCGTCAGCTCGTCGTGGTTGCGCAGGAACGTGCCCCACTGGGCGCCTTCGGGAATGTCCGGGGTGTCCTTCATCGTCTCGATGATGGGCGACGCCTTCTGGTCCCGCAGCGCGTAGTAGAGGCGCGGCATGATCGGGAAGTGGAACGCCATGTGGCACTCCGGTTCCTCCTCGGTGCCGAAGTACTCGACCACCTCGGCGGGCGGCTGGTTGGCCTCGGCAATGATCACGCGGCCCGGGTAGCTTTCATCGACCATCCGGCGCAGCTGGCGGAGGAATTCGTGGGTCTGCGGCAGGTTCTCGCAGTTGGTGCCCTCCTCCTCGAACAGGTACGGAATGGCGTCGGCCCGGAACCCGTCGATGCCCTGGTCCAGCCAGAACCGCACGACGTCGAAGAGCGCGTCGATGACCTTGGGGTTTTCGAAGTTCAGGTCAGGCTGGTGGCTGAAGAACCGGTGCCAGAAGAACTGGCGGCGGATGGGGTCGAAGGTCCAGTTGGACTCCTCCGTGTCCACGAAGATGATGCGGGCGTCTTCGTACTTCTCGTCCGTGTCGCTCCAGACGTAGAAGTCGCCGAAGGGCCCGTCCGGATCCTTGCGGGACTCCTGGAACCACGGGTGCTGATCGGAGGTGTGGTTCAGCGGCAGGTCGATGATCACCCGGACGCCCCGGGCGTGTGCCTCCGCCACGAGTCGCTTGAAGTCGCTGATGGTGCCGAACTCGTCCAGCACGGAGTTGTAATCCGAGATGTCATAGCCGCCGTCGCGCAGCGGTGACTGGAAGAACGGCGGCAGCCAGAGGCAGTCCACCCCCAGCCACTGCAGATAATCCAGTTTCTCGATCAGGCCGTGGAAGTCGCCCGAGCCGTCCCCGTTCCCGTCGGCGAAGCCCCGGACGAGCACCTCATAGAAGACCGCCTTGCGGTACCAGAGGGGATCGTGCTGAAGCCCGGGAGCGTTCAGTTCAAAGCCTCCCCTCGGGCTGAAGTGCTGGCTCGGGTTCTGCGGGCTGAAACTCACTGGCACTACCTCCGGATGCTAAGAATGTGTGCGGGCTCGACGTGCGGGTCCAAGCGGACGTAGTTGTACTCCCCCCATTCCCAACTTTCGCCGGTCAGCAAGTCATCGACCATGAAGCGGCCGTTGTGCGTGAAGTTCTCCGGGTCCAGGTCCAGCGCCGCCAGATCCAGGGACACGGTGCTCTCCCGTGTGCCGTGCGGGTCCACGTTGACGACGATGATCACGGTGTCCTTGCTGCCGTCCGGAAGTATCTTGTGCTTGGAGTACACCACGGTGGAGGGGTCCGAGCTCTGGTGCACCGTCAGGTTCTGCAGATCCCCCAGGGCCGGGTGTGCGCGCCGGATCGCATTGAGCCGGGTCAGGAACGGGGCCAGGGAACGCCCCGACTCGCTCGCCGCATCCCAGTCGCGGGACTTGTACTCAAACTTCTCGTTGTCGATGTATTCCTCGGCGCCGGGCCGCGCCACGTGTTCGTAAAGCTCAAACCCGGCGTACACACCCCAGATCGGGCTGGCCGTCGCGGCCAGGGCGGCCCGGATCTTGAAGGCCGCCGGGCCGCCGAACTGCAGGTATTCGGTGAGGATGTCCGGGGTGTTGACGAAGAAGTTCGGCCGGAAGTAGGCCGAAGATTCGTGGCTGACCTCCTGGAAGTACTCCTCCAGCTCCTCCTTGGTGTTCCGCCAGGTGAAGTACGTATAGGACTGCTGGAAGCCGGCCCGGCCCAGCGCGTGCATCATGGCCGGGCGGGTGAACGCCTCGGCGAGGAAGACGACGTCGGGGTGTTTCTTATTGACCTTGCCGATCAGCCATTCCCAGAACCACACGGGTTTGGTGTGCGGATTGTCCACCCGGAAGACCTTGACGCCGTGGCTGACCCAGAGCAGCACGATCCGGAGAATTTCGTTGGACAGCCCGGCGGGGTCGTTGTCGAAATTCAGCGGGAAAATGTCCTGGTATTTCTTCGGCGGATTCTCCGCGTAGGCAATAGTGCCGTCAACTCGCGTGGTAAACCATTCCGGGTTGCTTTGCACCCACGGGTGGTCCGGCGCGGCCTGCAGGGCAAGGTCCAGGGCGACCTCCAGCCCGAGTTCGCCGGCGCGTGCCACGAAGGCGTCGAAGTCCTCGAAGGTGCCCAGGTCCGGATGGATGGCGTCGTGGCCGCCCTCGTGGGAGCCAATGGCCCACGGCGAGCCGGGATCGTGCGGGCCGGCAATGAGGGTGTTGTTCGGGCCCTTGCGGTGCTGGAGACCGATTGGGTGGATCGGCGGCATGTAGATGATGTCGAAGCCCATGGCGGCGACGGCGTCGAGGCGCTCCGCCGCGGTGCGGAAGGTGCCCGAGGTCCATTCCCCGGTCTCGTGGTTGCGCACGGCGCCTTCGGAGCGCGGAAAGAATTCGTACCAGGAGCCGGCCCCGGCGAGCGTTCGCTCCACCAGCAGCGGGTAGGGCTCGGAAACCGTCACCAGTTCGCGGATGGGCTGGCGTTCGACGACGGCGGCGACGTCGGCGCTGAAGCCTGCGGCGAGCCGCTCTTCGGGTGTCCGGGACGTATCGGAGAGGACGACGACGGCCATCCGCAGCGTCCGGCGGTCACCGGAGGGTCGCGAGGCTTCCTCGGATGCGTCCGCAAGCAGTGCCGCGCCTTCGGCCAGCATGAGCTCGACGTCGATGCCGGCCTCCACCTTGACCTCGGCGTTGTGGTGCCAGGTGCCGTAGCGGTCATGCCAGGCCTCGATGACGAAGGACCAGTTGCCCGTTGCAGGCGGGGTCAGGAGGCCTTCCCAACGGTCCGTGCCCATCCCGCGGGGTCCGCGAGGCGGGGCCAGCCGGACCCGCTGCCGCTCTTTGCCGCGCGGGTCGAGCAGGACAGCGCTGACGCCGAGCTGGTCGTGTCCCTCCCGGAACGCGGTGGCTCCAACGACAATGGTTTGGCCCTCGACGGCTTTGGCGGGGAATTTTCCGCCGTCCACCGAAGGCTGCACGGCGGTGATCGGAAAGCGGCCAAATCGCAGGCCATCCGTGATCAGGGCCTTGGGCTTTTGCTTGGACACGGCGCTGGTTCGCGAGTTATTCGTCACAGGCTCGACGTTATCTACAAAACGGCCAGAATGCTAAGGCCCGCCATGTTTTCCGGAGGTTTGCGGTTCTGGCCGGACTGATATTCGTCATTTACAGGAAAGAATCTTAAAGCGGTTCCGGGGCACCGACTTGTCCGTTAGTGTTTCGCTCGTGAAGGCAATCCGCAGATTTACCGTCAGAACCGTTCTCCCGGAGTCCATCCGGCCGCTGGCCCGGCTCGCCACCAATCTCCGGTGGTCCTGGCACAGGCCCACCCGGGAGCTTTTCGAGTCGCTCAACCCCGGGATCTGGGCGGAGAGCGCCCACGACCCCGTGACGTTCCTGGGCCTGGTAAGCCGGGAAGAGCTGCAGCGCCTCGCGGCGGACCAGGACGTGGTGCAGCGTGTCCACGCCGCAGCCGACGACCTCGACCGGTACCTGGACCAGCCGCGCTGGTACCAGAGCCTCGGCGACGGCGCCCCCTCCTGCATCGCGTACTTCTCACCCGAGTTCGGCATCACCGAAGTGCTGCCCCAGTACTCGGGCGGCCTCGGCATCCTGGCCGGCGACCACCTGAAGGCGGCCTCGGACCTTGGCGTGCCGCTGATCGGCGTCGGCCTCCTGTACCAGGCCGGCTACTTCAAGCAGTCGCTCTCCCGCGACGCCTGGCAGCAGGAAACCTACCCGGTCCTCGACCCGGACGGGCTGCCCCTGACACTCCTGCGCGAAGCCGCCCCGGACGGCAACGGCAAACCGATCCAGATCTCCCTTCCGCTCCCCCAGGGCCGGCGCCTGCTGGCGCACGTGTGGCGGGCCGACGTCGGACGCGTTCCGCTGCTGCTGCTGGACTCCAACGTTCCGGGCAATGACGAAGCAGCCCGCGGCATCACGGACCGCCTGTACGGCGGCGGCGGTGACCACCGCCTGCAGCAGGAACTCCTGCTGGGCATGGGCGGGGTCAAGGCGCTGCGGGAGTTCCAGCGGCTCACGGGGGTCCCCGCGCCGGAGGTCTTCCACACCAACGAAGGACACGCCGGGTTCCTGGGCGTCGAGCGGATCCAGGAGCTGATGTCCGGCGCGGATCCGCTGAGCTGGGACGAGGCGCTGGCCGCCGGCCGGGCGTCGACCGTGTTCACCACCCACACACCGGTCCCCGCGGGCATCGACCGCTTCGAAATTTCCCAGATTCAGCACTTCTTCGAAGCCGGCCTCGCCCCGGACGTCCCGGTGGCGAAAATCCTGGACCTGGGCCGCGAGGACTTCGCGGACGGCAACCCGTTCGTGTTCAACATGGCCGTCATGGGCCTGCGCCTGGCCCAGCGGGCCAACGGTGTGGCCAAACTGCACGGCGTGGTGTCCCGCGGGATGTTCTCCGCCCTCTGGCCGGGATTCGACCATTCCGAAATCCCGATCACCTCCGTCACGAACGGCGTGCACGTCCCCACCTGGGTGGACCCCAGGATCTCGGCGTTGGCGCGGGACCAGTTCGGTGCCGACGCCGAGGCGCAGGGCCGTTGGGACCTGGCCTACAACGTCACCGATGAGGACCTCTGGGCGCTGCGCCGGGAGATGCGCGTGTCCCTGGTGGAGGATGTCCGGCGCCGGCTCCGGGCCGCCTGGAAGAAACGTGGCGCGGCCGACGCGGAGCTGGCGTGGACGGATTCCGTCCTGGACCCGGACATCCTGACCATTGGCTTTGCCCGGCGCGTGCCGACCTACAAGCGGCTGACCCTGATGCTGCGCGATCCCGACCGGCTCAAGGCGCTGCTGCTGCACAAGACGCACCCCATCCAGCTGGTCATCGCCGGGAAGTCGCATCCGGCAGACGACGCCGGCAAGAAGATGATCCAGGACCTGGTCCGGTTCACCGACGACCCCGCCGTGCGGCACCGGATCGCGTTCCTGCCCAACTACGACATCGCCATGGCCCGGACCTTGTTCCCGGGCTGCGATGTGTGGCTGAACAACCCGCTGCGTCCGCTGGAGGCCTGCGGAACGTCCGGCATGAAGGCCGCCCTGAACGGTTCGCTGAACCTTTCGGTCATGGACGGCTGGTGGGACGAGATGTACGACGGCGAGAACGGCTGGGCGATCCCGACCGCCAACAACGACGCCTCCCCGGAAGAGCGCGACGACATCGAGGCGGCGGCACTGTACGAGCTGCTCGAAACACAGGTGGCCCCGCGGTTCTACGGGCTGACCGTGTCCGATGCGGCCGGAGCCGCCGGGCCGTCCCAGCCGGGCCCGCAGAAGGTCCCCACGCACTGGGTCTCCATGATCAAGCACACCATGTCCCACCTTGGCCCGGCCGTCTCGGCGGAACGGATGCTCCGGGACTACGTCAACGTGCTGTACCGGCCCGCCGCTATCGCGGGACGCCACGCCGTGGCGGATAACTACGCCCAGGCCAAGGCCCTGGCGGCGTGGACCTCACGGATCCGGGCCGCGTGGCCGCAGATCCAGGTGGAGCACGTCGACTCTGTGGGGGTCTCCGAGGACCCGCAGATCGGAGACCTGCTGCAGGTCAACGCGTACGTGGCCCTGCGCGAGCTCTCACCGGAGGATGTTTACGTCGAGGTGGCCTATGGCCGGGCCGAGGACACCGACGAGCTGACGGACATCACGGTCGCGGAATTGAAGGCCGCGGAGGACCTCGGCAAGGGCCGGCACCTTTTCAGCGGCACGCTGGTGATTGACCGGTCGGGCTCCTTCGGCTACACCGTGCGGGTGCTGCCGAAGAATGAGGCGCTGGCGTCCAAGGCGGAACTTGGCCTGATCGTCAACGCCTGATCCCATCCTCACCGGCAGCGCCTGACCGGCAGCGCCCGGCCTCGACTAGAGGCAGACGGCGATGACGTCCAGGCTGTTGCCGGCGTAGCCTTCGGCGTCCTGCAGCGTTTCGCAGATGACGCCGAAGGAGCGGTCCGCGCGGAGGGCGGCAGGCACCTGCCAGATGAAGGTGACCGGGGCCTCGCCGTCGTCTGTCACGGCATCGGCGACGTCGTGGAGGGAATCGTGCAGCGCATCGAGGTCCGTACCGTAGTCCTCGGTGGCCTCCAGGAGCTCGCTGAACGTGTCCAGGACTGCCTGTTTGGTCTCAACGGCGGGAACCACCACGGCGCGGCGGCCGGCGTCGTCGATCTGCTCCTTGAGTTCTTCGATGGTCCAGGTCTCTGCCGAGTAAATCTTCATGGGGTCCTTAATCGCGGATAACTAGGTGCGGTAGATATTTATTGTGTTGGCCTGGACGAGGTCCCGCTCGCCGGAGGCGACGCGGGCGCCCTGGCGCCTGTCATGGAGTTCGGAGGTGGTCACGCGAAGCTCGAAGAGCCGGTGCCCGGTGCCGTCCTCGTTGTTCAGTTCCGGCAAGGTGACCTTGACGTCGTCGGCGCCGCCGTTGACCACCACCAGGCCGTCCACGTGCCCGTCGTCGGACCCGAGCAGGAGCTGGATCACCCGGTGGCCGGGGTCGTTCCACGTGTCCGCTGACATGGGCTTGCCATCGACATCGAACCAGTGGAAATACGACTGGTTGTCGCGCGCCGGGTAATCATGCGGCTGGCTGGCCAGGAACTCCTTGCGCAGCCGGATGACACGCTTGGTGGTCCGCAGCATCGCATGGGATTCCGCGGTGCTGGTCCAGTCAATCCAGGTGAGGGCGTTGTCCTGGCAGTAGGCGTTGTTGTTGCCCTGCTGGGTCCGGCAGATCTCGTCCCCTGCGGTGATCATGGGGACGCCTTGGGAAATCATCAGGCAGGCCATCAGGTTCCGCCGGCTTTGGGCGCGCCGGGCAAGGATATCGCCGTCTTCGGTGGGGCCCTCGAAGCCGTGGTTGTAGCTGCGGTTGTCGCCGTGGCCGTCGCGGTTCTGCTCGCCGTTGGCCTCGTTGTGCTTGCGGTCGTAAGCGGTCAGGTCGGCCAGGGTGAAGCCATCGTGGGCCGTGATGAGGTTCAGCGAGGCGAGCCGGGACCGGCCGGATGACTCGAACAGCTGGGCAGAACCGGAGAGGGCGTCCGCGAGGCGCGCCACCGGGCCGCCGCTGCCGCCGCCGTCGATCGCTGCACGGTCGGCGAGCCAGAAGCTGCGGACGGCGTCGCGGAAGTGATCGTTCCAGTCCACCCACCCGGCCGGGAACCGGCCGGTCTGCCAGCCACCGTAGCCCACGTCCCAGGGTTCGGAAATCAGCTTGACGCCGGACAGGACGGGATCGGCGCCCACCGCGACGAGGAAGGGGTGCCGGGGATCGAATTCGTTGGCACTGTTGCGGCACAGCGTGACGGCGAGGTCGAACCGGAAGCCGTCGATGTGGAACTCGCTCACCCAGTAGCGCAGGGAGTCCAGCACCAGCTGCACCACGCGGGGTTCGGCGAAGTTCAGGCTGTTGCCGCAGCCGGTGGTGTCGACGTACTTGCCGTAGCCGTCGTTGCGGTAATACTGCATCTCGCCCAGGCCACGGAAGCTCAGGGTAGGGCCGTCGGTGCCGCCCTCGGCGGTGTGGTTGTACACGACGTCGAGGATGACCTCGAGCCCGGCGGCGTGGAGCAGCTTGACCATGCCCTTGAACTCATCCTGGACCGCGTGGGGGCCGGCGGCCTGTGCGGCCGCGGTGGCGTAACCGGGGTGCGGGGCGAAGAAGGCGGCCGTGTTGTAGCCCCAGTAATTCGTCAGTCCGAGCTGTTGGAGGTGCGGCTCATCGATGTGGAAATGGACGGGCAGGAGCTGGATCGCCGTGACGCCCAGCGAGATCAGGTGCTCGATCACGGCCGGGTGGGCCATGCCTGCATACGTCCCCTGAAGGTCCTCCGGAATGTCCGGGTGCAGCTTGGTCTGGCCCCTGACATGGGCCTCGTAGACGATAGTGTTGCGCCAGGGCACACGGGGATTGCGGTCAAGTCCCCAGTCAAAGTCGTTGCCGACCCGGACACTGGTGATCAGCCCTTCGCGTTCGTCAACGGCCCGCCCATACGGGTCCATCAGCAGCGGCTGCTCCTCGCCGGCGTCGAAATCCGTGGCGGGCATGGACAACGGGAGGGCCTCATGTTCGGGCGAGGCCCGGAAACCGTAGCGCGAGCCGGCGGGAATCCCCTCCACGATGCCGTGGTGAACGCCGTCGCTGAGGTTGGGCAGTGTCTTCGCCTGCCAGGTGCCCCCTGGCGGCTGATACGCGATTTCCAAGGTGGTCACGCCGGGCGCGTAGACAGCCACGTTGGCGAACGCACCCCGAGGATCGTCCACTGCCGGCGAGCCGGTATGCGGAGTGCTGATCCCCAGCGGAAACGCCCGCGAAGCGTCTACGGTGGAAGCGGTATCTATGTAAGACATAACCATTGCTTAAAGCTTAGCCGGGCCGGACTAATGGCCCCCGTTTTCGATTTCATGACGTTTTGCAGTGTACGGACCACCACACTGCATACTGTAATGAAGCGCCGACATGGAGGTAAATGTGCGCGTAGCACTAGCCCAAATCATTACTGGCCGCGATCTGGCTGCGAATCTCGCCCTCGTGGACGACTATGCCCGCCAGGCCAAGGCCGGCGGCGCGGACCTGGTGGTATTCCCGGAGGCCACCATGCGGGCCTTCGGCAATTCGCTGCTGGATATCGCCGAGCCGCTGGACGGTCCGTGGGCTTCCCGGGTGCGCGCCCTCGCCTCGGAACTCGGCATCACGATCGTCGCGGGGATGTTCACACCGGGAACAACCGGCGACGGCGCCAAGGTGCGCAATACCCTGCTGGCCACAGGCCGGGGAGTCGAGGCCAGCTACGACAAGATCCACCTGTTCGACGCCTTCGGTTTCGCCGAGTCGGACACGGTCGACGCCGGCACTTCCCCGGTCACCTTCGAGCTCGACGGCGTGACGTTCGGCCTAGCCACGTGCTACGACGTCCGCTTCCCGGACCTTTTCACGGAAAACGCCGACCGCGGCGCCGACGTCAACATAGTGTGCGCCTCCTGGGGATCGGGCCCCGGCAAGGCCGAACAGTGGAAGCTCCTTGCCCGCGCCCGCGCCCTGGACTCCACCACCCTGGTCCTCGCCTGCGGCCAGGGCGACCCCGCCAGCTTGGGTCACCCGGTCAAGGGTTCCGCCCCCACCGGCGTGGGCCACTCCGTGGTGGTCTCCCCCATGGGCGACATCATCGAAGAGCTCGACGGCGCTCCGGGCCTGCTGTTCGCCGACCTGGACACCGCAGCGGTCAAGGAAGCACGAACCAAGCTCCCGGTCCTGGCCAACCGGCATAAGTTTTAAGCGGCAGCGTTCGGTTCGGTCTAGTCACCTCCACGCGCAACGGGGGCTTTTCGATTCCATTGTGGTCACCACCCGCGGACACCGGCGCCCTGCCGTCGCTTAGACACCTCCCGCCGCCTACTTCGGCCGCAGGCGGCCTCATCCGGCTCTGGTCGGCGATGCGCTCCTCAGCAAGACACCGCCGCCCGCCCGATATTCAGCCCACCCGCTGTTGGACTACTTCAGTAAGACTGACGAAATACAAAAGGCGCGAAAGGCGCGCTGCCACGAACAACGCGGGGATCCTCGCGCCTATTTTGGGGCCTCGGAGGGCCCATCTGACCACGCGTTGCTTGTACTCGTTCTCGCGTTAACGGAAAACGCTCCCCCACGAGTCGTGAGGGAGCGTTTGGCGCTTATCGCAATGGTGACAGAGCCTCATCGCGGGAACCGGAGTTTTGCTAAGGAGCGCATCGCCGACCAGAGACGTTGGAGGCCGCCCGCGGCCGGAAGCGTCGACGGGAGGAAGGGAAGCCCCGAGGGACCCGAACTGAGCTTGCGAAGTTTGGGAAGGGGCTGACCGCTAAGCGACGGCAAAACTTCGGTTTCGGCGAAACTCAAGCCCGACTCCGGTGACCGTAAAACTTCGGTGCCGGCGGAACCCGGCCCGAAGAAGCGGGCTACTTAGCGGAGCGCTGGCGGGAGATTTCGTACAGGGAGATGCCTACGGCCATGGAGGCGTTCAGGGATTCCATGGCGGAGTCGATCGGGATCGAGACGATCTGGTCGCAGTTTTCGCGGACCAGGCGGCTCAGGCCCTTGCCCTCGGAACCTACGACGAGGCACACGGGTTCGGTGGCCAGGGCGAGATCGGGCAGCGAGACGTCGCCGTCGCCGTCGAGCCCCAGGACAAAGATCCCCATGTTCTTGAACGCCTTGAGCGTGTTGTTCAGGTTGGCCGCGCGGGCAACCGGGACGCGGACGGCAGCGCCGGCGCTGGTCTTCCAGGCCGAGGCGGTGACGCCCACGGAGCGACGCTCGGGGACGACGACGCCGTGGCCGCTGAAGGCCGAGACGGAGCGGATGATCGCGCCGAGGTTGCGGGGGTCGGTGATGCCGTCCAGAGCGACGAAGAGCGGGGCGTTGGCCACGTGGCCCTTCTTCCAGGCCGCGAGGGTCTCTTCGGCGAGCTCGAACGCGTCCTGGTATTCGTACGGCGGGATCTGCAGTACGAGTCCCTGGTGGATGGCGTCGTCGGTCATCCGGTCGAGCTCGGGCTTGCCGGTCTCCATCAGCGGGATGCCGCGTTCGGCAGCGAGCTTCAGGGATTCCTTGACGCGGTCGTCCATTTCGATGCGGACGGCTACGTGCAGTGCCTTGGCCGGGATGCCGGCGCGCAGGGCTTCGACCACCGAGTTGCGGCCGGTGACGACCTCTTCGGTGGCGCGGCCCTTGGGGCCGGAGCGGCCGGTGCGGGCTGCCGCGCTGGTGGTGCGGCTTCCGCTGGCGCGCTTGGCCTCGGAGCGCTCAGAGAGCTGCTTGTTCTTGAACGCCTTGTGGTAGGGGCGGTCCTCCGCCTTCGGCGTGGGGCCCTTGCCCTCGAGTGCTTTGCGCCCGTGACCGCCGGTTCCGACGGTGGGGCCCTTCTTCAATTTGACCGAACGACGACCGTTGTTGGCCATGATTTCCACCCCTGCTTGTTACGTGCTTTGTTAATAAGTCTGACCTCCAGTCTACTGACTCGAGTTAAATCGACTATTTCGGGAGGGCCCGCGGCAGAACTCGGGCCGGAAGCACGGGGGCGCATCAGGGCCTGCTCAGCCGCGCTTGAGGCTCCAGCTCGCCCCGTCCGGACCGTCCTCAACGACGACGCCGGCTGCGGCCAGGGTGTCCCGGATTGCGTCGGACGCCGCCCAGTCCTTGGCGGCCCGGGCATGGGCGCGCGCCTCCAGCTGCGCCTCGACCAGAACCCCGAGGGCGGTGTTGGCCTGGTCGTCGGCCGCGGGCGTCGCGGTGGCGTTGAGGCCCAGCACATCGAGCATGGCGTTGACGCTGGCGAGGGCCTGCCCGGCGGCGTCGAGGTCCCCGTCCGTGAGGGCCGTGTTGCCGGCCCGGACCGTCTCGTGAAGGGATGCCAGTGCCTGCGGGACGTTCAGGTCATCGTCCATCGCCGCGGCGAAAGCCTCCGGGACGGCAACCCCCGGGACGGTAGCCTCAAACGAATCCGGTGCTGCGCCGGGGAGGACCCGGCCGGCGCGGCTGAGGAACCCATCGATCCGTTCGACGGCGGCGGCCGCCTCCGGCAGGGACGTCGGTTGGTAGTCCAGGACCGAACGGTACTGCGCCTGGCCGAGGTAGTACCGGACGACCCGCGGCGGGGCGATTTCGAGCATTTCCGCCGGGCTGACGGTGTTGCCGATGGACTTGGACATCTTCTCGCCGGCGTACGTGACCATGCCGTTGTGCATCCAGAAGTTGGCGAACCCGTGGCCTGCCGCCTGGGACTGCGCCATTTCGTTTTCGTGGTGCGGGAAGCGCAGGTCCAGGCCGCCGCCGTGGATGTCGAACTCGGTGCCGAGGTACTTGGTGACCATCGCGGAGCATTCGAGGTGCCAGCCCGGACGGCCGGGGCCCCACGGCGAAGCCCAGCTCGCCGTCGTCGGCTCCCCGTCCTTGTAGCCCTTCCACAGCGCGAAGTCGCGGGGGTCCTTCTTGCCGCGCGGGTCCGCGTCCGGGGCGCCCTGCATGTCGTCGAGCCGCTGGCGCGTCAGGGAGCCGTACTTGGACCAGGAGCGCACGTCGAAGTAGACGTCGCCGGAGTCGTCCAGGGCCGGGTAGGCGTGGCCGCGGTTGATCAGCTGCTGGATGAGGGCGTGCATTTCCGGGATGTGGCCGGTGGCGCGGGGCTCATAGGTGGGGCGGGAGACGCCCAGGGTGTCGTAGGCCTTGAGGAATTCCTGCTCGTACCGGTAGGCCAGGGCCCACCATTCCTCGTTGCGCTGGGCTCCGGGCTCGTCCTCAAAATCGGGGCCGAAGGACGCGGCGGACTTGGCGAGGATCTTGTCGTCGATGTCGGTGACGTTGCGGACCGCCGTCACGCGGAAGCCCCGGTACTGCAGCCAGCGGGTGAGCTGGTCGAACGCGATGGCCGACCGGATGTGGCCGACGTGGGGCATGCCCTGCACGGTGGCTCCGCAGTAGTACAGGCTCACTTGGCCAGGTACGAGGGGGACGAAGTCGCGGACTTCGGCGGATGCAGTGTCGTAAAAGCGCAGGGTCACCGCTCCAGATTAGCCGATGGCGCTCCGCGGCCTGACCGGCGGCTTTGCGGGCAGCCGTCACTCCGGGAGCGGGGCCCCGGATCATCGATCCGGGACGCTACTTGCAGTACTGCCCGATCTTGTTGATCTGCTCCGTGAGCTGGGCCGTCTGTTCGTCCGTCTTGGTCCCGGTGGAGCTGGCCGCAACCTGCTTCATGATCTCGGCCATCTGCTGGATGGGGGCGCCAACTTCCGGCGCCACTTTGTCCGCAACTTCCTGGTAGTGCTGGCCGATCTGCGCGGCCTGCTCCTTCGCGCTCCCGGAGGGCGCGAACGTATCGCCGTTGAGGAACTTGCAGCTTTCGTCGACGCTCAACTTTGGCGTGGCGCTGGTTGCCTGGGGCGTCGTCGTCGAGCCGGCGCATCCGCTCAGCATGGTCCCTGCCACGAGTACGACGGCGGTCAGCAGCTTCTTCACGGCGGGTCTCCTGGCTGTTCGGAACGGGATGTCACGGTGGGGTCTTGCCCCTCCAGCCTAGGCGACCGGAGCGGGCAGAGTTCAACCGGCGGTTAGCCGGCCGGGTAGACGAGCGCCGTTGCCACCGCCGAGATCCCCTCGCCACGGCCGGTGAACCCGAGTCCGTCGCTCGTGGTGGCCGTGACGCTGACCGGCGCCGCAGCAGCATCGCTGAGGACCCGCTGGGATTCCTCCCGCCGCGGACCGAATTTGGGCCGGTTGGCCACGAACTGCACGGCAATGTTGCCGATTTCAAATCCGTGGGCGCGCACAATCCGGGCGGCCTCGGCCAGGAGGGTGACGCCGGACGCCCCGGCGTATTCGGGCCGGTCAGTGCCGAAGTGGGTGCCGAGGTCCCCGATCCCGCAGGCCGAGAACAGCGCGTCGGCCGCGGCATGCGCCACCGGGTCGCCGTCGGAGTGGCCGGACAGTCCCCGTTCCCCTTCCCAGAAGAGTCCGCCGAGCCACAGCGGCTGCTTCTCGCCTTCGGCCGCGTAGGCATGAACATCGATTCCGATCCCGGTCCTGGGGATCAGAGGCGCGTTGGTGGTCATGCTCATCCCTCCACCCAGCGTGCGCCCAGGGGTCCTTCGAGGAGGCCTTCGGCCAGGATCAGGTCCAGGGGCGTGGTGATCTTCAGGGACTGGCTGGCGCCGCGCACGGCGTGGACGGGGACGCCGAGCAGTTCCACGAGCATCGCGTCGTCCGTGACGAGCGCAGCCTGGTCAGCGTCGAACTCCGCGGCGGCCTCGTGGGCTCGTTTGAGGATCGCGAAGGTGAATCCCTGGGGTGTCTGCACGGCACGGAGCCCCTCACGGGGCGCCGTCCCGGTGACCAGCTCGGGGGCCACCGCGACGCCGTCGCCGGTGGTCGGTTCGACGGTCTTGACGGTGTCCACTACCGGGATCACCGGAATCACGGCGGAGGCACCGGCTCCGAGCGCCGCAGCCACCCGGTGGAAAACGGCCTCCGGGGCAAGGGCACGGGCGGCATCGTGGACCAGGACTGCCTCAGTATGGGGCAGGAGCGCGGCCATCGCGGCGCGGACCGAATCGGCGCGGTTCGCACCGCCGTCGACGACGGTCACGACCGGAATCTGCACGCCGTAAGGGGACTCCGCGGTGCGGGCGAGGCCGTCCGCAAGCTCCCGGGTGAAGGCCGCGCACAGCCCCTGCAGATCGGCGTCTCCCGGGGGAATCGCAATGCAGATCTGCTGTGCGATCCCGGCGGCCGCCACGCCGCGCAGGGCGTGCATGAGGATGGTGTCCCCGCCCAGCGGCACTTTTGCTTTGGCCACGCCGTAGCCCAGGCGCTGGCCGGAGCCGGCGGCCACAACAATGACAGCAGTCACCGGACCGGCCGGGGACGAATTCGTCGGTGCAGTATCCATGCGCACAAGACTACGTCCCCGCGCCTCGGAGCATCCCGTTGCGCTATCAGTTGTGGTGGTTTCGGGGCGCACTCAGAGGGGCCACAGGTGAAAACGCAATCGGGTGGCGGATGAAAAAGGGCAAGAAGAAGCCCCGGCGGCCTGAGGCCACCGGGGTTCGATTCTTATTCTGCGCCGGCCTGCTGGGGCCGGCCCTGTGTTAGGAAGCCAGGACCTCGTCGAGAACGCTTGCAGCCTTCTCTTCATCAGTCTTCTCAGCCAGTGCCAGTTCCGAAATCAGGATCTGGCGGGCCTTGGCCAGCATGCGCTTCTCTCCCGCGGAGAGACCCCGGTCGTGATCGCGGCGCCAAAGGTCGCGGACGACCTCTGCTACCTTGATGACGTCACCGGATGCAAGCTTTTCCAGGTTTGCCTTGTATCGACGCGACCAGTTGGTGGGTTCTTCAGTGAACTCGGCCCGCAGCACATCGAACACGTGCTCCAAGCCTTCCTTGCCCACTACGTCCCGAACCCCAACGAGGTCTACGTTTTCTGCTGGAACTTCAATGGTCAGATCACCCTGAGCCACCTTGAGCTTGAGATACATCTTCTCTTCGCCCTTGACAGTGCGCATCTTGATTTCTTCAATTTTGGCTGCACCGTGGTGAGGGTAAACTACTGTCTCGCCGACCTCAAAAACCATGTGGACATTCCCCTTTCCCGCAGACCAGTTTATCACGATTAAGGCATACAACTGGCATCTAAAGGTGCCGGGAACCGCATGAATCCGGGGAAAATGGCCTCAATCCACCCCCTCAAACCCCTTGACGAATGCGGATAATAGTGCCTGCGGCCCTAACTGCCAAGAGGTTTCCGGTCCCCGGCAAGCGCGCCCTCGCCCGGCGGGGGCTCGTGCGTCCGTGCGCCAACGCGTGCGCGTCCCCGCGTCTATGTGTAGCGGCCGAGTCCTTGTTTGAGGCCGATTGCGGATAGGCTATGGGCTGAATAATGTTCCAAGACTCTCAAGGAGTGCGTGACGTGCGTTTCACTGCGATGAACCGGGGCCAGCGCGGCAAGCTGGCAATGGCTACGGCTGCACTTGGCATTGGCCTGCTGTCCGTGACCGGCTGCGGCTACATCAACCCCCAGCAGACCTCTGAGCAGTACTCGGCATCCGACGGAACCCGGACCGACCTCGGCCCGCTGAAGCTGCGCAACTTCATCATCGTCGCCGATGCCGAGGACAAGCCGGCCCGCGTGATCGGCGCCGTGTACAACTCCTCCTCCAAGGACGTCGTGCTGACCATCAAGGGTGCGGCCGGATCGCAGACCCAGGTTCCGGTCAAGCAGAACTCCTACACCATGCTCAACGACTCCACCGATGCGGTGATCCTGAGCACCGCCGGCGCCAAGCCCGGATCCGTGACCGAGCTCAGCATCTCCGAAGACGGCACCAACAAGAACGCCTCGTTCAAGGTTCCGGTCCTGGACGGAACGATCGTGGATTACAAGCAGTACCTGCCRACGCCGGAGCCCACCACCGGCAGCACGGCCACCTCGACCGAAACGGCCACGCCGACGCCGACGCCGAGCAGCACCGCCGGGCACTAGYCTCCACGGCTGCTGCCACAGCACATGCAAAAGGAGGGGCACCCGCGGGTGCCCCTCCTTTTGCATGTGCCCTGGATCTTTTGCATGTGCCCTGGATTTAGGGTTCGAACTTGTAGCCCAGGCCGCGGACGGTAATCAGGTACCGCGGCGCGGAGGCATCGGGCTCAATCTTGCTGCGCAGCCGCTTGACGTGGACATCGAGGGTCTTGGTGTCCCCCACGTAGTCGGAGCCCCAGACCCTGTCGATCAGCTGGCCTCGGGTCAGGACCCTGCCGGAGTTCCGCAGCAGCATTTCCAGCAGCTCGAACTCCTTGAGCGGCAAGGCTATCTGCTCGCCACCGACGCTCACGACGTGGCGTTCGATGTCCATCCGGACAGGACCGGCCTGCACCGTGCTGGAGACGAGCTCCTCCGGCTCGCTCTGGCGCCTCAGGACGGCCCGGACCCGGGCCACGAGCTCCCGCGAGGAGTAGGGCTTGGTGACGTAGTCGTCGGCGCCCAGTTCGAGCCCCACCACCTTGTCGATTTCCGAGTCCTTGGCCGTCAACATGATCACCGGCACTCCTGAACGCTGCCGGAGCTGGCGGCAGACCTCCGTGCCCGACTGGCCGGGAAGTTGGAGGTCCAGGAGCACGAGGTCGGCGCCGTTGCGGTCGAACTCGGTGATGGCGTCCAGTCCGTTGTCCACCACCTCCACCTCGAACCCCTCTTTGCCCAACAGGTAGGAGAGGGGATCGCTGAAGGACTCCTCGTCCTCGACAATAAGAATCCTGCTCAAGCGGTAGCTCCTTGCTCATGGACGCCGGCGGCGTCACGTCGTTGTGGTTTGGGGTCCCGGGTGGAAGTGTGGGCAGCGGCTTTGCCCGCCTCGGTGGCGTCGCCGTGGTCCTGCCCTTCCATCTCGGGAAGTCGAATGGTGAACGTGGAACCCTGGCCGAGCTGGGACCACAGGGTCACCTCGCCGCCGTGGTTGGAAATGACGTGCTTGACGATGCTCAGGCCAAGCCCCGTGCCTCCGGTCTGCCGCGAACGGGCGGCATCCACCCGGTAGAAGCGCTCGAAGACGCGCTCCTGGTCCTCGGCGCTGAGTCCATCGCCCTGGTCCGTCACAGAGACCGCCACGAGGCCGTCCTTGGCCCGGATGCCCACACCCACCTTGGTGTTCTCCGGCGAGTAGCGGATTGCGTTATCGATCAGGTTGCGTAGGGCGGTGACGAGGAGGTCCTGGTCGCCGTAGACCATGGCGTCGGCGTGCCCGCCCACCACCAGCTGGATGTTCTTGCTCTCGGCCGGCAGCTGCGAGCGGTCCACGGCCTCGTTGACCACGGTGTTGATGTCTACCGGGCGGCCCTGCTGCGCGACGTTGGCCCCCTGCAGCCGGGAGAGTTCGATGATGTCCTGGACGAGGGCCGCGAGCCGCGTCGATTCCTTGTGCATGCGCTTGGCGAACCGCTTGACCGCGTCGGGATCGTCAGCGGAGGACTCGAGGGCCTCCGCCAGGAGGGAGATCGCCCCGACCGGTGTCTTCAGTTCGTGGGAGACGTTGGCGACGAAGTCGTTGCGGACTTCCTCGGTGCGGGTGAATTCCGTGCGGTCATCGGCCAGCAGGAGGATGTAGTCCTCCGTGATGACGGCTGCCCGGACCTGGACCACGATCGTTCCCTGGCCCAGCGGGCCCCGCGGCAGTTCCAGCTGCTTTTCGAGGACCACACCGTCCCGGCGCACCTTGGCGGTCATTTCCAGCAGCGGCTGGTGCACCACGGTGTGCCCGCGGACCAGGCCGTAGGCATAGGCGGCAGGGCTGGCGCGGACCACGCCGTCGATCGCGTCGACCACCACGAACGCGCGGCCGAGGACGGCTAGCACCTCCGCCGCACCTTCGGGCAGCGAGGGGTCCTCGACGTCGACGTCGACGATCTGCCGCTGCTGCTCACTGACCCGGAACGCGAGTACGCCGAACATGCCAAACGATAGGCCGATCAGGCCGGCGATGACGCCGATGAGCATTGGATCCACGGCTCCAGCTTATGCTCTGCCGCGTGACCGAAACTGAAATCTCCTGCGAATCGGGCGCCGGTTCAGCTAACGTTCACCTATTGGGGCGTAACAGTTCACCGGACACTGACAGAGTTGAGGGTTGGAGCGCCGGTAGGTGAACCGAAATAGGCCCGCCATTGAATCGCTGGCAATATTTCCGAGGAAAGGACGCACACGTGCGTAAGGTTTTTCAGGAGGAGCTCGCCCAAGTAAGGGAACAGCTCGTCGAGATCTCAGCGCTGGTCACGGAGGCCATCGACAAGGCCACGACAGCCTTCGAGGGCGCCGATATCGACCTCGCCGAGGACGTGATTGCCGCCGATGCCCGCATCGACTTCCTGCAGAACAGCCTCGACGAGCGCGCCATCGACATCCTCGCCCTCCAGGGCCCGGTGGCGAGCGACCTGCGCATGCTGGTTGGTTCGCTCCGAATGAGCGCCTCGCTGGAGCGCATGGGCGACCTCGCCCGGCACCTGGCCCAGCTGGCTCGGCTGCGCTACCCGGCGTCTGTGGTCCCGGGCCAACTGCAGGAGACCTTCAAGAGCTTCGCGGAACAGGACCTGCTGATCGCCCAGAAGCTCACCGAGCTGCTGGCAACCCGAGACCTCGGCGTGGCCCGCGACATCATGAAGGCCAACGGCACCGTCAACGACCTTCACCTGAGCGTCTTCAAGGCGATCGCGCGCAGCGACTGGCAGGAATCGGCGGCCACCACCGTGGACGTTGCCCTGGCCAGCCGCTACTTCGAGCGCTTCGCGGACCACGGCGTCTCCGTTGCCCAGAAGGTCACGTACCTGGTCACCGGCGCGTGGCAGCCGAGCACGATCGAACACATCTGACGCAGGCCGTCCGACGGATTGCGGTTCTGTTCTGACACAGAAGTACTGAAACAACGACGGCGTCCGGTCACCTTGGGGGTGGCCGGACGCCGTCGTTTGTTCTGTAGTTAGTGCTGCGGTGAGGGAACCGCTTACTTCTTGCCCTGGTTGGCCACTGCCTTGATGGACTCGGCGGCGGCCTCGGGGTCCAGGTACGTCCCGCCCGGGGTCAGCGGCTTGAAGTCCTCGTCCAGTTCGTAGACCAGCGGGATGCCGGTGGGGATGTTCAGGCTGGCGATGTCCTCGTCGCTGATGCCGTCAAGGTGCTTGACCAGGGCCCGGAGCGAGTTGCCGTGGGCCGTGACCAGGACGGTCTTCCCGGCGCGGAGGTCTTCCTTGATGTCCGATTCCCAGTACGGCATGAGCCGGATCAGGACATCCTTGAGGCACTCGGTGCGCGGGACGGCGTCGCCGAGGTCCGCGTAGCGCGGGTCCCCCACCTGGGAGAACTCGGAGTCGTCGGCCAGGGGCGGCGGCGGGGTGTCATAGGACCGGCGCCACAGCATGAACTGCTCCTCGCCGAATTCGGCCAGGGTCTGGGCCTTGTCCTTGCCCTGCAGGGCGCCGTAGTGGCGCTCGTTGAGCCGCCAGTCGCGCTTGACGTCGATCCAGCCGCGGTCGGCCGTGTCCAGTGCCAGGTTCGCCGTGTTGATGGCCCGCTTCAACCGCGAGGTGTAGAGGATGTCGGGGAGGATGTTGTTCTCCACGAGAAGCTCGCCGCCGCGCACCGCCTCGGCACGGCCCTGGTCGTTCAGGTCAACGTCCACCCAGCCGGTGAACAGGTTCTTGGCATTCCAGTCGCTGTGGCCGTGGCGCAGCAGAATCAGCTTGTAAGTCATGGTTTTTATCCTAGCCGAGCAGTCGGCGGCGGTGCCGTGCGTTACACCACATGCGCCGAACCACAACCAACTGCAACGCCAGGTCACCTCGCGCCCATCCGGTGGCCCCATGAGCCGGAAGTGACCCCGCGTTGAAGGGTAGGCGTGCGGTGGAAGATAAGCTTGGGCGGTGGTGCAGAAGGCTGAACGGGTGCTGGCCCCCCGAAACCAGGGCGGGACGAGAAGCGGCATACGTGGCGGCAGGCCCGTGGGAAACGTGACCCGTGGAACCACGAACCCCAACCGGATGCGCCGCGTGGACCGCTGGCTGACCGGGCCGCAGGCCTGGCGGTTGCGCGCCGCGGCCCACCCCCTCGCCGTCGACCTCGGCTACGGCGCCTCGCCGGCCACCGCCGTCGAACTCTTTGAACGCCTCTCCGGGGTTCGCACCGACGTCCAGGTGGTGGGCATCGAAATCGAACCGGAGCGTGTCCGGCAGGCCCAGCCCCTTGAACGGCCCGGCCTGATGTTCCAATTGGGCGGCTTCGAGCTGCCCGTGCGCGGGAACCCCGTGCTGGTCCGGGCCTTCAACGTGCTGCGGCAGTATGAGGAAGCAGACGTGGCCGGCATCTGGCGGCTGGTGCAGGACCGCCTCGCCCCGGGCGGGCTGTTCATCGACGGCACCTGCGATGAAATCGGGCGTCGCGCCACCTGGGTGGCGCTCGACGGCGAACGGCCACTAAGCCTGAGCGTGTCTATGCGGTTCGGTGCCTTCGCGTTGCCCTCCGACGTTGCCGAACGGCTGCCGAAGGCGCTGATCCACCGCAATGTGCCCGGCGAGAAGATTCACGCATACCTGCAGGCGATGGACAAGGCCTGGCTGGATGCGGCGCCGTTGGCGTCGTTCGGAAGCCGGCAGCGCTTCTCAGCTATGTGCCGCGCGCTGCTCGACGCCGGCTGGCCCATTCAGGACGGCCCTTCCCGCTGGCGGTTGGGCGAAGTGACGGTCAGCTGGGACGCAGTGGCGCCGGGCGCCTAGCAAGGTAGAAAATCCTCACCAGGGGCCGTAGGGGCCCATGTTGCGGCCGCGGCCGGCGTCCTTGATGGCGGGGCGGACGTCGGCGAGGTACACGGACGCGGCGGTTACGGCTGCGAGGCCGAAGATGCCGAGCGAACTGGCCCCGCCACCGCTGCCCAGCTGCGAGAGCAGGGAGAACAGGCCCACGGCGAACGCGCCGCCGGTCAGCGCCAGCCAGAAGGTCTTGGTCCGTTTCGAGACGGCCTCGAACGCGTTGGCTTTGTGCCGGAGGCAGTCGAAAAACGCCCACGCCTCCAGGGCAAAGGCCACGACAGCCAGGACCAGGTAAATCCCGGATTCGACAAAGTAAATGAGTATGCGTCCGTCCACTCCCCCAGCCTAGCCGTCCAGCGTGTCCAATGCCTGCTCCAAATCGGCCCAAAGGTCTTCCACGTTCTCAATGCCGACGCTCATCCGCACCAGGTTGTCCGGCACGCTCTCCGGCTCGGCCGCATGCCGGCGCCGGCGTTCGATCAGGGATTCCACCCCGCCAAGGGACGTCGCGGGCAGCCAGAGGCGCAGGGCGCGGATCATCCGGTCCGCCGCCTCCGCGCCGGTGAGCCCGTCCGCGGGCGCCACCTCAATGCACAGGATGGAACCGAACCCGTTCATCTGTTCCTTGGCACGGACGTGGCCGGGGTCCGAGGCGAGCCCGGGGAAACGGATGCTGGCAACCCGCGGGTGACCGTCGAGCCGTTCGGCCAGGACCTGGGCGGAGGCCTGGGAACGCTCGATCCGCAGCGCCAGGGTGCGGAGCCCGCGCAGCGCCAGCCACGCCTCGAACGGCCCGGCGATCCCGCCGTGGATGGTGCGGTGGTGCAGCAGCGCGGCGCGGAGGCCGGCGTCGGAGGTCACCAGCGCGCCGAGCACGACGTCGGAGTGGCCGGAGAGGTATTTAGTCACCGAGTGCAGCACGACGTCGGAGCCCAGGCTGAGGGGCTGCTGCACCAGGGGCGTGGAAAAGGTGTTGTCCGTGACGACGATCGCGCCGGCCTCATGCGCCGCCGCTGTCAGGGCCCGCATGTCCGCGACGCCGAGCATGGGGTTGGTGGGGCTCTCGAGCCACAGCATGCTGGCGGCGCGGCCGCCGGCCGGGGCAAGCGCAGCCACCACGGCGTCGGTGTCCGCGATGTCCACCGTCCGCAGCTCCAGGAACCCCTTGGCCGCCAGTTCGGTGGCCATGGTGACCGATCCGGCGTAGCTGTGGGACGGCATGACGAGCACGCCGTGGGCGGGCACCAGGGACAGGGCCGAGCTGACTGCGGCGAGTCCCGAGGCGTAAAGCAAGCCCGGCAGGTCCGCGCCTTCCAGCTGGCCCAGCGCCTCTTCGAACGGGTCCCAGGTGGGGTTCGAATAGCGGCCGTAGCCGCGGTCGCCGTCGCCCAGGGGTCCCGTGCCGAAGTAGGTGGAGGACAGCACCAGCGGCGGGTTGACCGGTTCGTCGCGGGTGCGCGGCGGGCGCCCTGCCGCCACAACCAGGGAATCCGGGGAAAGCGCGGCTGCCTGCTCATCAGAAAGACTCATGGAGACAGGGTACGTGGGGCCCCGCAGGGCACCGAAGCCGTTACGCCGAAGACCCGAAGCAGACTGCAGTGTCGGTGATTGTCGGTAGTCTAGGACGGTGACTACCCAGAGCCCCGGAGCGTCCCGCCAAGAGTTGCCCAGCCAGTTGCCGAGCCAGCTGGCCGGACTGTTCATTGCGTTCGAAGGCGGAGACGGTGCCGGCAAGTCCACGCAGGCGGCTGCACTCGCCAAGGCCCTGGAATCAAGCGGCTTCACCGTGCGGCGGACCCGGGAACCGGGCGGCACACCGATCGGCGAGAAACTGCGTTCCCTCGTGCTGGACCACGGCCATGGCCACATCGACGCCCACACCGAGGCCCTCATTTTCGCGGCGTCCCGGGCCGCGCACGCGACCCAGGTCATCCGGCCTGCCCTGGACCGCGGCGAGATTGTCCTGACCGACCGGTACATCGACTCCTCGGTGGCGTACCAGGGCGCCGGCCGCGGCCTCGGGACGGACGCGGTCCGGGACATCAACGCGTGGGCGACCTCGGACCTGCGGCCCGACCTGACGGTGCTTCTCGACGTCGACCCCGCCGTCGGCCGGGAGAGGCGCACCGCCGGCGAGGCCGCCGAGGACCGCCTCGAGTCCGAGGCCGACGAATTTCATGCCACCATCCGGGCGGCTTTCCTCGACCTGGCCGCGGCCCGGCCCGAGGCCTATCTGGTGCTGCCTGCCCGCCTGCCTGTCGCCGAACTTGCCGCCCGGATCCTCGAGCGCGTCGAATCCTTGCTGGCCGTGCCCCAAAGCAGCCCGGCATGACCGTCTGGGACGACCTCCAGGGCCAGGACGCCGTCGTGGCCCAGCTGCGCCAGGCGGCCCAGGGCGAGGGCCTGACGCACGCGTGGCTATTCACCGGCCCGCCCGGCTCCGGCCGCTCCAACGCCGCGAAGGCCTTCGCGGCTGCCCTGAACTGTGACCAGGAGGACGTCAGCCTGCGCGGCTGCGGCGAATGCCCGGCCTGCCTGACCATCCTCGGCGAAACCCATTCCGACGTCGCGTTCGTGCGCACGGAGAAGGTCACCATCACCATCGACGAGGCGCGCGAGCTCGTGGCCACCGCCGGGAACCGTCCATCGTCGGGCCGGTGGCGGATCATCGTCGTGGAAGATGCCGACCGGATGGCCGAGCGGACCACCAACGTGCTGCTCAAGGCCATCGAGGAACCCACACCCCGCACCGTCTGGATGCTCTGCGCGCCCTCCCCCGCCGACGTCCTCGTGACTATCCGCTCCCGCTGCCGGGCAGTGGCCTTGCGGCTTCCGCCCGCCGCCGCCGTCGCCGCCTTGCTGGTCAAGCGCGACGGCGTGGATCCGGCGGTCGCCGAGCGTGCCGCCCGCGCGGCGCAAAGCCACGTCGGGATCGCCCGCCGCCTGGCCCGGGACCCGGAGGCCCGGGAGCGCCGGCTCGAGACGGTGCGGTTTCCGCTGTCCCTCCGCGGCGTGACGGCGGCGGTCATGATGGCAGAGAAGCTGGTCAAGATCGCCACCGAGGAAGCAAACAGCTCCAATGACGAGCGCGACGCCGCCGAGAAAGCCGCGTTGCTGGCCACCCTCGGGGCGCCTGAAAGCGGTACTTTGCCGCCTACCATGAGGAGTCAGGTCAAACAGCTCGAGGACGACCAGAAGCGCCGTGCCAAGCGATCCGTCACCGATTCCCTTGACCGCACGTTGACGGACCTGCTGTCCTTTTACCGGGATGTCCTGATCATCCAGATGGGGAACGCCGTGGAACTCGTCAACGTTGAACTCAGAAGCGAACTCGAAGACTTCGCCTCCCGTTCCACCGCTGAAGTGACCCTTGCCCGAATGGACGCCATCAACAAGGCCCGCACGCGCATCACCACCACCAACGTGGCCCCGCTGCTGACGATCGAGTCCATGGCTTCCAGCCTTATTTGACCCCCGGCCGCTCCAAACGCCTCTACGCCTTCGTTTCTATCCTCCAAGGAGAACCGCATGAAGCCTGCTCGACCCAAGTCCGCAAGAGCCCGATCAGTGGCGATCGGCATGCGGGCCGTCGGCGCCCTGGCTCTTGCCCTGACACTGGCCTCGTGCACCATTTTCGGCGGCGGAGGCAACGGCGGGTCGAGCGCCGCGACATCCGGGGCTTCGGCACAGGCGGACCCATCGATTGTCGCTGCGGCCCCTGCGGAGCTGCGCAGCTACTACTCCCAGCAAGTGGACTGGAAGCCGTGTGAGGGCGGGACTTTCCAGTGCGCCACGATCAAGGTTCCGCTGGACTACAGCAAGCCCGACGGCGACCGCATCGAGCTGGCCGCTATCAAGCTCGCCACCAAAGGCGACAAGAAGGGCTCATTGCTGGTCAACCCGGGCGGCCCGGGCGGCTCCGGCTACGACTTCGTGAGGGATGCGGCCAACACCAATATTTCGGAGAAGGTCCGCTCCGCCTACGACATCATCGGTTTCGACCCGCGAGGCGTGAAACGCTCCGCTCCGGTCACGTGCCTCACGGACAAGGAACGCGACGCGTCCCGGGCCAAGACCTACGCCCTGGATACCGACGCCGGCCTGGACGCGGCCCTTGCCGACAACAAGGCCATTGCCGCCAAGTGCGTGGAGAAGACCGGCCCGGTCCTGGCCCACATCGACACCGTCAGCGCCGCGAAGGACCTCGACATCCTGCGCGGCGTGGTCAACGACGCGAAGCTGAACTACCTCGGCTACTCCTACGGGACCCTCCTGGGCTCCACCTACGCCTCGCTGTTCCCGGACAACGTGGGCCGGCTAGTCCTCGACGGCGCCATTGACCCGTCACTGAGCTACGAGGAACTGACCAGCGGCCAGGCCGTAGCCTTCGATAAGGCCCTCCACGCCTACGTCGCCAAGTGCCAGCAGACCAGCGGATGCCCGCTCACGGGAAGCACCGAGGAAGGCGTCCAGCAGATCCACGACGCCATCAGCGCGGCTGAGGCGAATCCGTTGCCGGCGAAGGACGGCCGGAAGGTCTCCGGCTCGACGTTTGTCAGCGGCCTCATCATCCCGCTCTATAACAATGACAACTGGCCGATCCTCACCAGGGCCCTCGCGACAGCCCTCAAAGGCGACGGCACAGGCATGCTGCGGCTGGCCGACTTCGGCGCCGACCGGGACCCCAGCGGCACCTACACGTCGAACAGCACCTTCGCCTTCAACGCCATCAACTGCCTGGACTACCCCATGGTCTCCGATACCGCTTCCATGCGGGCCGAGGACCAGAAGCTGCGCCAGGAGTCGCCCACCCTGGGTTACTACTTCGCTTACGGCGGAAGCAACTGCAAGGACTGGCCGTACAAAAACGTCCGGACACCGGCCGCGGTGGAGTACAAGGGTGCGGCCCCAATTGTTGTTGTTGGAACCACAGGGGATCCGGCCACCCCCGTGGAATGGGCCACCAACCTGCGCAAGCAGCTCGGGAATGCTTCGCTGCTGACGTGGAAGGGCGAGGGCCACACGGCCTACGGCCGCTCCAACAGCTGCATTGGCAACGCCGTCGATGACTACCTGGTGGACGGAAAAGCCCCGGCGGACAACACCGTCTGCTAGGTACCTTGCCGGCCCTGCGGCCGGCTGCAGACGCTCATTTTGACCCGGACGCCGGGACTCTATTACAGTTGTCTCTTGCATGATCCGCCCGGTTCGCCGGGCATTCATGTGGTTGCTTCCTTAGCTCAGTTGGTAGAGCGTCTCACTCGTAATGAGAAGGTCGCCAGTTCGATTCTGGCAGGAAGCTCGAGAAGAACCCCTGGAAATCAACGATTTCCGGGGGTTCTGTCGTTTTCGTTGAAATAAGCAGATGACTGGGTATTCCCTCCAATTTCAGGCGTTTCCCCACATGTCCGTCACTTTTTCGTCACCTCCTCTGGCGCTCTCGAGGCGTCTTACCGGCGGCGAGGGAAGCCACCCCCGGTTAGGCGAATACATACGCTGTGCGCTGGGTCCAGTCGCTTCGTGGGCCGTCCGGACTGATACCCCTGAACAGATCCTGGCGAAGTCAACCGTCCCATAACTTCAGAAGCGCGACATTAGGTCCGAAGGACCCCTACGTGGGCTACTGCATTGCTTCCGGGATGCCGAATCGCCTCCCAGTGAGTCTGCGGACGACGGCTTCTAAGGGCTGATCTTCCAGCTCAACACCCTCGCCCCCGTAACGAATTCCCGTTTCGTCGCCCACCGCTTCGATGTCAAAAAGGTTGAGGACCTCGGCCACGCGAATCTGATACTCGGTAGCGGTCATTTGGCGAGACGCACGAACTGGAATTGTGCTGAGTGTGCGCGCGACCTCAGCATCGATGGATTCAGTCATGGGCGCGCGTCGAGTTGCCTGGTTCTGGTGCCGTCCGTGGGAGAAGATGACTTCCTGGTTCGCATCCAAGTGAAGGTCATCGGCGGTGACGCCGGCCAGTGTCAACATAACGTGCGTCTCGAAGATCCGGACCGCACCGATCTTTCCGTAGATGACCTCGGCACCCTTGGTGAGGCCGAAGTGGGCCCCAATGAAGGATTCGTTCAAATCCCTGGCCGGAACGGCGTAATGGTCAATGCTGCCGCCTGGGTAGATCATGTTTTCCTTTCGTATGGGCGCCGGATAAACTCGCCCGCCTGAGCGGCAACTGGTGAGATCTCGACGATTAGAAGTGGCGAAGGTATCGCTCCGGTGATTCAAGGAACGACCGCATGTTCGTGACCATTTCCAGGTCCTCCCACGCCCGGGGCCGTAGACCCCAAGGTCCGGCTTCCAGAATCTGCGCCCCGGGAAGGGCGGCCAATACAGGTGAGTGCGTGGACATGATGACCTGCGAATGGCCCGCGGCCAGCAGGTCCTTCAAGACGACGAGGAGGGTCAGGCATCCCTGGAAGGACAACGCGGATTCGGGTTCGTCGAGCACCCACAATCCGCCCCCTCGAAAGCGGTCCACGGCCAGCTCCAGGAAAGACTCGCCATGTGACATGTCATGGAATGGGATGTCACCGGTCCTGCTGGGGTTTTCCTCGAGATAGGTGAAAAAGCCGTGCATGGTTTCGGCGCGCAGAAAGTAGCCCCGCCTGGTGGCGCCGGCGTTCCGGACCAGGTGGAGGTGATAGGACAGCTTGGATTCCGTGGACCTGGTGGTGTGCCGCGCTCCAGTTGATCCGCCTTCCGGGGACAGGCCGTAGGCCAAGGCGATGGCCTCCACAAGTGTGGATTTACCGGACCCGTTTTCGCCGACCAGGACGGTAGCGGATGTCAGATCGAGTCCCTGGTCGAGGACCTGGGCGACGGGAGCCAGAGACGCCGGCCAGATCTGGCGGTCCAGAACGTTGTTTGGATCCTCTGTCAGCCGTCGAATCGGATAGTCGTGCAGGGGCATGCGCCTATTCTTACAGGCCGCTTATCCCTTCCCCTCGTCTATTCGCCCGTCTGGAACACTCGCCCACTTGAACCGGGGTCTAGGGCCCATAACAGGAGCCAGGCTCCAGGGCGGATGACTTGCCATTCGGCGACTGGACCGTAGACTCGCCCCATGTCAGGACCTGGGGGAGCGAAAACAGTCCGTCGCGCTGCGGCACTCATTATTGGGGCGCTGCTCGCCAGCGGCATGGCCGCCTGTGCTTATGAGGACGACGGAGATCCACAGCCAACGGCTGCCGGCCAAAGTCACCGGCCTGCGCCCACCGTCCCCACGAAGGACCCTGGTGTTCTGGGCGTGGAAGCCACCAACTACGCAGAACTCCACAAGCGCCTGGCCAATGCCACGGGGTCCGTTCTCCTTGCCGACGCTGGCGCCGCCGACGGGCCGGGGGTTGGCTTCAGCAAAGCCGCGACGGTGATGACCACTGGTCCGTACACTGTCACCGCTACCTGCGTTGGCACTCCCGGCGCCCAGATCTTCCTCGCTCAAGATGGGGTCGAGCCAGTATCGCTAGAGGTCGATTGCTCGGGGGTCCTTTCGAAGGTCGTCCAACTACAGAAAGGGTACGTCGGTGCCCAACTGATCCGCCCAGACCCGACCGGCGCATGGACCGGGGCGGTCGCCGGAATCAAAATCACAGTCCAGTGAGGCTGGGTCCGTGGAACCTATAAGTGCTGACAGCGGAAAGTGGCTGCTGCCGTTGCTGGAAACCCACGGCAGTGATTTGAACGTCGTGCCGCGCGGCTTCCCAGCCTATGCCCGGGTGTTCCACCCGGCGCGACGGGACCGGCCCACGGGCGAGGATGGCGGACCTGTGACGTGGGCTGAGGTGGCGCGCGTCTTCGGAAAGTCCATGCACCCGCTCGCGCAGTATCACCGGCTGGCGGGGCCCGAGGTCGGGGAACGGCAGGAGGTTCTCGATTCGAGCGGGTGGCGTTACTCCGAGCCGGAACAGGGGAACCTCGCAGCCCACATCCTCGAACCGGTGGCAACAATACTGTGCCGGCACACCACCACCCCGGACAGCGGGGTGGCCGCGGTCTGGGAAGGATGGGGCGGGCTCACCGGCTCAGCCAGATACCTCACCGCGGTCCGGGGCCGACTTCCGGGAATCCTTGGGAAGCTCACGGCGGCGCACCGCTCCGGGCCCGGCCCGCTGCCCACAAAGACAATGAAAAACTCCCGGCTGTCGCTCCCGGGGCGCGACCATTTCCTGTTCGCGGCCGCCCCGCGGTCCTTCACCGATGCCGTGTGGATTCAGGACTCCCCCTGGAACCGCGACCCGCACTGGCCGCAATCGCCCAGCCTGCTCTGGCCCGAGGACAGGGCTTGGGTCATGGTCACGGAGATCGACTTCGACTCCACCATCGTCGCCGGCAGCCCCAGCCTCGTCGCCGACCTCATCGCCGATCAGAGCATCGAAGCGCTCCAGATCAACGAGGGCGCCGACCTCACCCAGGACGCCGACAACGTCAACCGGCCGCAGACGTAGACCTCCATCAAGCGCGCCTGCACGATTGCTCCTAGACTGGCGCCCATGGACACCGTCACTCCGGAATACGCCCGGCTCCGCAGCGCCATCTCCGCGCGCCTGACCGCCCACGACCTGCTCGGCGTGATGGACCACGGGGCACCGGAGACCGAGTACGACCCGGAGATGGAGGACTTCGCCGCGCTTATAACCGCCGGCACACCCATCACGCCTGAAGTCGTGGCGACGGTCTGGCACAAATGGTTCGGCGACAGCCAAGGCGAGACCACGGGCGAGCCTGAGCCGCCCACGTCGGGCATGACTGCCCTGGCGGCTGACCTTCAGGCCATCCAGACAGGCTTCGTGCAGTAGTAGCCGGAGAGCAGAGTCGGCTCAAAGCATCGACACGGGAATGGGAACCCGAGGCTTGAGGGATGGCATGTCATCGTGCTTCTGGCGATGACGGTGTTGCTAGCCATCGTCGTTGGTGTTGTGACGCTTATCGTTCTTTGGACTGTGCGCCGAACCCGACGCAACGATGGCGGCGGCCGTTCGGGGGCACCCTCCTATTAGGTATCGGCATAGACTCATCCGAGCGATTATCAGATCCGGGGGATCAATGGGCACTTCGAGAGCACTTGCGTGCGAAATGTGCGGGCGGTCGACGTCGGACCATGACAGGGACGTCCGCTTCAGGCTCCCCGACCCGGTGCTCAACACTGAGGAGCAGCACCACGCCGAAGACAGCTGGCTGAGTAACCCGGACCCGAATCTTGCCACCCTCATGCAGATCCAAGGGATCAGCCCTTTCGTCCGGGCCCTGCTCCCCATCCAGCTGGAGGGAGGGCATACCCTCCGCTACGGCGTCTGGGTCGCGATCCACCCGGATGATCTTCAGCGGGCCGCGTCCGTGTGGAACGAGCCTGAGTACAGCGAGCTCAAGCTCACCGGGTTCCTGGCGAACCGGATCGAACCCTGGGGCGTGTTCGCCGTCCCGGTGGGCCTGGCCGTCCTGGACCCAGACCAGACGCCCTACTGCGTCAGCAGCCCAGACCAGGTCCTCAGCGACGTCCTCACCAAGGAATGGCCCCACAGCATTCTCGCCGCGTTGCCGTCGGCGTAGAGTCAGCGCAGGACTGCAACCGGGCGAGGGATGATCATGACAGTTAGAGGGTGGAACCCGCTGGTGCTCTTGCCTGTCGCGTTCATCGTCGTCTTCGTGGTTTGGGCCGGTCGGCGGGTCCGTTGCCGGAACTCGGGGGGCTAGAGGTCTTCTGGCCGGCTAAAAGCCTGGCGGGTCGAGGGCGTTGAGCCGGGAGCCCGACGAAAACACCGACTGCCGAAGGAACTGCCGACATCTGAAGAAGGCTCAAGAGCGCGAAGGCCAACAGGCTCGAGCAGATGAACGCCACAATCCCGGTGACAAGCGCACGGGCCTTGCCGCGGCAATCCCTTGCACAGTCGACTGAGAGCAATACTCAGGGCGGCCCGGTAGAATTTCGTCCCATCCTTTATCTCTTTCAGAGGTAACCGGGGCGAGCAGCGAAGGCAGACCGATGGACATTCCGACACCACCGACCTCGCAGCGGCGTTTGCCGCCGGACCACCTCCCTCGATCAGGCCGTCCGGACGCGGAACCGCCCAAGGTTGTAAGTTACCCGGTGCCCGAGGCCCTGGCGCCGCGAGTGCCTGCGTTGCCAAGGGTAAGCCCGCCTGTGGTGGAGCCAGATCAAGCCCAGCAGCCTGTCCCCCCGGTCCGTCAGCCAGGCAAGCGTCCTAAGCGAAAGTGGCGCCGCAAGGTCCTGCTTGCTCTGATCGCCCCGCTGGTTCTGGTCCAGATCATTGCCTTCATGTTCAGCATGGGCGTGACCCCGCCGCGCACCGCATACATGCTGGAGGCCGGCGAGCCCAACGCCTACCAGTTCGTCTCGATCAACCACATCAGCCGGCACCTGCTCGCGGCGACCGTCGCCCATGAAGACGAACAGCTCGGCACCCGCAGTGGAGCCTTCGACCTCGGCGACTTCCAGGCCAGGGCACAGGCGTACTTCCAGGGAAAGCCCGATCCCAGTGGCTCCACCATCCCCCAGCAACTCGTGAAGAACATCTTCCTCTGGGACGACCAGAGCGCCCCCCGAAAAGGGATTGAGGCCGTCCTGGCCACCCAATTCAGCTACACGTTGAGCCCCCAGCGGACTTTGGAGCTGTACCTGAACTATGCCCAGTTCGGTCCTCATTTGTATGGTGTCTGCGCCGCCAGCTGGTACTACTTTGGAATACCTCCGTGGAACATGTCGGACTACGAGTCTGCTCAACTGATGGGTGTCTTACCACTGCCGGATCTGGTCAAGCGGGACCCCAACGGGGGTATCTACTTGGGCGCCGGTGTCCACCCCGCCGTGTGGAACCTGGTGAACGGGGCCGCGAACGTCTGGGTTCCGCGGCAGATCGCCGGCCTGGGCGGATGGCAGTCGGCCGTCGCGACGGTCGGCATCACTGACACCGCCGACAGCCACGCTGATCGGCGCTCCGACGACGATGCGTGCTCGACGATGCCTGACAGCGTAAAGGAACGTATCCAGAGCGAAGCCGGCTAGGCCAGGTCCCGGTCAGGCGCCCGCACCCGGGGTGAAGTAATTGTGGACGTCCAGGTACTTCAGGGTAGGCGGCGACGGGATACCGACTTCGGCCGAGTAGGGGCCGATCTGGTCCTTTGCGAAAGCGTCGTAGAGATCCTTCGACTCCCATAGATCGGTGACAAGGATCCCGCCGTCGGTGGCGGCCACCCAGTGTCCCAGGGCGCCCGCCGGGCCGGGACCTCCCGGCGTGAGGCCCATCTTGGCTATGACTTGGTCGTATTGCTCCAGTGTGGCACCGGCAAATTCCATGATGACTGCGACGGCCATTGTCTTCTCCTCACAGGCGGCAGGCCGCAAGGCAACGGCCCGCGATTTGGTTTGATAGGGCACGGTCTACGCCGGAGCCAGGGGATCGTCAATACGCCGCGGATTAGGGCATTCTCAGCTCCGCGGACCGGCGCCGAAAGTGCAAACGATCCCGGCTTATGCGTCGTGGGCCCGGCCGTGCAGCTGTTCTTGCCTTTCGCAGTTTCGCTCCCAAACGAAGGCCCCGGCTGCAGCCGGGACGTACCGGCCAAATGTTCACCGCGCCACGGCATGCCGCCCTAGGAGTCCGTGGGTCAGCGGAGGGAGTACGCCGCGCTGGTCTTGGTAACGGTCGTGTAGCCGAACCGGGAGCCCGTGACGCGGACGGTGAGCTTGGTGCCCTTGTCGGCGGACCGGACCTTGTAGGTCGAATCCGTGGCTCCGGAGATCGGGACGCCGTTGCGCAGCCAGCGGTACGTGAAGGCAGTGCCCCAGGTCCAGGTGCCCCGCTTCACGGTCAGGACGTTCCCGGCCTTGAGGGTGCCGGCAATCGTCGGCGTGGCCGAGACCATGGGCAGACCCGCCACCCTCGCCGAAGCGGTGAGCGTCTGGTACTTGCCGCCCGACATAATCGGGGACACACTGACCGAGAGCTTCGTGCCGGCGTCGGCCCTCGTCAGGACGTAGCTCCAGCCGTAGGCCCCGGCGATCGGGACGCCGTCGCGCAGCCAGTGTACGTCCGCTTCGATCCGGTCATACCAGGGGTCGGGAGTCAGGGTCACCTTCGATCCGACGGTCAGGTTCCCGCGAATGGCCCGGGTCGACTCACGCGCGGTCACGGGCTTGGGTGCGGTGACTTTTATCCAGGCGGTCTTGTAGCCGGGAGCGGAGGCGGTCACGAGGACGGTGAGGATCCTGCCAACTTGGGGCGTGTCCGGGGTGAAAGTCGGGCTGCTGACCGGTTTCTCCCCGTCGGAGGAGAGCCAGTTGTAGGTGAACTTCAGCTTGTCGGAGGCAACGGACCAGGTGCCGGCCGTCACCTTCATCACAGAGCCGGTCACGGCGTCCCCGGTCACGACCGGCTTGGTGACGTTCGTCAACTGCTTCAGCTCCACCCCCGCGGCCGCCGGGACGGTCACCCGGTTGGAGTAGGGGTAGTAGCCGTTGTACGAAAGTTCGTCGGTCATCAGGACCAGGGTGTGGCCCTGATCCTGGGCCGTGATCTTGTATGTCAGCGCGGTGGCTCCGGGAATCGCGACGCCGTCGCGCAGCCACTTGTAGGTGTGCTTGCTCGGGCTGGAAGACCAGGGAACATCATCAGCGCCGGTGAGGACGTCCCCCAGGCCGGTGCCGCCGGTGACCACGGCGCCGGGGGGTTCGCTGTAGGGAGGAATGCTTTCCGGTATAGAAGTGGCGGTGGTCGGATGGAACCCGGGAGCGTGGCCGGTGACCCTGACGCTGAGCAGCGCCGTCGAACCCCAGCCCGTCGTGTCGAACTTTTGCGAGGTGGCACCCGGGATGGGCGTGCCGTTGCGAAACCACTGGTACTGGAGGTGGAGGTCCGGCGCGCCCCTAAAATCCGCCCCGGCGTACACGAGGCGGCCGGGCTCATCCGGGTTGGTGCTCGGTGTATCGAAACCAACGTGCCCCGCATAAACGACAGACGGGACGGCGCCGCCGGCGTTCGTGACAGGGGCGGTTATGACGGACTGCAGGGTCGTCTTTGCATAGCTCGGCGCTGCCGCCGTGGTCTTGACCCGGATGCCCTTGCCGAGGTCCGCCGTGGTGAGCAGGTAGGTGGGGCCGGTGGCGCCCGGGACTGGCACATCGTTGCGCAGCCACTGATGCGTGAGCGTGGCGTCCGCGGGGTCCCAGTCACCGTCAACAACGGTCAGGGTGCTGCCGACATGGAGGGCACCGCCGATGCCGGGGGATGCGTTTTTGCCGGGCACTACGGCCCCGCTGACCGGCACCGGGTACGGATGCCCGTCCGGTGCCGTGCAGAATCTGACGAAGTCGACGACCGGGCCGCAGGGATCGGCCGGTGCCGGCGGGATGGCATGCATTTCCTCATCGGCTTGGGCCGGAACGGCGAGACCCCCAAGCGAGAGCGCGACGAGTGCCCCGGCGATGCCGAGGCGGATGGTCTTGTTTTTCAATTGTTCCCCCAGTCTTTGAGCCGGTTCCCCGGCTCCCCCGCCGCCGAGCATAGTGCCAGACACCGCTGTGGGCAATGTTTGCCAAGGTCAGGGAGCAGTGGTGGGCGTAGCCTCGCCGGAAATAGGAAACGGCATCTGGTGCGATGCCAGGATCCATTGCCTCGCACCCGGCGAGGCGGTCGGTCAGGGGATGACAGGCGGTGCTCCTATGATTCATCCATGGGAACGCGCGAGCTTGCGGGCATTGCCGGTCCCCTGTACGCGTTGCCGTACGGGGACTTCGTGGCTGCACGCACGGCCGCGGCCAAAGACGTCGGCTCCATTGGCGTCAGCGCGGCAGAGCAGCGCGCCCTGGCGGCCGAGGTCCGGGCCCTGCCCAAGCCGTCTGTGGCGGCGTGGGCGGTGAACATGCTGGCGGTGCACAGCCCCGGAACCCTCCAGGAGCTGGCTGGGCTGGGGGCTTCGATGCAGGCCGCGCAGGCCGCCCTGGATGCAGCGGCACTCCGCATCCTCGCCCAGCAGCGGCGCGAGCTTCTCGCCGCCGCGGTAAAGACGGCACACGCCCTGGCCGCCCAGCAGGGACGCGCCATCAGCGTCACCGTGGCGACGGAAGTGGAGCAGACCCTGCGGGCCGCCACGGCCGACCCCGGCGCCGCAGCTGCCGTGCAGAGCGGGTGTCTGCTCCGGGCACTCTCGGCTGACGGGGTCGACGTCGTCGATCTCGCCGGCGCCGTGGCTGTCCCCGGAAGCCACGCCGCCGCGGTAACTCGCACTAGAACTGGCCCTAGAACTGACGCTGGAACAGTGAGAAAACCTGACGACGGCGGGACGGCCGGCCGCAGCGGGGCCGAACCGGCGGACCGGGCCGGACATCGCGGCGAGGCTGCTGGTGGAAAGTCAACGGAACAGCCCCGTCTCCGGGCGGTGGGAAAAACACAGGTGACGCCCACGCCGTCGGTTGTAGAACGGGCGCGGGCCGGCCTGGAAACGGCCGAGGAGGCTGCAGCAGAGGCCGACGACGACGCACGCCGCGCTGCGGCGGAACTGGCGGACGCGGCGGCGGAGTCCATCCGGCTGGCCGATGAAGTGCGCGAACTCAGGCGGCGCCTGGACGCGGCGGAAGCCGGGCTCAAGGGAGCGCGGAAGCGTCACGAGCTAGCGGCCGCCATGGCGCAGCAGGCGGCACGGGCCGCGGACCGGCAACGCCGCAAGGAGGTTCTGGCGCGGGAACGGGTGCTGCGGCTCGGCAACACGCCGGAGGCGTGAAGCATTACTGTCGGAGGTCGGTTGCACACTGGAAATATGGAGAACAACCAGAATTTCCAGAGTTTCGAACCGTATTTCAACGGCGCACAGGATGGCGGACTGTACTTCACGGTCACCTACCTGGACACCGACTGCGGCCGGATCCGCACCGAGAGCTTCGACGACGCCGGCGCCGCAGACCGCTTCGCCAGCCGGTGCATTGCGGACGAAGACGGCTGGGCCGTGATCGATGCCATCCCGGCGAACGAGCGCCGGGCCGCCGCCTGACTCCCTGAACAGCGTCCGGGCGCCTGTTGCGAGGCGGCGTCCGACAGACGCCTCTTTGGGCGTCATGGTCGCCGCGTATGGGGATGGGCCGGACGCACACAGGGCCTCCACCCCGTGCGGGGGTGAAGGCCCTGTGCGAACGCCGGCTGGCTCAGCCGGCCGCTACCGGTGACGCCGAACTGGTCATGAAGGCGGCAATGGAACCGCGCTGCCGGCGTCTTGGAATTGTTGCCTAGGCGAAGTCAGAGACGGCCGGGTCCGGGCCGATCCGTCCGGCATCCTCGGCCGAACGGTCCAGGCCGTTGATGGCCTGGATGTCGGTCTCGTCCAGGGTCACGTCCAGGGCCGCGTAGTTTTCGCGGATCCGGGACTCGGTCACCGACTTCGGGATGACCACGTTGCCGATGGCCAGGTGCCAGGCGATGACAACCTGGGCCGGGGTGGCACCGTGCTTGCTGGCGATCTGGGAAATGACCGGGCTCTCGAGGAGCTCGCCGCCCTGGCCCAGCGGCGACCAGGCCTGGGTGAGGATGCCCTTGGAAGCGTTGAATTCGCGCAGTTCAGCCTGGCTGAAGAACGGGTGCAGCTCGATCTGGTTGATGGCCGGAACCACGCCGGTCTCATCGATCAGGCRCTGCAGACCCTCCTTGGTGAAGTTGGAGACGCCAATGGTCTTGACCCGGCCCTGCTTCTGGAGCTCGACGAGGGCCTTCCAGGTGTCAACGTACTTGTCCTGCTTGGGCTGCATCCAGTGGATCAAGTACAGGTCCAGGGTCTCCAGGCCCAGGCGGTCCATGGATTCTTCGAACGCCTTCAGGGTGGATTCGTAGCCCTGGTCCGCGTTCCACAGCTTGGTGGTGATGAAAATTTCCTCGGGCTTGAGGCCGGAGCGCTCAATGGCGCGGCCCACGCCTGCTTCGTTGCCGTAGATCTTTGCCGTGTCGATGTGGCGGAAGCCGGCCTCAAACGCCTGGACAACCACCTTTTCGGCCACGTCGTCTTCAACCTGCCACACCCCATAGCCGAGCTGGGGGATGGTGTTGCCGTCATTGAAAGTCAGTTCCGGTGAAAAAGTCATATAAGTATCCTGCCAACATCGGCGCCGTCCGGCCAGCGTCCGGGCGAAGCTAAGCTAGGCGCTTAACCGGGAATACCGGGAAGTATCTGGAATGCAGCGCCAATGCCGCCGGCACCTGCAATGCCGGAGCAGCCATCACCGGCGCGGTGATGTGCGGTCCGCCCGCTCAGGTGGGTGTCGGACCGCCGCCGGCAGCCTCCGCAAGCCGCCTCTCGGCGTCGTGGACCTGCTCTACAACGGCCTCAGCGCGCCGCCGCACGGATGCGGCACCGGCCGGGACGGGCCCAACGGCGAGGCGGAGCATCGCGGCCGCCTCGGCGGTCATGGCGAGGGAATTGCCTGCCGTCGACAGGGCCCGGTGGACACCTGCCAGCGGGCCGGGGATGTCCAATCCGTTGCTGGGAAACCGCCGCTGGGCCTCCGCGCAGACCTGCCGCACGCGGGGCGCGAGCGCCGAGAGCTCGTTGGCGATGTCGACGAGCTCTCCGTAAAGCTCCTCGTCCTCGAACCCCTCGAGGACCTGGTGGTAGCGGTCGAGTCCGCGGTTGAACCGGTCATGGGCGCGCCGCCAAAGCCCTTTGCCAAGTTCGACGTCGTCCCTGCGGCCTTGCCGAGCTGCGCTGAAGAAGCCCAAAGTCGCGCTAAAGATACTGGCCCGGACCGTGGTCCGGGTCCGCGGGTTCGGGCGGCTCCGAGGGTCCTGCGCCGCGACGCGGCGCTGCCGCCCGGACCGGTTCGCCGTTTTCCCCGATGATGACGCCGGGTGCGATCACTGTTCCGGGCGGCAGCTGGCGCAGCTGCATCTGGGCGTAGGTATGCTCCCTGGCGGCGTGCTGCGCCGCGATGGCCGTCTGGATGCCGTGGAAGAGTCCCTCGAGCCAGCCGACCAGCTGGGCTTGGGCTATCCTCAGTTCCGCGTCGGAGGGGGTGGCGTTCTCCGGAAAGGGAAGGTTGATCCGTTCGAGCTCCTCAACGAGCTCCGGGGCCAGTCCGTCCTCGAGTTCCTTGATGGAACGGTCGTGGATTTCAGCCAGCCGTACGCGGGCCGCGTCGTCCAGGGGTGCGGACTTCACTTCGTCAAGCAACTGCTTGACCATCGTGCCGATCCGCATGACCTTCGCGGGTTGGTCCACGAGGTCCTGAAGTTCGCTTCCCCGAGGCGGCCTGGGCCGGGAACCGGCTCCACCGGCGGCCACTGCAGCGGGTGATGCCACGGGCTCTCCGGCCAGCGGCAGGGTGTCGTCCACGGGCGTGCCCTCGACGGGCACGTCGTCGGCAGTTTGGGCGCCGGACTGAGTGTCGTGCTGATCGCTCATGGCTTCATACTCTCACGCGCCGGGCGACGCGGACCCGGCGTCCGCCGGAAGCGGAGAGGCCGGCGTCGGGCACCCTTGTGCCCGACGTCGTCCCTCCCGTTGTGCCCGACGTCGTCCCTCCCCCTATGCCCGCCCAACAGCACCGCTCAGCAACACCGCCCTTGCGGGTTGGTGTCCTGCCGGTCGGTCCGGTCACGCCAGAACTCCCGCTCCGTCAGGGTCGGGCTGGTGTGTCCGGAGGCCTCGTGGTGCTGCAGGTATTTCTTGTAGGCATCGGCGCCCAGGACTCCGCTGAGGTACCCGGCAAATCCGCGGAATCCGGCGAGTACCGCGTTCATGTCCGGCCCCGCATCAGTGGTGTCCGGACTTTTCGAGCCGTTCGCGGGCCGGGAGCCTGTTCCACTCGGTCATGAGTTCGCGTTCCGCTGCTGTGGGAACAAACCCTGCCGGGGCGAAGACGCGGGAGGCCCGGGCGGGGTCTTCGTGCTCGGAGTTGGGGAGCCCCGCGGCGGTGTTCTGCAGGGCCTTGATGGTCGCCATGACCGCTGTGATGATGACGATGATGCTCAGCACCACGAAGATGATGGACAGCCACCCCTGGATCATGGTGTTGCGGACCACGGCCTCCATGGCGGCCTGTGTCTTGGCCGTTCCGAAGGAGGTCTTGCCGTCCGCCAGAGCCTTGGCGAAAGCTGCGTTGTTGGCGAAGTAGCCCACCGCCGGAACCGGCGAGAAGATCTTGTAGAAGCTCGCCGTGATGGTCACCACGGCGGCGAACGCCAGGGGCACGGCCGCGATCCACAGGTACTTCCGGGCGGTGCGTTTGGCGGCAATGGCCAGGCAGACCGAGAGGGCGATGGCCGCGAGCAGCTGGTTGGCGATGCCGAACAGCGGGAACAGCGTGTTGATACCGCCCAGCGGGTCGGTGACGCCCATGATCAGGACCGCGCCCCAGGCCGCCACCATGACGGCGGTGCAGAGCCAGGCACCCGGACGCCAGGAATGTTCCTTGAACTTCGGGACGAAGTTGCCGATCGAGTCCTGCAGCATGAAACGGGCAACCCGGGTGCCGGCGTCGACGGCTGTGAGGATGAAGAGAGCCTCGAACATGATGGCGAAGTGGTACCAGAAGGCCATCATCGCGGTGCCGCCGATGAACTGCTGCATGATGTGGGCCAGACCGACCGCGAGGGTGGGCGCGCCGCCCGAGCGGGACACGATACTTTGCTCCCCCACGTCCTTGGCCGTCTGCGCGAGATCTCCGGCGGTGATGTTGACCCCGGACAGGCCCAGGCTGTTGACCCACGCGGCCGCGGTCTCGACGGTCCCGCCGGTCAGCGCCACGGGGGCGTTCATGGCGAAGTAGATGCCGCGGTCAATGGAGATTGCCGCCACGAGGGCCATGATGGCCACGAAGGATTCCATGAGCATGCCACCGTAGCCGATCAGGCGGGTCTGGCGTTCCTTCTCGATCAGTTTCGGCGTGGTGCCGGAGGCGATCAGGGCGTGGAACCCGGACAAGGCGCCGCACGCGATCGTGACAAACAGGAACGGGAACAGGGCGCCGGAGAAGACCGGACCGTTGTCCCGGCCGGCGAACTCGCTGAACGCCGGCACAGTGATCTCGGGGCGGACCACAATGATGGCCAGGGCCAGCATCACGATCACGCCGATCTTCATGAACGTGGAGAGGTAGTCGCGGGGGGCCAGCAACAGCCAGACGGGGAGGATCGCCGCGATAAAGCCGTAGATGATGAGGCCCCACGCGATGGTGACCTTGTCCAGGTGGAAGAACGCGGCACCCCATTCGGTCCCTGCCACGGCACCGCCACCGACGATGGCGGCCATGAGCAGCACGAAGCCGATGAGCGAGACCTCCATGACCTTGCCCGGCCTGATGTAGCGCAGGTACACGCCCATGAAGAGGGCGATCGGGATGGTCATGCCTACCGAGAAGACGCCCCACGGGCTTTCGCCGAGGGCGTTGACCACCACCAGGGCCAGGATGGCGACGATGATCACCATGATGAGCAGCGTCGCGATGAGGGCGGCGGTGCCGCCGATCACGCCGAGTTCCTCGCGGGCCATCTGGCCCAGGGAACGGCCGCCGCGGCGCATGGAGAAGAACAGGACGAGATAGTCCTGGACGGCGCCGGCAAGGACGACGCCGATGATGATCCAGATCGTGCCGGGCAGGTAGCCCATCTGAGCGGCGATGACCGGGCCTACCAGGGGTCCGGCGCCGGCGATGGCGGCGAAGTGGTGGCCGAACAGGACGTTGCGGTCCGTGCGGACATAGTCCTTTCCGTCAGCCTTGTACTCGGCCGGGGTGGCACGGCGGTCGTTGGGTTTGAGCAGGTAGCGCTCAATGACCTTGGAGTAGAAGCGGTAGCCGATCAGGTACGTGCAGACCGAGGCGAACACAAACCAGATGGCGTTGACGGTCTCGCCACGGACGATCGCCAGCATGAACCAGGCGACGCCGCCCAGCAGCGCGATGGCCGCCCACAGCCCGATCTTGGCGGGCGTCCAGGTGCGGTCCTCGGCCTCGCGGACCGACTCGTCCACCGATGTCGGCGGCAGTGACGGGTCCGGCTCGATCCCGTCCTCAAGTTGTGCGGTCGCGTGCATCCCGCTGTGCGTACTGTCGTTGGTGCTGTCGCGTTGTGTGCCATCTGGCATTGTGCCCATGTCTCCTCCTCGAGAAACCCAGCCGGGCAGCCCACCGGTACAGAACTGCCCCACGCACCCTACCAATGCGGCCGCGAGCTGAAGGCGGGTCGTGCGCCAGGCGGCGGGGATGGCGCGACGAGCGGTCGGCCGGCTACCTCTGGAGGTTGCTGAGCTGCATCATGCGGGCCTCGCAGAGGTCCAGCCAGCGCACTTCGGCCTCGGTCTGGAAGATGAGCGAGTCCAGTACCAGGAGCCTGGCGGTGTCGGCGGGGCGCTGGAGCGAGGCCGTGTCGCGGCGCGACTTGGTGTACTCCTGCAGTGCACGGACGGAGACGGCCCGCTGGGCCTGGATGATGGCGCCGACGTCGGTCCCGGGAATCGTGAGGCCGAGGGCGAGCTTGATGGCCAGCTCATTCCGGGGCGGAATCGTGCGGGACACGGGGGCCGCGAACCAGTCGCTGACTTCAGCCTGGCCGGCCGGGGTGATGCTGTAGATGACGTGCCCGTCGCCGTCGCCACCGTCATTGCGGACCAGACCGTCGCGTTCCAGCCGGTCAAGGGTGGTGTAGACCTGCCCGATGTTCAGCGGCCAGGAGGACCCGGTGCGGTCCTCGAATTCGGTCCTGAGCTGATAGCCATAGCGCGGGCGGTCCTGCAGGAGGGCGAGGAGACTGTGGCGGATTGACATGGGGTACTCCCGGAGGTCAGGAAACCACACAGCATACACGCGCCCCAAGACGCGTGTATACCGCGTATAGACCAAACCTACCGTGGTTGCCGCCCCTGCCGCAAAACAGTGCATGCTCCGGACGGAATAAGTCGCCCGTGGCCTGCGGTTTAAGGCATTTTTGGTGCCGGGGCGGCTGCTACATGACCAGCAGAACCTTGCCCACGTGGTCACCGGAATCGAAGTAGGTGTGCGCGGCGGCGACCTGGTCCAGCGGGAAGGTCTTGGCCACGAGGGGCCTAATCCTGCCGTCGGTCAGCATCGGCCACACGGCGTCGCGGACAGCGTTCATGATCACGGTCTTTTCCTCCACCGGGCGCGGACGCAGCGCGGTGGCGATGATGGCGCCCCGTTTCCGCAGCAGCTGTCCCAGGTCCAGTTCCGCCCTGGCGCCGCCCTGCAGCCCAATGACCACAAGGCGCCCGTAGTCGGCGAGCGCATCGATGTTCTGCTCGAGGTACTTGGCCCCCACGACGTCGAGGATGACGTCCGCGCCTTTCCCGCCGTTCTGGGCGCGAAGGCTCGCCGGGAACTCTTCCTCCGTGTAGTTGATGGCGATGTCCGCACCGAGGAAGGCCCGGGCGGTGCCGACCTTCTCCGCGTTGCCGGCGGTGGTGGCCACCCGGGCGCCAACGGCCTTGGCCAGCTGGATGGCCATGGTGCCGATGCCGCCCGTGGCCCCATGGATCAGGACCGTTTCGCCCGGCTGCAGCTGCGCCGTCATGATCAGGTTGGAATAGACGGTCGCCGCAACCTCGGGGAGCGATGCCGCTGTGACCAGGTCCACGCCGTCGGGGATGCGCAGAACCTGCCCCGCGGGCACGGCCACCTGCTGGGCGTAGCCGCCGCCGGCGAGCAACGCCACCACCTTGTCCCCCACGGAGAACGCCTTGGTCACGCCAGGGCCGAAGCCGGCAATCCTGCCAGAGACTTCCAGCCCGGGGATCTCGGAGGCACCCGGGGGCGGCGGGTAGAACCCCCTGCGCTGCTGAACGTCCGCACGGTTGAGGCCCGCGGCCACGACGTCGATCAGCACCTCGCCGGGCCCGGCCACCGGGGCCTGGACCTCCCGGACTTCCAGGACCTCGGGTCCGCCGGGCTCTGAGATGTAGACAGCCTTCATGGAGTACTCCCGATTCCTAACTGGCTCCGCGCACGTTCGCCGCGGTCACCAGGTCCTATCAACACTCCCCAGAATATGGCGGGGAGTTGCACGCGGCCGCAATTGCAGCGTGTTTTTGTGGCAACCGACCGCCTATGAAAGACTACTCGTTAGGGAAGGTTGTCCGAGCGGCCGATGGAGCTGGTCTTGAAAACCAGTGTGCGGTGACCCCGTACCAAGAGTTCGAATCTCTTACCTTCCGCAGACAATGCCCCCGATTCCTGCACCTGGTGCCGGAACCGGGGGCATTTTTGCGCTGCGGCCCGATAATCTGCCTTGCGCCACATTGTTACCGCCGGTCGCCTTGCTTTCCGCAAGATCAGCGCATTCTTAGCGCTCACTTAGCATCCTGGCGCATAAATGGCAAAACGGTCCGGTACGATCAGCCTCGTGAAGAAGACCACCACCAGCATCACCAGCATCTTTGGCCTCAGCCTGGCACTCGCGTTGGGCGCCACGGCGGTGGCTCCGGCGGCCAACGCGGCGACTCAGACGACCGCGCCCCGCCCCGGAGGCATGGGGGCCGCTGCGCTCAGCGTTCCCATGACCAAAGCCACCTACAACGCAGCCCTCATCATCCTCGTGGGCGAGTACCAAGCTGCAGCCCAACGCTTCGTGGACGACCAGGCCAGCGAATACGCCTACCAGCGGAACCTGCGGCCCGCTTTGGACGAAGCCCTCGACGCCAAACGAACGGACCTCAACGCTAAGGACGCGGCCTACGATAAGGCCGTCGCCGCGCTCATCAAAGCCAATAGCATGGAACGGCCTGCTCTCGATAAGGCCCTCGACGCGGAAGCGGCAGCCTACGCCTTGAAGGCCGCAGCGAACTCGAAAGCCCTGAACGACCTCGCCACGGCCCAGGACAAGAAGCGCCCCGCCCTGGACAAGGCCATCGCAGCCGAACAAGCTGCCTTCGATCGTAAGACCACGGCCTACACCAAAGGCGTCGCCGATCTAGCCGCCGCGAACAGCCTCACGAGGCCGGCGCTCGACCACGCCATCGCCAACGAAAATGCCAACTACGCCGCCAAAAGGGCTGCCTACGACGCCGCGGTGGCGAAGGCAAAGGCAGCGCGCGCCGCGAAGCAGATCGCCTATGCCAGGGACTACGCCGCGGCGAAGACCACAGAGGCCAAGGACGCTCTGCGCGCGACGTACACGAAAGCCGTCGCCGCCTATGAAGCCGAACTCGCCGCCCTGAAAACGGCCTACGCGAAAGAAGCCCCCGCCAGGGATGCACGTATCCAAGCGCTCCGGGACGGGTACACCAAGTCCCAGGCCGACTACATCGCAGCCAAAGCCCAGCTGAAGGCAAAATACGACAGTGCGTACCGGGCCAAGAACGACCGCATCGAAGCCCTCAGCCAGGCGTACGACCAGTCCAAGGTCGACTACGAAAAAGCCCGGAGTCGGCTCAAGGCTGCCTACGCGAAAGAAGCACCGGCCCGGGACGCGCGCATTGCGGCGCTCAAGGACGGATACACAAAATCACAGGCGGACTACACCATCAAGCGCGCCCAACTCGCGGACACCCACGCCAAAGCCGTAGCCGACTATAAGAGAAGCACGGCCGAACTGCGTACCGAATACGCCCGGACAGTAGCAGGCAACGAAACCCGGCTCGAAGCCACCCGCATCACTTTCGCAGCAGCAGGCACCAAGTACGCCAACGCCCTGAAGGCGCTGCGCGCAAGCTACCCAGTATAGAGACGCTGAAACCTGATGCGAATGGGCTCCCGAACACGGGGGCCAAGGACAGAATGCCCCACGACCTCATGAAGGAACAGATGGAACGCCGAGAATTTCTCACACTCCCGCTGGCTGCCCTGGCAGTCCCCGGACTGATGGCAGCCGGTGCCGGGTCGGCTCACGCCGCAACCACCCCGGCCCGGGCGCTCAAAGGCGCATCCAACGGCGGTAGTGATGCCCTGTCCTTCCGGCAGATCAAGGGCCTCAATGCGGACTGGTACTACACCTGGCAGTCCACACGGACCTACACCGGCACGCCCTTCGTTCCAATGATCAAAGACGGCAGAAGGCTGCTCGAAATGGATGCGCTCGGCTTTGTGAACCGGGAATTGTCGCAGACGAAAACCAAGAACCTCCTCGGCTTCAACGAACCGGACCACCCGCTGCAGGCCAACATGTCCGTCGATGAGGCCGTTCGGCTCTGGCCGCTGCTGCAGACCACCGGGCTTCGGTTGGGATCTCCGGCCACTGTAGGCCCAACGAGCCCCTGGCTGGAGCAGTTCATGCTTAGGGCCAAGCGGGAGAACCTGCGCGTCGACTTCATGACCATGCACTGCTACGCATGGCCGCATTCAGACAGTTTCCTCAGAAAAGTCACGGCGTTGCATGAGAAGTATCAACGGCCTATCTGGGTTACGGAATACGCGGTGGCGGACTGGAACGCCACCAAGACAAGCCCCAGCATCTACACCCGCCCGATGGTCGAGAAGTTCATGCGTGAAACCATCGTAGGCATGCGCAAGATGCCGTACGTGGAACGGTTCGCGTGGAAGAACCGCCCCATCGACGATCCCATCATGGGCACCTCGGCCATGTTCAACCGGGACGGCTCGATGACCTCAACAGGCAAGCTCTACGCATCGCTCTAAACGCACGCTGTGGCGAGTGGTCCCATTGAAACTGTCCGAGCCCCGTCATAGTCTCTCTGTGTCACCACCCCAGTCTCCAATCAACCACAGTCTCCAATCAAACAAAGTCTCCAATCAAACACAGAGTCCGGCGGCCGCGCCCTACATAGCGGGGCCGCCACAGAGAGCAGGAGCTCCCATGCCTACACCTGACCACTCCAACGGCGCACCGTGCTGGATCGACCTCATGACCTCCGATGCCGAGAAGGCCAAGTCGTTCTACGGTGCACTGTTTGGCTGGACGTACCAGACCGGCGATGAAGAGAAATACGGCGGCTACATCACGGCCTGGAAGGACGGCAAATCTGTGGCCGGCCTGATGCAGAAGCAGGAGGATCAGGGTGCGTGGCCGGACATGTGGTCCACATACCTGCGCTCAGAGGATGCCGCGGCCACCGTCAAGGCCGCGACAGAGCACGGCGGCCAGGTCTACATGGAGCCCATGGATGTCCCGGAACAGGGCAGCATGGCCATGATCGCCGATGCCACTGGCGCGTCGGTCGGCGTGTGGCAGCCGGCCGAAATGAAGGGCTATGAGCTGGCGGCCGAGCCCGGCGCCCCGGCCTGGCACGAGCTCCACACCAAGGATTACGCCACCGCCGTCAAGTTCTACCAGGACGTTTTCGGCTGGGACACCGATGTCATGAGCGACACCCCGGAATTCCGCTACACCACACTGGGTGCCGGGCCGGCCGCCAAGGCCGGGATCATGGACGCTTCGGCCTACCTCCCGGCCGAGGTCCCGTCCAACTGGCAGGTCTACTTCGCCGTTGAGGATGCCGACGCCACGATCGAGAAGGCAGTGTCCCTCGGTGCCAAGGTGATCGACGGCCCTGACGACACTCCGTTCGGCAGGCTCGCCACGCTGGCCGACCCCACGGGCGCGATGTTCAAGATTGTGGCCGACACAGGCCAGGGAGCTCAGCCCGCCGCCGACGCATAACCGGCCAGGGCCACAAGCCCTGCTCCGCTAATTCCAAAAATTGTTGTAGAAAATACCGGCCAGACCCTTCCACAAGGGCTACTGGCCGGTATTCTGCTGTGGAGCGTCCGGTGGAGGCACCCGGACACCACTCACCCGCATCACCAGTCACCGTTGCCCGGGGCTCTCGAGCCGCTCCGGGATGGCTGCGGCACGTCTCGCTGGGGGACGTCCCGCCGAATGCACGTTTAATCCACACGTTGTTCATTCACCCCTGTTTGGATGGGCCCGGCGCGACTTGACCAGGAGTTCAGGCCGGCCACTGTCCGCTGAACCCGCGGACGCACTGCACCCTGCCCTTTACCCGGGGCACCCTAATGAGAGTTAGAGCGGATGAAACCAACACCCTGGATAACAGCACTGGGCACAGCCCTGTCGGCGGCGCTCATAGCGGCTCCGCTGGCGGCCGTGCCGGCCAATGCCACAGACGCCTCGCCGGCCGCGGCCGGAACCTCGCCGGTGGTCATCAACGAGGCCTACATCAGCGGCGGAAGCTCCGGCGCGGCCTTCAAGAACAAGTTCGTCGAGCTCTACAACGGTTCTGACGCACCCGTCTCGCTGGAGGGCTGGTCGCTCCAGTACCGCTCGGCCTCGGGTGCGGGGGCGCCGAGCTCCGTTGCAGCCCTGTCCGGCAGCATCCCCGCTAAGGGCTACTACCTGCTCAAGGGCGGCAGCAACGGCACGGCCGGCGCCGACCTTCCCGCCGCGGACGCCACCGCCGCCGGCTTCAACCCGGCCGGCGCCGGCGGCACAATCGTGCTGGCCAAGCAGGCCGCCGCCCTCAACCCGCTGCAGACAGGCTCGGTCATTGAACCGGCCAACGTCGCGGACCTGCTCGGCTACGGCACGTCCAACACGTTCGAGGCCCAGGCCGCCGCCGCGCCGTCGGGCAACACCGACGTCAGGAGCCTGAACCGCACCAAGGGTGCGGACACCAACAACAACTCCGCAGACCTCACACTCAACGCGGCCATCACCCCGAAGACCGCCAACGGTGCCGCGGATCCCGGCCCTGTGGACCCGCCGGTGGACCCGGGCCCCGGCACGCCCCCGGCCAGCAAGAACATCGCCGAAATCCAGGGCAACGGCGCCGCAAGCCCGCTGGCCGGATCATCGGTGACTACGCGCGGCAGGGTCACGGCGACGTTCCCCACCGGCGGCTTCGCCGGCTACTACATCCAGACTCCCGGCACGGGCGGCGACCTCACCCCGGCCAACCACGCGGCGTCGGACGCTGTGTTCGTCTACTCGCCGTCCACGGTCGACTCCGTCAGGATCGGCGACTACGTCGAACTCACCGGCGCCGTCAGCGAATTCTTCGGCATGACCCAGCTGAACGTCGCTGCGGCCGCCGATCTGAAGAAGCTCACCGAGGCCGCGCCCGAGGTCAAGGCCACCGGCTTCGCCCTCCCCGCCGACGAGGCCTTCCGTGAGTCCCTCGAAGGCATGCTGCTTACCCCGCAGGGCCCGGTCACCGTGGCGGACAACTTCTCGCTGAACCAGTACGGCGAGATCGGCCTGGCCGGCGGCACCACCGCGCTGGAGCAGCCCACCGCCGTCGCACCGTTCGGTTCCGCCGAATACACCGCCACGGCAGCGGCGAACGCCGCCCGCGGCATCAAGCTCGACGACGGCGCCACCACGAACTTCCTCAAGGACTCCGCCACCAAAGCCCAGGTGCTCCCGTACCTGGGCACGGCGGACCCCGTACGGGTCGGCTCACCGGTGACGTTCAAAACGAACGTAGTGCTCAGCTACGCGAACAACGCCTGGAAGTTCCAGCCCCTAACCCAGCTGACCGCCGCCAACGCGGACACCGTGCAGCCGGCAAGGTTCGGTGCCACCCGCGCGGACGCCCCCACCGCCGTGGGCGGCAACCTCAAACTGGCCTCCTTCAACGTGCTCAACTACTTCCCCACCACGGGCGACCAGATTCCGGGCTGCACGTTCTACCCGGACCGGGACGGCAACCCCATCACCGTCAAGGGCGGCTGCGACGTCCGCGGCGCCGCGAACGCGGAAAACCTCAAGCGGCAGCAGGACAAGATCGTCGCCGCCATCTCCAAGTCCGGGGCCGACGTCGTCACACTGATGGAGGTCGAGAACTCGGCCCAGTTCGGAAAGACCCGGGACGACGCCCTCGCCAAGCTGGTGGATGCGCTGAACATCGCCACCCCCGGGATCTGGGACTACGTCCGCACACCGGCCAACGCGCCCCCGCTGGCCGACGAGGACATGATCCGGACCGCTTTCATCTTCAAGAAGGCCGCCGCCGAACCAGTCGGCGAATCCATCATCCACAACGACACGGTCGCCTTCGCCAGCGCCCGCAAGCCGATGGCCCAGGTCTTCAAGCCCGTGGGCGCCTCCGATGACAAGAAGTTCATCGCGATCGCCAACCACTTCAAGTCCAAGGGCTCCGCCGCCACGCCGGATGACACCGACAAGGGCCAGGGCGCCTCGAACCTGGCCCGCACCGCCCAGGCCAAGTCACTGCTGGCGTTCTCGGACGAACTGCAGAAGTCCAAGGGCACGGACAAGGTCTTCCTGATCGGCGACTTCAACTCCTACGCCAAGGAGGACCCGCTCAACGTCCTCACGGGCGCCGGGTACGTCAACCAGGATGAGAAGGCCAAGAACGCGGACGGTTCCGCCAAGCATTCCTACCTCTTCGGCGGCCTTGTGGGCTCGCTGGACCACATCCTCGCCTCGCCGGCGGCCAACGCCGCTGTCACCGGCGCGGACATTTGGAACATCAACTCCGTGGAATCCGTGGCGCTGGAGTACAGCCGCTACAACAACAACGTCACCGACTATTACGCTGCGGACCAGTTCCGGGCGAGCGACCATGATCCGGTGGTGGTGGGCCTGAACTTGCCCGTCACTCCGGCCAGCGTGGAACTGAATTTCCTGGGCATCAACGACTTCCACGGCCGCATCGATTCCAACACCGTGTTCTTCGCGGGGACCATCGAGAAGCTGCGGGCGGCCGCCGCTCCGGGCGCCACGGCGTTTATTTCGGCCGGCGACAACATCGGCGCCTCACTGTTCGCCTCCGCCATGGCCAAGGATCAGCCGACCATCGACGTGCTGAACGCCTTGGAGCTGCGCACCTCCGCGCTGGGCAACCACGAGTTCGACGGCGGCTGGGCTGACCTGCGCGACCGCGTCACGGCGGGCGGGACCAACGCCAAGTTCCCGTACCTGGGCGCCAACGTCTACACGAAGGGCACCACCACACCGGTCCTGCCCGAGTACACGGTCCTGGACATGAACGGTGTGAAGGTGGCCGTGATCGGCACCGTCACGCAGGAAGTGCCCTCCCTGGTCACGCCCTCGGGCATCGCGGACCTTGAGTTCGGTGACCCTGTCGACGCCATCAACCGGGTCGCGGCGAAGATCAAGGCGGACAAGCTCGCCGACGTCATCATTGTGGAGAACCACGACGGCGCCGGATCCGGCGCGCCCGACGGCGCCACGTTGGAGCAGGAGATCGCTGCCGGCGGCCCCTTCGCCAAGATGGTCCAGAAGGTCACCCCTGATGTTGCCGCGATCTTCAACGGCCACACGCACAAGCAGTACTCCTGGGACGCCCCGGTCCTGGATCCGGCAGGCCAGCCCACCGGCAAGACCCGCCCGATCGTCCAGACCGGAAACTACGGCGAGTTCATCGGCCAGATCCAGCTGACCATCGACACCAAGACCATGTCCGTGACCGGCTACAAGGCCGGCAACGTCCAGCGCACCACGAGTGCCGCGCAGCCCGCGGCCGATCTGGTGGCGCAGTACCCCCGGGTCGCGGCCGTCAAGACCATCGTGGACAAGGCCCTGGCCGACGCCGCCGTGGTCGGCAACCAGCCGGTCGGCAAGGTCACGGCGGACATCACGACGGCGTTCGCCGGCTCCCCGTCCGTGCGCGATGACCGGTCCAGCGAGTCCACCCTCGGCAACCTTGTGGCGGACTCCCTGGTGGATGCGCTGAAGGCGCCGGACCTCGGCGCCGCCGAAATCGGCGTCGTCAATCCGGGCGGCCTGCGCAACGAGCTGTACTACGCGCCCGACGGCACCATCACCTACGCCGAGGCCAACGCGGTGCTGCCGTTCGTGAACAATCTGTGGACCACGTCCCTCACGGGTGCGCAGTTCAAGACGCTGCTGGAGCAGCAGTGGCAGACCAACCCGGACGGCACGGTTCCCAGCCGTGCGTACCAGCAGCTGGGCCTGTCCAAGAACGTGAACTACACCTACGACGCCGCCCGCGCCGCCGGTGACCGGATCACCTCGATCCGGGTCAACGGTGCAGTGATCGACCCGGCGAAGTCCTACCGGATCGGGACGTTCAACTTCCTGGCCACCGGTGGTGACAACTTCCGCGTCTTCAAGGAAGGCACAGGCACCAAGGACTCCGGGCTCGTGGACCGCGACGCGTGGATCAAGTACCTGCAGGCCCACAACCCCGTCTCGCCCGATTTCGCACGCCGCTCGGTGGCCGTTGTGAACACGACGGCGACCGAGGTCAAGGGCGGGGAATCCATGAACCTGGCCGTCTCGAAGCTGGACCTGACCTCGCTGGGCAGCCCGGTGAACGCCACCCTGCGCGCCGAGTTCGCCGATGCCGCGGGTAAGGTCACGTCCCTCGGCACGGTTCCGGTGACCGCCGGGGCCGCCACGGTGAGCGTGTTGGTTCCCGCCGGAGCCGCCGCCGGCAATGGCATGCTGGTGCTCACCGCCGTCGAATCCGGCACGGTGGTGAAGGCGGAGGTGAAGGTCGCGGCCAGCACGCCCGTCCCGCCGAAGTGCACGGCTCCGGTTCCGCCGAAGAAGTGGTACGACGTCTTCGGTTGGATCAGGTACTCGATCGCGTGGATCCAGTACCAGAAGTGCCTCAAGGGCTGACGCCGTAGCCCGGACGTTCTAGTCCCCCACCACTGGACATGCCCTCCCCTGGCCCGCAGCATTGGACATAAGCACCACCAGTCCACCGCCCGGCCCCACGGGAGGGCATGTCCATCCTTCCGGGACGCGCGGGCCACGGCACATGCCCATTGTTCAGAGACTAGTGACCAGAGACGGGCGGAGCGGGGGCGGGTTAGCTGGCCAGGATGTCGCGGGCGATCTCGTCGGCGTCGCGCAGGGTCCGCTGGCCGCTGCGGTAGACGGGGCCCGACTTCGGCAGGGCCTCGGCGGCGATTGCTGTGCCCCATTGCGTGGCGGAGAGCTGGAGCCCGAGCACATAAAGTCCCCTGGTCACGGACCCGTTGGCCCCCAGTGGACGATACGGATGGGCGATGACGTCCAGCCCGGAGGTCTGCACCGGGGTCCCCTCCACGGTCATCATGAGGCGCGGCCGCACCAGCCCTTCGGCGAGAAGCTGTTCCAGCAGGGGCGAGGAGTTGACGGCCACACGGTTGGCCGGTGCCAGCGCCTCGATCATCGCTGCCGCGGACACGGCACCCGGCACGGCATTCTCCGTCCGTGCCCTCGCCGGTCCGGCGCCCCGCGCACCGGCGCTAAGGATGCCGGCGCTAAGTATGCCGGCGCCGCCCACGGCCCCGCTCCCAACGGCCCCAGCGGCGCCCGCGGCGCCCGCGGCAACCGCACTCACAGCAGGACTCCCGGAGCCCACACCCACAGCGCCCACGCCAACGGAGTCCCGTCCCGCACCATACGTGCCGGCATCCTCCGACTCTTCGCCGGCGTTTCCCTCGGCTCCGCCGCCCACCCAGGGCGATGCAGCGGTGAACTTCCGGGCCCGGCGATCCACGCCAAACTTGGGGTCCGGGCCCACGAAACGCACGACCCCCGCCCGAGCCAGCGCCGCGAGCTGGGCAGAACGCAGCGCCGGCGGGCCGCTCGCCAGGCCCTCCACGAAGGATTCGAACCAGCCGCGGAGGCCCGCGACCCAGGATTCGTCCGTGATGCCGCTGTCGGCCACAGCGGTCTTGAGCACGGCCCGGCCGTGGTGCAGGGCGCCGATCGCCATCTTCACGGGGTCGTCCTCGCCGAGTGCCGAGCGCCGCGCGTCGTCGAGCAGGTAGTCCACGACGGCGGCGTCCAGTTCAGCACGGGAGCCAAACGAACGCCCGGCCAGGGGCGCCGCGAGGCCGGGCAGGTCCAGGCGGCTGGTGTGCCGGACATGGACGGCGATCACCGAATCCGCGGCGGTTTCCCACTTTCCGGTTGAATGCGCGTGCGGCCGAAGGGACTCTTCCAGGGCGCGCAGGAACTCGGACGGGCCGGTCAGGATGGCATCGGGCTGCGAGTACGCGAGCGTGGAGTAGTAGGCCCAGATCGCGTCCCGGTGCAGGAGCGGCCAGAGGTCGTGGTCGAATGACGGCCTGATTCCGGAGTCGGCGAACTTTGCGATCGCCTGCTCGGTGCAGTACCGCAGCTGGACCGCGCCGGGATAGTAGCCGGTGAGGGTCGCCTTCGCCCGGTAGGGGGTCCCGCGGCGTGAGGCGGCGATGATTAGTGGTTCGCGGCCGGACGGCTCATACGTCAGTTCACCGCTGCTTTCGCCGGCAAGGAACCGGCCGCCGCGCCCCTCCGTCAGTTGTCCCATCACGTCGAAGAAGTTCAGGCCCATGCCGCGCACCAGGACAGGCTTTCCGGCCGGCACCACGGACCAGTCGACGTCGGCCGGCGCCGCCGGCGGCACGTAGAGGAGCCCGAGTTCCTCCGCGGCGGTGCGCAGCTCCCGCTGTTCGGCGTTCAACCGCGCGTCGAGATGGCCCATGGCCAGCACCACGGAGTCGACGGTAAGCACCGTGCGGTCCTCGAGGACGACGTCGAACCGCACCGAACTTTCCCCCGGGACCCCCTGCTCGGCCGCCTGGTCAGCAGGCTCCGCAGCGGAGTGGCGGACGGAAGCCGCCGTCGCCAGGTGGAAGTCCACGGTGACGCCCGCCGGCAGCACGGTGAGCAGCTCTTCGAGCGTGGACCGGAGGTAGCGGCCATACAGGGCCCGGCTGGGGAAGTCTGTCTCGCCGAGCCGGGACACCTCGGTCCGCTCCTCGTCAGTGAGCGAGGGCTGCGGATTGTACTGCTGGACTTCGCGCCACTGGTCGAACGTGCGCCCGGCCAGCGGCGGGGCGAGCTCCSGGCCCTCGGGGATGACCGTGGGATAGAAGGATTGCGTGTTCATCAGGTACAGCCGCGACTGTCCGGGCTGCCAGACATGCCCGGGGCCCGCCGGGTACGGGTCGATCACGTCGATGTGCAGGGTTCCCGCGGAGCCGGCGGAGACCCAGTTGGCGAGCAGCCGTTCCAGCACGCTCGTGCCCCGGGGACCGGCGCCTATCACTGCCGTCCGGATGCTTCGCGATATGCCCACGGCATCCAGAGTATCGGCAACCCGGCCGCCGGTTTGACGCCCGCCTGACTTGCCACTGCCGCACCGATGTTCTTGGATTGAAAAATGACCACCACAGAAGCTGATCACCCGTCCGCGTCCGGCCACGCCACCGGCGCCCTCCCTACTGGAGGGATTTCCCCCGAACCTGTTGACGAGAACATCTGGCTGGAGGACATCTACGGCCAGGAACAGCTGGCATGGGTCCGTGAACAGAATGCCCGCACCGAGGAGCTCCTCGAGGATGCGGAGTACGCCGACCTGGAAGGCCGAATCCTGGAGGTCCTCGACTCCACCGACCGGATCCCCATGGTGGGCAAGCACGGCGAGTGGTATTACAACTTTTGGAAGGACCGCGAGAACCCCAAGGGCCTGTGGCGGCGCACCAGCTGGGACAGCTACCGGGCCGGGACCCCCGCGTGGGATGTGCTGCTCGATGTCGACGCCCTCGCCGCCGCCGAGGGCCACGACTGGGTCTTCCACGGCGCCAACTTCCTCCGCCCGGCCCCGGGCGAACCCCACCGCAGGGCCCTGCTGGCCTTCTCCCCCGACGGCGGTGACGCCAACCGCCACCGGGAGTTCGACGTCGAGGCGCGCAGCTTCGTGGACCCGGCCGACGGCGGCTTCGACCTCCCGACCGGCAAGGGCAACGCCTCCTGGCTGGACGCAGACACCCTGCTGGTCGCCACCACCGCGCAGGACCTGCCGCGGACCACCTCGTCCTATGCCCGGACCGGGGTGAAGCTGCGCCGCGGAGATTCCCTGGCGCAGGCCGAGCAGCTGTTCGACATTCCCGAGGACCACATGATGGCGATCGTGGCGCACGACTCCACTCCGGGCTTCGAACGCACCTTTGCCGTCGACTGGATCAGCTTCTTCGAGAAGAACACTTCCGTACTGCGCGACGGCGAATGGGTGCAGTTGGACGTGCCCGCAGACGTGAACCTGAGCTCGCACCGCGAATGGCTGCTGTTCCGTCCGCAGCGCGACTGGACCGTCAACGGCACCATCCACCCGGCCGGTTCCCTGCTCGCGGCCGGGTTCGATGACTTCCTGGCCGGCTCCCGGGACCTCGCCGTGCTTTTCACCCCCGATCCGCACACTTCCCTGCAGTCCTGGAGCTGGACGCGGGACTTCCTGCTGCTGAACCTGCTCCGGGACGTGTCCTCGGAAATCCACGTTCTGGATCCGCGCCGCCCCGGAAAGGACGCCGCGTGGGGGGCCACGGTGCTGGACGCCTGCCCGCCCCTGCACGACGTCAACGCTTTCGCGGTGGATGACGAGGACGACGCCGAAGGCTCGGACGACGACGGAACCGGCGGCGCCGCCTCGGTGGCCGAGGGCGAGGCGCCGGGCGCGGGGAACGACTTCTGGCTCGTGGCCACCGGCTTCACAACGCCCACCACCCTGACCCGCGGGACACTCGCCCGCACCGCTGACTCCGGGGCTGGCGTGACCAGCACGCACGAGGTGATCCGGACCGCGCCGTCGTTCTTCAACGAGGCCGACTACGAAGTCCAGCAGCACTTCGCGGTGTCCAGCGACGGCACCAAGGTTCCGTACTTCCAGGTGGCCGCCAAGGACCTGGTGCTGGACGGCCAGAACCCGACGCAGCTGTCCGGCTACGGCGGCTTCGAGATTTCCCGGACCCCGGCGTACAGCGGCTCGATCGGCCGGGCGTGGCTGGAGCGTCGCACGGCGGAGTCCGGCGGGGCCGAGGGTGAGACCCCGCACCGCCGCGGCGGCGTCTACGTGGTGGCGAACATCCGCGGCGGCGGCGAGTACGGGCCGGCCTGGCACCGGGCCGCGCTGCAGGGCAACCGCCACCGCGCGTACGAGGACTTCGCCGCCGTGGCGAAGGACCTGATCTCCCGCGGCGTCACATCCCGGGAGCGGCTCGGCTGCGTCGGCGGCTCCAACGGCGGGCTGCTGGTGGGCAACATGCTCACCCAGTACCCGGAACTGTTCGGCGCCGTGTCCTGCGGGGTTCCGCTCCTGGACATGCGCCGGTACACCAAACTCTCCGCGGGCTATTCCTGGATTGGCGAATACGGCGACCCCGATGTCCCCGAGCAGTGGGAGTTCCTGAGGACGTTCTCGCCCTACCACCTGCTCAGGGACGGCGTGGACTACCCGGAGACATTCATCTGGACAGCGACCTCGGATGACCGGGTGGGCCCGGTCCAGGCCCGGAAGATGGCAGCCCGCATGCAGGCCATGGGGATCCCCAACGTCTGGTTCCACGAGGCCCTCGAGGGCGGCCACGCCGGCGCCTCGGACAACCGGCAGGCGGCGGCCCTGCAGAGCCGCAGCCAGCACTTCCTGTGGCGTGCCCTGGCCGGCCGGGAGGACTGATCCCAAACTCCTGACGGCGCCCGGCAACACGGGGTCACTTCCGGTCCATGGAGGTCCCGCAGAATCATACGGTCGTTGCAACATCTGATTTTTGGAGGTTGCCATGCCGAGTGGTTATCGGGCGCCCGATGCGCTGAAGGATGAGTTCTTTTCACTTCTGCGGCAGGGGATGGCGGTCACGCAAGCCTCTGCCCGGATTGGGGTGT